>NZ_JBDJAV010000024.1:0-155889 GCF_039649625.1 Plantactinospora sp. ZYX-F-223 | reverse complement strand
AGCCACGATCGACAAGTTCCCGCTTCGCCGCACCAATCGCCGCATCAGCAGCCTTGCCCGCCATCCGGGACCTGGCCAGGAACGTCGGCTTGAAATCCTCGACCGCGATCGTCGCGTGGTTGTCGACGATCTTCTTCGCCCAGACACGGGCATCGTGGGCGTTCTGCCGGGCCGCCTTCTTCGCCAGCTTCGCCGCCTGACGCTTGGCGCGCAGGTAGCCGTTCGACGGCTTCACACCCCTGGGCCGCCGGCGGCGGGCCATCCGGCGTTGGAGTTTGGCGAGTTCGGCGGCGCACCGTTTCCGGTGGCCGAGGTACGGCAGGTCGTAGGCCGCGTCCGTCGTTGTCGCGGTCGTGGTGACACCCCAGTCGACACCGATCGCACCCTCGGCATCGGGGGCGGGCGCGATGTAACGGCGCACGACGAAGGAGGCGTACCAGTGCCCGAGCGTGTCCCGGTAGACCCGGACACTGCTCGGATCGGACGGCAACTCGCGAGACCAGACGACCGGAACGGTGACGCCGCCGGGCAGCCGCAGCCGACGGTCGCGAACCGAAAACCCACGCCTGGTGTATTCCAGACTGGGCACGGCGTCCTTACGCCGTTTGACCCTAGGCCGACCCCGTCCCTTCACCCTGAACGAGTGCTGAAGGGCCAGAGCGTAGCTACGCAACGTCTGCTGCTGCGCGACCTGAGACCCTTCGCGCAGCCACGACGAGCGGGCCCGCGCCTCGGTCAACAACCTCGACAACCTGCCAAAGGTGGGTCTGCGGCCGGTTCTGTACTGGTGGACAGCCTCGTTCCACAGCCAACGACACCGCCCCCACTCGCCAAGCAGCGCGGCCTCCGCAGTCGCGCCAGGACGCAACCGGAAGGTGTACCGCACCACCTCTTCCACACCCGCGAGCATCCCAGCCCCATCCGACAGTTCCGGCCCCGCAGAGGAGTCGACGCCATGCCAAAAACCAACAGCACACCGGACCACCCTTACCTCCCCATGGCCGAAGCCAGCGGTTTCTCGGGCGGCTCTTGATGACATCCCCACTCGACCTCGCCGGCCAGGTCGTCGAACTCGTCCGGCAGGTCGCCGGGCCGGGTGCCGAGGCGGAGGCCGGCACCGAGCACGCCGAGCTGGCGCTGACCAGGTTCGCGAACTCCTTCATCCACCAGAACATGGCCGACGCCGTCACAACCGTGCGGCTGCGGCTGCACCTCGACGGGCGTACCGCCACCGGGTCGTCCACGATGGTGAGTGCCGAGGGAGTGCGTGACCTGGTCGAACGTACCGTCGCGGCGGTCCGGCACTGCCCGCCCGACCCGGGCTGGCCGGGGCTCACCCCACCGACCACGGTGGACGGGAGCGGCAACTGGGACGAGGCCACCGCCGTGGCCGGGCCGGAGCAGCGGGCCGAGCGGGTACGCGAGTTCGTCGAGACCGCCGGTGGGCTGGAGGCGGCCGGCTACTGCCGTACCGGGCAGCGGACCGCGGCGTTCGCCAACACGGCCGGGCACGCGGTGACCGGGCGGAGCACCGAGGCGGCGATGGACGGGATCGCCCGGTGCGGTGGCGCGGACGGGGTGGCCCGGCTGGGCTCGTTCCGCCTCGCCGACCTGGCCGGCGGCGTACTCGGCGCGCGCGCGTCGGTGAAGGCGCGGGCCGGGGTCGCCCCCGTCGAACTGCCCCCCGGGCGGTACGAGGTGGTGCTGGAGCCGACCGCCGTCGCCGACCTGCTACAGAACTTGTCGACCTACGGCTTCAACGGAAAGGCGTACAACGAGCAGCGCTCGTTCGCTGTGCCGGGGGAGGAACAGTTCGACCGGTCGATCACGCTGCTGGACGACGCGCTGGCCGGACCGGCGCTGCCGTTCGACGCCGAGGGCAGCCCCCGGACTCCGGTCGCGCTGGTCGAGCACGGCGTCACCCGGACGGTGGCGCACGACCGGCGGACCGCCGCCGAGGCCGGCACCTCCTCGACCGGGCACGCCGTGCCGGGCGGCGCGGCCACCGGGGCGGTCCCGCTGCACCTCGGGCTGGCACCGGCCGCGTCGCCGAACGGTGTGACCAGGCCGGGCGAGGTCTCCGGGCCGGTGGTCGACGCGGACACCGCCGCGCTGGTCGCCCAGGTACGGCGCGGGCTGCTGGTCACCGACCTCTGGTACACCCGGGTCCTCGACCCGAGGAGTCTGGTCGTCACCGGGCTCACCCGCAACGGCGTGTGGCTGATCGAGGACGGTGAGGTGGCCGCCGCAGTGCAGAACTTCCGGTTCACCCAGTCCTATCCGCAGGCGCTCGCCCCCGGCGCCGTACTCGGGATCGGCCGGCACTCGGTGTTGCAGTCCCAGACCTTCAGCAGCGCGTGGTGGTCGGCGCCGCCACTCCGGCTGGCCTCGTGGAACTTCACCGGCGGCGCCTCCGGCTGACCGGTCTCCGGGACGGCGGAACCTCCCCGTCGCCCCGCGCGGGGATGCCCGGATCGCGTCACGGTGCTTCACTGTGTGGCGTGACGGACGACGCGACCACCCCTGCCGCCGACGACGCGGGCACCGGCTCCCGGTACGGGCCTGACAGCCCGGGCCGGGCCGAGCCGGCGGGCAGGGCCGGCGACGTACCCCCGGGTGCGCCGGCCGGCACCGACCAGCCGGCCGGGCAGCGACGTCCGCCCGACCCGGCCGCCCGGCGGCGCCGCCGGCTGACCATCGCCGGAATCGCCGGTGCGGCGGTCCTGGTACTGCTGGTCTGCGGCTGCCTCGGCGCGTTCGCGGCCGGCCTGGGCCGATTCGCCCGGGAGTCCGACCACGAGCGGACGGCCCAGGCCCGGGGCGAGGATGCCTGCCGCGAGCTGGAGAGGCGGCTCAACCGGTTGACCCCGCCCGGTGCCGCCGGAAGTCCGGGCGAGCGGGCGGCGGCGATCCGGGACGAGAACGCCGCGGTACGGCCGTTCCTGTCCGAAATCGAGCGACTACGCGGCTGGTGGAACGAGGACCCCGACGACGACCGGGACGGTCGTGGCGAGTCCTGGCAGCGGCTGGTCGACGCCCGGGCCAGTTACGCGGACGCACTCGACCGGCAGGTGACCAACGGCGAGCCGGCGTTCTTCATCGCGCCGCGCGATCCGGCGGGCCGGCCTGTGGTGGACCGGTTGCAGCACGGGCCCGAGGAGTGCGCCTCGGCCGCCCGCAGACTCGGCGCGCCCGACCTGTAGACAGCGCACCAGAGCTGTCAGCAGTTCACGTTCCGCCGCTGAACCGAATCGTCCGCGCCCCGCTCGGCCACACCGATCCGGCCGTACCCGGCACGGTGGGCGTCACCGAGTGAAGTTATGCACAACCGCGCCCGGATCCGGGAACAGGACTTTCGTAATCGGCGGGAAACCCGCGAGACTCCCTTGCGCATGTGCTCGTCAACGTGCGGCGTAACGTGTGCACCGACGCGGACGCAGGTAGCGCGGCTGCGGGTCCTCCCCTGCCCCCGCGCGCCCCGCCGGAACACCATCCGTGCCCGTCAGCCAGACCGGGCCCCGTCAGGGAGACATAGATGACTACGAGGACGGCCCCACCTCCGGCCGGACTGCCGGGGAGCGTGCGCCAGCGCGCGGCCATCACGGCAAAAACCCTGCGTACCGACCGCTGGTGGTTCGCTCCACTGATCACGGTGATCGGACTCGGCGCCTGGGTCACGTACGCCACGGTGCGGGTATTCATGCACGACTTCTACTGGGTCGCGGATTACCACTACCTGACCCCGTTCTACTCGCCGTGCGTGACGGAAGCCTGCATCCCCGAGGCGGCGCACTTCGGCCGGGTGCTCCCCGGCTGGTGGATCATCCCAGACGCCGCGCTGACCCTGCCGTTCCTGCTGCTGTTCCGGCTCACCTGCTACTACTACCGCAAGGCGTACTACCGGTCGTTCTGGCTCTCGCCGCCGGCCTGCGCGGTCCCGGACGGGCACAAGACCTACACCGGCGAGACCCGCTTCCCGCTGCTCGGCCAGAACCTGCACCGCTACACCTTCTACGCCGCCGTGATCATCTCGCTGATCAACAGCTGGGACGCGGTCCTCGCCTTCCACAGCCCGAAGGGCTTCGGCTTCGGCCTCGGCAACCTGGTCCTGCTCGGCAACGTGGTGATGCTCTGGGCGTACACGCTCTCCTGCCACTCCTGCCGGCACATCGCGGGCGGCCGGTTGAAGCACTTCTCCCAGCACCCGGTGCGGTACCGGTTCTGGACGTTCGTCTCGAAGCTCAACGTCCGGCACATGCAGCTCGCCTGGATCACCCTGGGCACCTTGGCGCTGACCGACTTCTATGTCATGGCGCTCTCCGCCAACTGGTTCGACGACCTGCGGTTCATCAACTAAAGGGCCTCTGACATGACTACCCGAATCGAACGACACCACTACGACGTCGTCGTCATCGGTGCCGGTGGTGCCGGCCTCCGCGCGGCGATCGAGGCCCGGCTGGCCG
The DNA here is from genome assembly GCF_039649625.1 of Plantactinospora sp. ZYX-F-223. NCBI lineage: Bacteria > Bacillati > Actinomycetota > Actinomycetes > Micromonosporales > Micromonosporaceae > Plantactinospora > Plantactinospora sp. ZYX-F-223. Next base: position 151,426 of record NZ_JBDJAV010000024.1, on the reverse strand, counting down.
GGAAGCGCACCGCGATCATCTCGAAGTCGCTGTTCGGCAAGGCCCACACCGTGATGGCCGAGGGCGGCGCCGCCGCCGCGATGGGGAACGTGAACAGCCGGGACAACTGGCAGGTGCACTTCCGGGACACCATGCGGGGCGGCAAGTTCCTGAACAACTTCCGGATGGCCGAGCTGCACGCCAAGGAGTCGCCGCAGCGGATCTGGGAGCTGGAGACGTACGGTGCGCTCTTCGACCGCACCAAGGACGGGAAGATCTCGCAGCGCAACTTCGGCGGCCACGAGTACCCGCGGCTGGCGCACGTCGGCGACCGGACCGGCCTGGAGCTGATCCGCACCCTGCAACAGAAGATCGTCTCGTTGCAGCAGGAGGACAAGAAGGCGCACGGCGACTACGAGGCCCGGATCAAGGTCTTCGCCGAGACCACCATCACCGAACTGCTGCTCGACGGGGACCGGATCGCCGGCGCGTTCGGCTACTACCGGGAGTCCGGCGAGTTCGTCCTCTTCGAGGCCCCGGCCGTGGTGCTGGCCACCGGCGGGGTCGGCCGGTCCTACAAGGTCACCTCGAACTCCTGGGAGTACACCGGGGACGGGCACGCGCTGGCGCTGCGGGCCGGCGCCACGCTGATCAACATGGAGTTCCTCCAGTTCCACCCGACCGGCATGGTCTGGCCGCCCTCGGTGAAGGGCATCCTGGTCACCGAGTCGGTCCGGGGCGACGGCGGGGTGCTGAAGAACTCCGAGGGCAAGCGGTTCATGTTCAACTACGTCCCCGACGTCTTCCGGAAGCAGTACGCGGAGACCGAGGAGGAGGCGGACCGCTGGTACACCGACCCGGACAACAACCGGCGCCCGCCGGAGCTGCTGCCCCGGGACGAGGTCGCCCGGGCGATCAACGCCGAGGTCAAGGCCGGTCGGGGTACGCCGGCCGGCGGCGTCTACCTGGACATCGCCAGCCGGCTGCCGGCCGAGGAGGTACGCCGCCGGCTGCCCTCGATGTACCACCAGTTCAAGGAGCTGGCCGACGTCGACATCACGGCCGAGCCGATGGAGGTCGGGCCGACCTGCCACTACGTGATGGGTGGCGTCGAGGTCGACCCGGACAGCGGCGCGGCGGCCGGACACGTGCAGGGGCTCTTCGCCGCCGGTGAGGTCTCCGGCGGCATGCACGGCTCCAACCGGCTCGGCGGCAACTCCCTCTCCGACCTGCTGGTCTTCGGCAAGCGGGCCGGCGAGCACGCCTCGTCGTACGCCGGAGGGCTGGCCGCCCGGCCGAAGGTGTCGGCGGCGGACGTCGAGGCCGCGGTGGACCGGGCGCTGGCTCCGCTGGAGCGCGAGGGCGGGGAGAACCCGTACACGTTGCAGCAGGACCTCCAGGCGGTGATGGGCGACCTGGTCGGCATCATCCGGCGCAAGGGCGAGCTGGAGGAGTCGCTGGTCAAGCTGGCCGACCTGCGGGACCGGGTGACCCGGGTGTCGGCGGCCGGCGGTCGCCGCTACAACCCCGGCTGGCACCTGGCGCTGGACCTGCGCAACATGCTGGTGGTCTCGGAGTGCACCGCCCGGGCGGCGCTGGAGCGCGAGGAGTCCCGGGGTGGCCACACCCGGGAGGACTTCCCGACCATGGCGCCGCAGTGGCGCACGGTCAACCTGGTCTGCTCGCTCGACGGCGACAAGGTACGCCTGGAGCACAAGCCGCTGCCGAAGATGCGGGGCGAGCTGATCCAGCTCTTCGACCGCACCGAGCTGGCCAAGTACCTGACCGAAGAGGAGCTGGCGGACTTCGACGCCCTCACCGCAGAGGCGCACGCTGAGGAGGCGGCCAAGTAATGGCGACACAGAACGCGCCGGGCGGCACCGGCAAGGCCGGCGCCACCCGCCACTTCAAGGTCTGGCGCGGGGACGAGTCGGGCGGGGAGCTGACCGACTACCAGGTGCAGGTGAACGAGGGTGAGGTGGTCCTCGACGTCATCCACCGGTTGCAGGCGACCGAGGCGCCGGACCTGGCCTGCCGGTGGAACTGCAAGGCCGGCAAGTGCGGCTCCTGCTCGATGGAGATCAACGGCATGCCCCGGCTGGGCTGCATGACCCGGATGTCGACGTTCGAGGAGAACGAGACGGTCACCATCACCCCGCTGCGGACCTTCCCGGTGATCCGGGACCTGGTCACCGACGTCTCGTACAACTACGAGAAGGCCCGGGAGACCCCGGCGTTCGCCCCGCCGACCGAGTTGAAGCCGGGTGACTACCGGATGCAGCAGGTCGACGTCGAGCGGTCGCAGGAGTTCCGCAAGTGCATCGAGTGCTTCCTGTGCCAGAACACCTGCCACGTGGTCCGGGACCACGAGGAGAACAAGGTCGCCTTCTCCGGGCCGCGCTACTTCATCCGCGCCGCAGAGCTGGACATGCACCCGCTGGACGCGAAGACGGACCGCAAGGAGTACGCCCAGGCGTCGCAGGGTCTCGGCTACTGCAACATCACCAAGTGCTGCACCGAGGTCTGCCCCGAGCACATCAAGATCACTGACAACGCGATCATCCCAATGAAGGAACGCGTCGTCGACCGACGGTACGATCCAGTTGTGTGGCTCGGTAGCAAGATCTTCCGCCGTGGCAAGCAGAACGAGGTCGCGCAGGGCCAGCCCCCGCGCGACCCGGACGAACTCGGCTCGGTGCACTCGCACGCGGGCGGTTCGCACGAGCCCGAGGCCGAGGCCGGGGCGGAGCACGGCGTGCACTGGGGCCGGCAGGTCCCGCACCCGACCGCGCCCCCGCTGGACTCCCGGGGTCGGTTGGCGATCAGCGAGTTCACCTTCGACAAGGCGGCCGCGCCCTCACCGTTCGGTGACGACGTGACCTTCCCGCTGCCGGCCGAGGGGCTCAACTACAGCCACCCGGCACAGCCGCGCGACAAGGACTGACCCGTCTCGTGGCGCGGGCCGAGGTCACCGGAGGGTGAGTTCGGCCCGCGCCCGGGGCCGGTACCGGTCCGGCGACGGGCGACGGGCGACGGTGTTCAGCACCAGCCGGTCGGTCAGGACGCGGCCAGCACCGGGCGCAGCGCCGCCACGATCGGTACGTCCGCCGGCAGCCACGGCACGCTGTCCAGCTCTTCCGGGCGCAGCCAGCGCAGTTCGGAGTGCTCCAGGGGCTGCGGCTGGTCCCCGTCGACGAGTGCGGCCAGATAGACCCGGAGCACCGAGCGGCCATGACCCATCCGGACATCCCGGCCGACCCGGTCACCGATCTCGACCCGTACGCCCAGCTCCTCGGCACACTCCCGGACCAGCGCGGCGACCTCGGACTCGCCCGGCTCGACCTTGCCACCCGGGAACTCCCACCGGCCGGCCACCTCCGGCGGGTGAGATCGCGCACAGGCGAGTACCCGGCCGGCAACCACGATGGCTGCCCCCACCACGACTTTCGGCTCCCGCCGTCCGCGCCCGGAATGTCCCCCAGTCGGCCCATCCCGGTCGTTACCGTTCGCCCAATCGGTCCGCACGGGCGTCCAGCGTGCCAGATCAATCGGGAATTCGGGTAGCTGCGCCGGACCCACCGGCCAATAGAAGACGGAAGGGTGGACGTGGACACACCAGCCGGCCAGCGACAGACTAGGGAGCACCGACCGAGACACGGGATGGCGACGATTTGGCCACAAGCCGGCAACGACGCCTGGGAGGTTTGGCGATGCGTGCTCTGTGGGGTGGCCGGATGGACCGCGACTACCTGAGCGACGCACTCACCCTACTGGGCGACTGGACCCGCGAGGGACAGCAGATCAAGCGGACCCTCATCCTCGACGACACCCAGCACGCGGCCCTCACCGAGCGGATAAAGGTCATCGCGGACGCGCTGCATCTCCGCCCGGAGGTCCGGCGGCTGGACGGGCACACCCAGATCAGGATCGGTCCCCGCGACGACAGCGAGATCACCGAGGGTGAGGTCACCCTCGCCGCCCGGATCGAGGACGTCTACCGCGCGGTGACCGCTCCGAACTGACCGGCCGAGGCCCGGCCTGTCCTCCTCGGACGCGGCAACCAACGGCGCGGTGCGGTGGTGGCGGGCCCCTCCTACCCTCGGATCATGGCCAACGTCACCTATGACCGTCGTGAGCAGCTCAAGCAGATCGAGAGCGGTCTGCTCGACGGGGAACAGGTCATCGCCGTCTACGACGCCATCGGCACGGGCACCGGGTTCATCGGGCTGACCGACCGACGCGTGATCATCCAGGACAAGTCGTTCGTCGGCAAGAAGTTCGCGATCACCAGCATCCCGTACTCGAAGATCACCAGCGTGAGCGTGGTGAGCAACAAGTCCTGGGGTGGTTCGTTCTTCTCCACCGGCGCCATCGCGATCAACGTCGGCACCCACACCTACGAGGTGGAGTTCCGTGGCGACCAGAAGAGTCACCACGTACACAACGTGATCCTGCACTACATCTCGTGACCATCGACCGGCTGCTGTCCGGCCGGTCGCCGGCGGAGGACGCACCCGGGACGGACCCGCCGACGCTCAGGCTTCCCGTGTCGCGTCGTACGCCTTCCGGGCGGTGAGGACGTCGTCCAGCCGGCCCTCGACCCAGCGGGCCAGCGCCGACACCTGCTGCGCGACCTCCCGTCCGGTCGGGGTCAGCGAGTAGTCCACCCGGGGCGGGATCACCGGTTTGGCGGCGCGGTGCACGAAGCCGTCCCGCTCCAGGGTCTGGAGGGTCTGCGCCAGCATCTTCTCGCTCACCCCGCCGACCTGGCGGCGCAGCTCGCTGAACCGGTACGACCGGTGCAGCAGCGCGGCCAGCACCAGCACGCCCCAACGGCTGGTGACGTGTTCGAGCACCCCCCGGGACGGGCAGTCCACCCGGTTGACGTCGGGCGCCGTGCCGCCCGATCCGGACGGAACCCGACCGGAGGGGGGCGAATTCTCGGTTACGCTCACGTCACTACCTTACTCTGAAGTGGGTACTGTCACCAGATCCCATACCACTCCTACAGTGAGTGCAGGACGTGCGGCGTGCACCTGCGCCGCCAGACGACTGGAAGAAGCACTCAGATGAGCATCGTCATCACCGGGGCGACCGGCCAGCTCGGCCGCCTGATCATCGCCGACCTGCTCGCGGGGGGCGTGCCGGCGGACGGGATCACCGCCGTCGCCCGGAGCAAGGAACGGGCGGCCGAGCTGGTGACCCTGGGCGTCGGGCTGCACGTCGCCGACTACGACGAGCCGGACACCTTCACCCGGGCCTTCCAGCCCGACGACCGGGTACTGCTGATCTCCGGCAGCGAGGTCGGCAGGCGCATCCCCCAGCACGCCGCGGTGATCGAGGCGGCCCGGGTCACCGGCGTCGCCCAGTTGGCCTACACCGGGGTGTTCGGCGGCCCCCGGGCCGACTTTCAGCTCGCCACCGAGCACCGGGAGACCGAGCAGCTCATCCTCGACTCCGGCCTGCCGTACACGTTCCTGCGGAACAACTGGTACTCCGAGATGTACGCCGTCAACGAGCTGCCGGGGATCCTGACCCGGGGTGCCATCGTCACCAACGTCACCCCGGGCAGCCGGATCGCCACCGCCACCCGGGCGGACTACGCCGCCGCCGCGGCTGTCGTGTTGCGCGAGGAGGGGCACCTGGGCAAGGCGTACGAGCTGAGTGGCGACACCGCGTGGACCTTCGAGGAGTTCGCCGAGGAGGTGTCCCGGCGCAGCGGCCGGACGGTCGTGCACACCTCCCTGCCCGGCCCGGAGCGGGCGGCGATCCTGACCAGCGCCGGTGTCCCCGCCCCCTTCGCCGACATACTGGTGGAGGTGGACGAGGCGATCAGCCGGGGTCGGCTCGCCGGCACGCCCGGTGACCTGTCCCGACTCATCGGCCGCCCGACGACGCCGGTCGCCGACACCATCGCGGCGAGCCTGGCCGCGCAGGCCGGCTGAGTCGAGCCCGACCGCAGTCAGACGTTGAAGCGGAACTCCACCACGTCGCCGTCCTGCATGACGTAGTCCTTGCCCTCGATCCGGACCCGGCCGGCGGCCTTGGCGGCTGCCATCGAGCCGGTGGCGACCAGGTCGTCGTACGAGACGATCTCGGCCTTGATGAAGCCGCGCTGGAAGTCGGAGTGGATCACACCGGCCGCCTCCGGCGCGGTCGCCCCGATCGGGACGGTCCAGGCCCGGGCCTCCTTCGGCCCGGCGGTCAAATACGTCTGCAACCCCAGGGTGCGGAAGCCGACCCGGATGAGCTGGTCGAGACCGGGCTCGGACTGCCCGATCGACTCCAGCAGTTCCCGCGCCTCGTCCGGAGGCAGGTCGGTCAGCTCCGACTCGACCTTGGCGTCCATGAAGATCGCCTCGGCCGGTGCGACCAGCAGTCGCAGCTCGTCGAGCAGGTCGGCGTTGTTGAGTTCCGCCTCGTCGACGTTGAAGACGTACAGGAAGGGCTTGGTGGTCAGCAGGTGCAGCTCGCGCAGCTCGGCCACCTCGATCCCGGCGTTGGCCGCGCCCGCGTAGAGGGTGACTCCGGTGTCGAGCAGCTCGGCTGCCTTCTTCGCGGCGGTGACGGCGGCGGCCCGGTCCTTGCGGACCTTCGCCTCCTTCTCCAGCCGGGGCAGGGCCTTCTCGATGGTCTGGAGGTCGGCCAGGATCAGCTCGGTGTTGATCGTCTCGATGTCGTCGCCGGGCGAGACCTTGCCGTCGACGTGCACCACGTTGGGGTCGGAGAAGACCCGGACGACCTGGCAGATCGCGGCGGCGTCCCGGATGTTGGCCAGGAAGGCGTTGCCCCGGCCCTGGCCCTTCGACGCGCCCCGGACCAGGCCGGCGATGTCGACGAAGGAGACCGGCGCGGGGATGATCTTCTGCGAACCGTGAATCTCGGCGAGCTTGTCCAGCCGCTCGTCCGGCAGGCCGACCACCCCGACGTTCGGCTCGATGGTGGCGAACGGGTAGTTCGCGGCGAGTACGTCGTTCTTGGTCAGCGCGTTGAACAGGGTGCTCTTGCCGACGTTGGGCAGGCCGACGATGCCGATGGTCAGTGAAGTCATGCGAACGCGACTGCCTCTCTCGTAGCCTCCGGCGACCCGGTGTGGTCCACCGGCCCGGCCCGGGATGAAGTCTACGGACGCTCCCGGACCGGTACCGCGACGGGCGAGACCCGGCGGCCGGGCCACCGCTGACCGACCGGCCGGAGCGCGCCGGCCGCTCCGGACGGTGACCTCGGCCACCAGGCGGTCGGGTACGCACGGCCAGGTCCGATTCCCGCGAGTCAACGAGCCCGGCACGCGGCACCATCGAAGGCATGGAACTGGACTTCGAACGGTGCTATCGGGCGGTCGACAGCCGGGACCAGCGGTTCGACGGCTGGTTCTACACCGGCATCACCACCACCGGCATCTACTGCCGGCCGTCCTGCCCGGCGACGACCCCGAAACGGCAGAACGTCCGGTTCTATCCGTCGGCCGCCGCCGCCCAGCGCGCCGGGCTGCGCGCCTGCCGGCGCTGCCGGCCGGACGCCGCCCCCGGATCGCCGGAGTGGAACGTCCGGGCCGACATCGTCGGACGGGCGATGCGACTGATCGCCGACGGTGTGGTCGACCGGGCGGGGGTGCCGGGGCTGGCCGGCCGGCTCGGCTACACCGAACGGCACCTGCACCGGATGCTGGTCGCGGAGGTCGGCGCCGGGCCGCTCGCCCTGGCCCGGGCCCAGCGGGCGCAGACCGCCCGGATCCTGGTCGAGACGACCGACCTCGGGCTGGCCGAGATCGCCTTCGCCGCCGGCTTCGGCAGCGTACGGCAGTTCAACGACACGATCCGCGAGGTGTATGCGGTGGCACCGTCCCAACTGCGCGACGCCGCCCGCCGCTCGGCCGGTACCGGCTCCCGCCGCGCTTCCGGGACGACGGTCGGGGGCGGCGTCTCCGGTCCGACGGCGTCGGCGGTCCCCGGCGGCTCGAACGGCACACCGGGGACGATCGCACTGCGGCTCGCCTACCGGGCACCGCTGCACGCCGACGCGCTGCTGGACTTTCTCGCCCTGCGGGCGGTACCGGGGATCGAGGAGGTCGAGGCCGGGTCGTACCGCCGCGGCCTGCGGCTGCCGAACGGGCCGGCCGAGATCGCCATGACCCCGATGCCCGGGTACGTCGCCGCCACCCTCCGGCTCGCCGACGTCCGTGACCTGGCCCCGGCGGTGGCCCGCTGCCGCCGCCTCTTCGACCTGGACGCCGACCCGGAGGCGGTGGACGGGGTGCTCGGCGCGGATCCGGCGTTCGCCGAGGCGGTGGCGAAGGAGCCCGGCATCCGGGTGCCGCGTGCGGTGGACGGCTTCGAGATGGCCGTCCGGGCGATCGTCGGCCAGCAGGTCTCGGTCGCCGGGGCGCGTACCGTGCTGGCCCGGCTCGCCGCCGCCGTCGACACCGACGCGCCGACCGCCCCGGCCCGGGACGCTGACCCGCCCGGCCGGGTGGACCGGCTCGACCCGACCGCCGTCCCCACGGACTCGGCTGTCAAGCCGGCGGGATCGACCGCCGGGCCGGCGGGATCGACCGCCGAGGCAGCCGGACCCGCCGGACTGCGCGCGTTTCCGACCGCCGAGGAGGTGCTGGCGCTGCCGGACTCCGCGTTCGGCATGCCGGCCGCCCGGCGGGCGACGATCCGGGCGCTGGCCGAGGCGGTCGCCGCCGGCGACCTGGACCTGGACCCCGGCGCGGACCGGGCCGAACTGGTCGACCGGCTGACCGCGCTGCCCGGCATCGGCGCCTGGACCGCCGGCTACGTCGCGATGCGGGCGATCGGCGACCCGGACGTCTTCCTCCCCACCGACCTCGGGGTACGCCGGGGCGCCGCGGCGCTCGGCCTCCCCGACGACCCGTTGAGCCTCGACGCGTACGCCGGCCGCTGGCGGCCCTGGCGCTCGTACGCGGTGATCAGACTATGGAGAGCAGAGTGAACGAGATGTACAGCGGCCGGATCGAGACGCCGGCCGGACCACTGACCGTCCTCACCGACCTGGAGGGCGTGGTGCACGCCGCCGGCTTCACCACGGACAGCGCCAACCTGCTCGGCCTGGTGCACCCCCGACTGCGTCGGGAGGTCCGGGAGCGGTCCGAACTCGGCCCGGTCAGCGCGGCCGTGCGGTCCTATTTGGACGGGGACCTGACCGCGATCGACGCGGTACCGGTCGTGCAGCACACCGACGGCGAGTTCATGGCCCACGCCTGGAACACGTTGCGACAGGTCAAGCCGGGCGAGCCGATCACCTACACCGAATTCGCCGAGCTCTCCGGCCGGCCCCGGGCGGTCCGGGCCGCGGCGATGGCCTGCGCCCGGAACGCGGCGGCGCTCTTCGTACCGTGTCACCGGGTGCTGCGCACCGACGGCGGGCTCGGCGGCTTCCGGTGGGGGCTGCCGGTGAAGACCTGGCTGCTCGCGCACGAGCGCCGGGCGGACGTCCCTTAGAAGGCGGCTGGCAGTCCCTCCAGCAGGTCAGCCCGAGCGCTCGGCGGACGTCCGCAAGGAAGCCAGCCGGAGGGTTTCCGAGCAGGCCGGCTCGACCGCCGCGACATCCGGATGCGGGTGTCGCGGCGGAATATACTGACGGCCACCGATCAGGGACCGTGCCGGTCCCGGCCGCACGGCCTGGCATCGGAGGAGATGCCGTCGGCGGAGCCGGACCGGGTCGACGCGGCCCGCTCCCGGCTCGCCGCGCGGTACGCCGAACTGCTCCGCACACTGGTGCTGGCCGCACCGCCGCCCGCCGGGTTCGACCCCGAACGCCTCCGGGTGCAGGCCGAGCGGCTGGCGGAGCGACGCCGCCGGTACGCCCACCAGCACTGAGCCGCCGATCAGCACCGACCGGGCGGCGCACCGCACCCGGCAGGTGTGTCGCGAGCGCCGCTTTGCAGCGGGGCGCCACCTGAGCCGTCGACCAGCGCCGATCCGCCGACCGGTGCCCGCCGGACCCGTTCCGGCGACGCCAGGTGACAACAACACGACTCATCCGGAAGCTGGATTTGCCATTAACGTCATGGCATGGCGCCGGATCGTGACGACGAGCCCACGGTCCGGGGCCGGCCGGGCTTCCGGCTGCCCGCCCGGCTGGGGCTTCGCCGGAGGGGGCAGCCGTCGCAGCGCACCGCCGACCCGCCGCCGCGGCACACCACCGACCAACCGTCGCAGCGCACCACTGAGCCACCGTTGCGGCGCCGGCTCCGGCTGCCCGGCAATCCGTTGCCCCGCAACCTCTGGCGGCTGCGGCGCTACCTCCGCCCGTACCGGGTGCAACTGGTCTGGCTGCTGCTCGCGGCGTTCGCGGCGACCGGGGCGAGCATCGCCGTACCGCTGGTCGTGCAACGGGCGGTGGACGGCCCGATCGCGCACCGCGACCCCGGCGGCCTGCTCCGGCTCGGCGGGCTGGCGCTGCTGCTCGGGCTCGCCGAAGCGGCGTTGATCTTCATCCGGCGGTGGGCCCAGTCCTCCTCGGCGGTCGGGATGGAGGCCACCATCCGGGACGAGATCTACGCCCACCTGCAACGGCTGCACATCGGCTTCCACGACCGCTGGCAGTCCGGCCAGTTGCTGTCCCGGGTCACCAGCGACCTCTCGGTGATCCGGCGCTTCCTCTCCTTCGGGCTGCTCTTCCTCGTCGTGAACGTCACCACCTACCTCGCCGTGGTGACACTGCTGATCACCTTGCACCCGGGCCTCGGGCTGCTGGTGGCGGCCGGCGCGGTGCCGCTGTTCCTGGCGAGTCGCCGGTTCACCCGGGCCTACCTGCTGGCGGCCCGGCGGCTCCAGGACGAGCAGGGCGACCTGGCCACCCTGATCGAGGAGTCCGCGCAGGGCATCCGCACGGTCAAGGCGTTCGGCCGGCGCCCGGAGATGACCCGGCGGTTCGCGGCCGGCAGCCGTACGCTGCACGACACCGCGACCGGCAAGGGCCGGCTGCTCGCCCGTACCTCCGCACAGTTCGACCTGATTCCCAACCTGACCCTGGCGGCGGTGCTGGTGGCTGGTGCGGTCGCCGTCGCGGAGGGTTCGCTGACCATCGGCGGACTGGTCGCCTTCGTCAGCCTGCAACTGATGCTGATCTGGCCGATCGAGTCGCTCGCCTGGATCATCGCCAACGCCCAGGAGGCGATGACCGCCGCCGACCGGATCTACGAGGTGCTGGACACCCCGCCGACCGTCGTCGACCGGCCGGACGCGGTGGCGCTGGCCGGGCCGGACGGCGCCGGTCGGGGCGGCGCGCTCCGCTTCGACGGGGTGTGGTTCGGCTATCCAGAGGGGCCTCCGGTGCTGCGCGGTGTCGACCTGGCGGTCCAGCCCGGCGAGACGCTGGCCATCGTCGGCGCCACCGGCTGCGGCAAGACCAGCCTGCTGTCACTGGTACCGCGCCTCTACGACGTCACCGCCGGCCAGGTCACCCTGGACGGCCGGGACATCCGGGACATCCGGCTCGACTCGCTGCGCAGCCGGGTCGGGATCGCGTTCGAGGAGCCCACGCTCTTCTCGATGTCCGTCCGGGAGAACCTCACCCTGGGCGGGGCCGACGCGGGCGACGACGAGGTACGCGCCGCGCTCGCCGTGGCCCAGGCCGACTTCGTGTACGACCTGCCGTGGGGGCTGGACACCCGGATCGGCGAGCAGGGGCTCTCCCTCTCCGGCGGGCAACGGCAACGGCTGGCCCTGGCCCGGGCGGTACTCAGCCGGCCCGGGGTGCTGGTGCTCGACGATCCGCTGTCGGCGCTGGACGTACACACCGAGGCGCTGGTCGAGCGGGCGTTGGCCCGGGTGCTCCGGGACACCACCGCACTGGTGGTGGTGCACCGGCCCTCGACCGTCGCCCTCGCCGACCGGGTGGCACTGCTCGCCGACGGCCGGATCACCGCCGTCGGTACCCACGCCGAACTGCTGCGCGAGGTGCCCGCGTACCGGGCGGTGCTCTCCGCCGAGGACACCGGCCCCGCCGAGGACACCGGCCCCGCCGAGGCGGCCCGCGACAGCCGCCGCACCGAGGCTGCCGAGGACAGCGACGACCTGGGACTCGTCAGGTCATGACGGCAGCCGGTCCGGTCGACGGCGCGGCGGCGGAGTCCGCCGACGACCCGACGACGGCCACCACCCCGGACCTGGCCCGGTGGCGGGGCATCGCCGCCGACCCGGAGGCGGACCGGACCGCCGCCGAGACCGGCACCGCGCAGGGCATCGCCAGGCTCCGCAGCCGCAGCCGGGTCCTGCTCGGCTCGCTGATCCGGCCGCACCGCAGGTTGATCGGCGTGGCGGTGGCCCTGCTGCTGCTCCAGAACGCGGCCGGGATGGCCGGGCCGTACCTGGTGATGCTCGGTATCGACCGGGCGATCGGGCCGCTCCGGGCCGGCGACCCCGGTCCGCTCGTCGCGGTGGCGACCGCGTTCGGGCTGGCCGCCGGAGCCGAGTACGCCGGCAAGCGCGGCTTCCTCACCCTCTCCACCCGGATCGGCCAGGCCATCCTGCTCGACCTGCGCCGCCGGGTGTACGACCACTTCCTGCGGCTGTCGGTCAGCTTCCACGAGCGCTACACCTCGGGCCGGCTGGTGGCCCGGCTGACCAGTGACATGGACTCGATCGCCGAGCTGGTCGACGGCGGCATCGACGACCTGGTGCTCGCCGTGCTCTCCATCGTCTCGGTGGCCGGCGTCCTGCTCTGGCTGGACCTGCCGCTGGCCGCGGTGACCCTGCTCGCCTTCCCGTTCCTGCTCTGGCTGTCCCGCTGGTTCGCCCGCGCCTCCGCGTCCGCCTACCGGCGTACCCGGGAGACGGTCGCGCTGGTGATCGTCCACTTCGTCGAGTCGCTCGGCGGGATCCGGGCGGTGCAGGCGTTCCGGCGGGAGCCGCGCAACCAGCAGATCTTCGCCACCGTCAACGACGACCACCGGCGGGCGAACCTGCGGGCGTTCCGGCTGATCGCCACCTACTCACCGGCGATCAAGGTGATCGGCAACGTGACCATCGCGGTGGTGCTGGCGTACGGCGGCATGCGGGTGCTGGGCGGGCAGGCCGAGATCGGCGTACTCGCCGCGTTCCTGCTCTACCTTCGCCGGTTCTTCGAGCCGATGCAGGAGTTGAGCCAGTTCTACAACGCGCTCCAGTCCGCCACGGCAGCGCTGGAGAAGCTGGCCGGGGTGCTCGACGAGCGGCCCGGCGTACCGGAACCGGCCGCTCCCCGCCCGTTGCCGACCGGCCCGGTCCGGGGTGCGGTCGAACTGGACACGGTGACCTTCGGCTACCGCGCCGACACCCCGGTCCTGCCGGAGCTGAGCCTGTCGATCCCGGCCGGCCAGACGGTGGCGCTGGTCGGCGCGACCGGGGCCGGGAAGTCGACGGTGGCGAAGCTGGTCGCCCGGTTCTACGACCCGACCCGGGGCACCGTCACCCTGGACGGCGTCGACCTGCGCGACGTGGCCGACGCCGACCTGCGCCGGACGGTCGTCATGGTCACTCAGGAAAACCATCTCTTCGCCGGATCGGTGGCGGACAACATCCGGTTCGGCCGGCCGGGTGCGGACGACGAGGACGTGGTCGCGGCGGCCGACGCGATCGGCGCGCACGACTTCATCGCCGCGCTGCCCGCCGGGTACGCAACCGACGTGCACCGGCGCGGCGGCCGGCTCTCCGCCGGGCAGCGGCAGCTCGTCGCGTTCGCCCGGGCGTTCCTCGCCGACCCGGCGGTGCTGATCCTGGACGAGGCCACCTCGTCGCTGGACATCCCGAGCGAGCGGCTGGTGCAGCGGGCCCTGCGGACCATCCTCGCCGACCGGACCGCGATCGTCATCGCCCACCGGTTGTCCACAGTGGAAATCGCGGACCGGGTGCTGGTGCTGGACGGCGGCCGGGTGGTCGAGGACGGTCCGCCGGAGCTGCTGATCGCCCGAGGCGGCCGGTACGCCGCCCTGCACCGACAGTGGCGCGACTCGCTGCTCCAGTGAGCCTCCGACCCGGCCCATCGCAGTCCGGCGGACGCCACGGTCCGACGCTGACCGCCGCGGATCTCCCGACCGCCGGCCGGGCGGTCCCGCTGTGGCGGGGCGATCCCGGCCACCTCGTTTACCTCAGGTTCGCACCGGTACTCCTAGCTTCGGCCCATGACCAAGCACTTCAGGTTCATCGCGGTGGCGATGATCGCGGTGTCGCTGGCCGCCTGCACTGCCAAGAGCGGTCCGCCGGAGTTCGAGCCGGGTTCTCCGGCTGCCACCGGTGCCCGCTGCGACGGCCGCATCGACGCCGCCTTCGGCGCATGGGCTCGGGCCGGGTTCAGCGGCTCGATCGCGATTTCGACCGGTGGGCGCTTCGACTGCCTGGCCAGCTACGGATCGGCGGACGAGGCCGCCGGCACCCCGAACACGGTCGATACCGTCTTCAGCATCGGCTCGGTCACCAAGGCGTTCACCGCCGCCACCGTGTTCCGACTGGCGGACGACCGCAAGCTGGCGCTCGACGACCGGGTCGGCAGCATCCTGCCGGAGCTGACCGGTCCGGTGGCCGGGGTGACCGTCCGGCAACTCCTGCTGCACACCAGTGGGCTGAACGGCACGCACGGCACCGACCACAAGCCGCTGGACCGGGCCGGCGCGCTGTCGGCGATCGGCGGCCTGAAGCTGGCGTTCGCGCCGGGCACCGGTTACGCCTACTCGAACGCCGGCTACACCCTGCTGGCCCTCGTGATCGAGAAGGTCTCCGGCCGGAGCTACCGGGACTACACCATGGCGGAGATCCTGCCGCTGCCCGACGGCCGGGTCGCCGGCGGATTCTGGGACGGCCAGCCGGCCGCGCCGGGTCCTCGCGCCGTCGGCCGGCTCGACGGCGGCCAGACCGGTGAGTCGGGAGAGTTCTCCGGACCGCACTGGGCGGTCGACGGCAACGGCGGGCTGGCGATGACCACTCGGGACCTGGCGGCCTGGACCCACGCGCTCTTCACCGGCCGGCTCGTCTCGGCCGCGTCGGTGCAGGCGATCGGCACCCCGGGGTACGACCTGGGCAAGGGCCGGTCGGAGACGCCCGGCTGGGTGGCGTACGGCGCCTCCGCGTACGGCAAGCCGTTCCTAACCACCGCGGGTGGGGGTGGCGACATCGGCCACAACGCCGTGGTGGTGTGGGTACCCGAGGGCGAGCGGGTGATCGCGATGGCGTCCAACCGGCCCGAGGTGAGCGCCGAGAAGCTGCTCGAAAAGGTGGGCCCGGCCCTGCTCGCCGGCGCTCCGCTGCCGACACCCAGCCCGCCCCCCGGCGGCACCGCCCCGGCCGCTACCGTCGGGAAGTACCGGCTGGAGACGGGAGGTGGGTTCGAGGTGACCGCCGCCGGCAACCAGACCTCGATCTCCGCGAGCGGTGCCGACGCCGTTGCCGCGCTCTTCCCGCCGCGCGGCGTCTCCGCCGACGAGCTGCGGCGGCACGAGGAGCGGGTGCTGGGGCTACTCGACGGGAAGACTCAGGAGGGCCGCAAGGAACGCAAGGCACTGGAGGCCGCGTTCGGGCGGATCACCGGCATCACTCCCGGCGGCACCGTCGTCCGGGACGGCGAGCTGCACAGCTATGTCTCCGTCACCACTGACTCCCGGACGGTCCTCGGGTGGTTCGCGGTCAACCAGGAGGGCGGGGTCGAGGCCGCCGAGGTGGACACCGGACCGCCGACCCTCACCCTCACCTCGGCCGGTGCCGGCCGCTACCGTCCCGACGACCCGACCGGCAGCGGCCTGGAGGTGGTCGTCGAGTTCGCCGCGGGCCGGCTGACCGTCACCGGACCGGACGGCCCGTACGTCGCCAAGCTGGCCGGCTGACCGGCCCCGGTCCCGCTCCGAGGAGCCACGCCATGCGCATCCTGCTGGTCGAGGACGACCCCGATCTCGCCGAGGTGGTCGCCCTCGGCCTGCGCAACGAGTCGTACGCGGTCGACCTGGCGACCAGCTACGCCGACGCCGAGGAGCTGCTCCGGATCACCGGCTACGACGTCGCCTGTCTCGACCTGGGGCTGCCGGACGGGGACGGGCTCGACCTCGTCCGGCGGCTCGGCCGGGATCCGGAGCTGCACCGGCCCCGGCGCTGCCTGGTGTTGACCGCCCGGGACTCCGTGACGGACCGGGTAGCCGGGCTCGACGCGGGTGCGGACGACTACCTGGTGAAGCCGTTCCACTTCGCCGAACTGGTCGCCCGGCTGCGGGCGCTCGGGCGCCGGGGCGACCTACCCAACTCGACGCTGCGGGTCGGCGACCTGACCCTGGACCTGGCCGCGCACCGGGCGTGGCGGGCCGGCACCGAAATCGGGCTGACCGCCCGGGAGTTCTCGCTGCTGCGCTACTTCATGCACCATCCCGGCCGGGTGCTCTCCGCCGAGGAGCTGCTGGAACACGTCTGGGACGCGCACGCCAACCCGTTCACCTCGTCGGTCCGGGTGATCCTCAGCCGGTTGCGCCGGAAACTCGGCGAGCCGGCGCCGATCGTCACCATCACCGGCGTCGGTTACCAGCTGGCGGAACCGTCGTGAGCCGCGGCTGGCGCTCGCTGCGGGTACGCCTCGCGGTGCTCGGCTTCCTGGCCAGTTACGTACCGGTCCTGCTGCTGTTCGGCGTGACCCTGGTGACCGACACCGAGACGACGACGCAGGCGCTGATCGGTGCGGAACCCGTCGAGCACACCACCACCGACCGGTCCGGCTGGGTCACCTGGACGGTTCTCGCCCTCGCCCCGGTCGCCGCCGGACTGGCCTGGTGGTGGGCCGGCCGGGCGGTCGGCCCGATCGACCGGATCCGGCGGGTCGTCGAGGAGATCGAGGGAGCGGACCTGAGCCGGCGTACCGGGCTCGACCGGGGCCCGACCGAGCTGGTGTCGCTCGCCGCGAGCTTCGACGCGATGCTCGACCGGCTGGAGCGGGCCGCCGACACCCAGCGGCAGCTCATCGAGGAGACCAGCCACGAGCTGCGCATCCCGCTGGCCGTCCTGGTCACCAATGCCGAGGTGCTGCTCACCCATCCAGAGCCCACCGTCGAGGTGTACCGGAAGGGACTCGAACGGTCCCGGACCGCGGCGGTACGGCTGCGGGCGACTCTCGACGAACTCCTGGTGGATGCCCGCGGCCGGGCCCGCGTCCTCGACCGGCAGCCGGCCGACCTGACCGCCATCGTCGGCCGGGTACTGGAGGACGCCGGCGTACTGGCCGCGAAGCGGGGGATCCGGCTCTCCGTCGGCGGGCCGCCGGACGCGAGCTGTGCGGTGGACGAACCGACGGTACGGCGTGCCGTCACCAACCTCGTCGACAACGCGATCCGGTACGCCCCGGCCGGCTCGACGGTACGGGTCGACGTCGAGGTCACCGACTCCGAAGTGGCCGTACTGGTCACCGACCACGGCCCGGGCGTCCCGGCCGACGAGCAGGAGCACGTCTTCCAGCGTTTCTGGCGTGGCCGGCGGGATGTCCCCGGCACCGGTCTCGGCCTGGCGATCGCCCGGCAGATCGCACTGGCGCACGGCGGCGACCTCACGCTGCGCTCACCGGGACCCGACGGCGACGGTTGCGAGTTCCGCCTCACCCTGCGCCGCTGACGCCGTACCGGCTCAGCCGGGACAGCAACGTGCTCAGCTCAGCCGGGACAGCAACGTGCTCAGCTCAGCCGGGGCAGCAGTAGGCGGGCGACGTCCAGGGCCCGGCTGGCCGGCGACGGGTCGCCCGGTTTCCACTCCTCGGCCGTCCAGACGTCCGAGAGCACCGCCATGACGAAGCCCCAGCCGACCACCCGGTCCACCGGCATCGCCAGCAGGTCGGCGAGCTGTTCGACCCGGGCCGGCACCAGGGCGGTCAACGCCGGGTCCCGGTCGTCCGGCTCGGGGTTGTAGAGCAGCGCGCCGACCTCGAACCCGGGATCGCCGACCAGCCCGTGCGGGTCGATGGCGAGCCACGGTTCGCGCTCCGCGCGCAGGATGTTGTCGTGGTGCAGGTCGCCGTGCAGCACCACCCGTCCGGTCGCCGAGGCGCACAGCTCGCGCATCAGGCCGCCGGCTCGGGCGACGAGGTCGGCCGGCAGCGGCCCGCCGTCGCCGTGCACCGCCAGGTACTCGTCGAAGCCGGCGCCATAGGTCGAAAGGTCGGGCAGCGGGCAGTCGGCCGGCGGCGGTACGGCGAGCCGGCGCAGCACCTCCGCCGCCACCGAGGTCGCCTCGGCGTCCCGGCCGGGCACCAGGTCACGCAGCCGCCAGCCGGGCTCGGCCCGCTCCAGCAGCAGGGCACCCCGGTCGAGGTCGGCGCGGAGCAGGCGTACGGCGCCCCGGCCGGCGAACGCGGCCAGCGCCGGTGCCTCGGTACGCAGCGACTCCCCGCTCGGTACACCCAGCTTCAGCACCGCCGGCCGGCCGTCGGCACAGGTCACCCCGGTGACGTAGTGGAACGACAGGTCGTACGGCTCGCCGACGGTCAACTCCCAGTCGGCGGCCACCTCGGCGAGCACCCGGGGCAGTTCGGCGAGCCAGCGGTCGCCGTCCGACCCCCACACCTGCCGTACGTTGCGGGCCAGCGCGTCGGGAATCACGGCGTCCACGGTAGCCGGCGGATCGGCGGCAGGGCGGGATGTCGTACCCGGGCGGCAGGATGCGGGGCGACCAGAGTTCGTGGTCACGTCGGGGCGGCGGCGTGCCATCGGCCGCGGGGAGAGTCCATGGCGATACGGGTGCTGAGCCGGCGGCGCTCCGCCGCGACCATCGAGGCGGCGGCGCCAGGCGCGGTGGTGCTCGACGTGACCTCGCGCGGGCCCGACCCCTGGGTGCGGCTGAGCCCGTTCTATCCGCACGGCGGCATCCCGGTGCCGTTCTCGCCCGGCGTTTCCGGCGAGTCCGTGGAGGGGATCTGGCAGGCGCTCAAGGTCTTCGCCGGTGCCGACGTCGATCCGGGCCGGCTCGGCGTGACCACGATGAAGGGCCTGAAGCGGACGGTGCGCCGCTACGGGCCGGTGCGGGGGCACCGGGCCGGGCTGACCGGCGACCGACTGCTGGGCTACGCGGAGGCCCGGCGCCTGATCTACCTGCCGGCGTACCGGTGGGTGCTGGAGCATCCCGCGGCCGACCTGGTCGCCGAGCTGCGTCGGCTCTCCGCCGACCGGGATCTGGTGCTGCTGGACTACACCACCAACGCCGACGTCGCCGACCTGGGCACCCCGCTGTCGCACGCCGCCCTGGTCCGGTCGTTCGTGTCCGGGGAGTGGCCGGCGGAATCACCGCCGGGCGAGCCGGCCGGGGCACTGTCCGGCGGGGCCGCGGAATAACAGTCCGGCAGCGGGCCGGCGGTGTGGAAATCCCGGTCGTCCGGCCGGCCGTCTCCCGTACCATCGGCCAGATGACGGATACGGAGCGGCACCAGCGCACCGGCGTCCCGGAGCGGCCGAGCCTGGACGGGCTGGCCGAGAAGTGGGCCCGCCGGTGGCAGGAGGAGGGGACGTACGCCTTCGACCGGACGAAGAGCCGGTCGGACGTGTACGCGATCGACACTCCCCCGCCGACCGTATCCGGCGAACTGCACATGGGGCACGTCTTCTCGTACACCCACACCGACACGGTGGCCCGGTTCCAGCGGATGCGCGGCCGGACGGTCTTCTATCCGATGGGCTGGGACGACAACGGCCTGCCCACCGAGCGCCGGGTGCAGAACGTCTACGGCGTCGCCTGTGACCCGAGCCTGCCGTACGACCCGCAGTGGCAGCCGCCCGGGCGGCCGGTCGGCGAGGAGGCCCGGAAGAACCCGGTGGCGATCTCACGGCGCAACTTCGTGGAGCTGTGCGCCACACTGACCGCCGAGGACGAGCAGGTCTACGAGGAGCTGTGGCGGCGCCTCGGGCTGTCGGTGGACTGGTCGCTGACGTACACCACGATCGGCCCGACCGCCCGGGCCACCGCGCAGCGGGCGTTCCTGCGGAACCTGGCCAGGGGTGAGGCGTACTCCGCCGAGGCGCCCGCGCTCTGGGACGTCGGCTTCGGCACGGCGGTGGCCCAGGCGGAGCTGGAGGACCGGGAGCGGCCGGGGGCGTACCACCGGATCCGGTTCGAGGTGCTGGCGTCCGGGCCGGGCAGCGCCGGTACCCCGATCGGTCCCGGCCCCGGCCGCGACGACCCGTACGTCCACATCGAGACCACCCGCCCCGAGCTGCTGCCGGCCTGCGTGGCGCTGGTCTGCCACCCCGACGACGAGCGGTACGCCGACCTGGTCGGCGGCACCGTCCGCACCCCGCTGTTCGGCACCGAGGTGACCGTCTACGCCCACCCGCTGGCGGATCCGGCCAAGGGCACCGGTCTGGTGATGACCTGCACCTTCGGTGACCTGGCCGACGTGACCTGGTGGCGGGAGTTGCGGCTGCCGACCCGGGTGGTGATCGGCCGGGACGGCCGGCTGCTGCCCGAGCCACCGCTAGGGGTCGACCCGGACCCGTACGCCGGACTCGCCGGCCTGAAGGTCAACGCGGCCCGGCGGCGGATGGTCGAGCTGCTGGCCGCCTCCGGCGACCTGGTCGGCGAGCCGAGGCCGGTCACGCATCCGGTGAAGTTCTACGAGAAGGGCGACAGCCCGCTGGAGATCATCTCCACCCGGCAGTGGTATCTGCGCAACGGTGGTCGGGACGCCGAACTGCGGGCCGCACTGCTCGATCGTGGACACGAGCTGAACTGGGTACCGGCCCACATGCGGCACCGCTACGAGCACTGGGTGAGCGGGCTGACCGGGGACTGGCTGATCAGCCGGCAGCGCTATTTCGGCGTGCCGTTCCCGGTCTGGTACCGGCTCGACGACGCTGGCGAGCCGGATTACGACCAGCCTCTCACGCCGGACGAGGCCGTGCTGCCCGTCGACCCGACCTCCGACACCCCGGCCGGATACACCGAGTCGCAGCGCGGCCGGCCGGGCGGTTTCATGGCCGACCCGGACGTGATGGACACCTGGGCCACCTCGTCGCTGACCCCGCAGATCGTCGGCGGCTGGCTCGACGATCCCGACCTGTACGCCCGGGTCTTCCCGATGGACCTGCGGCCGCAGGGGCAGGAGATCATCCGTACCTGGTTGTTCGCGACCGTCGTGCGCGCGCACCTGGAGGCCGGGGTGCTGCCCTGGCGGGACGCGGTGCTCTCCGGCTGGATCCTCGACCCGGACCGCAAGAAGATGTCCAAGTCCAAGGGGAACGTGCAGACTCCGATGGGGCTGCTGGAGGAGCACGGCCCGGACGCGGTCCGCTACTGGGCGGCGAACGGGCGGCCCGGCACCGACCTGGCGTTCGACCCGGGCCAGATCCGGATCGGCCGGCGGCTCGCCACCAAGCTGCTCAACGCGTCCAGGTTCGCGCTCGGCCTCGGTGCCGGCGACGCCCTGCGGGCGCCGGCGACCGAGCCGTTGGACCGGTCGATGCTCGCCGGACTCTCCACTGTGGTCGCCACCGCCACCGCCGCCTTCGACCGGTACGACCACACCGAGGCGATGCAGGTCACCGAGGCGTTCTTCTGGCGGTTCTGTGACGACTACATCGAGTTGGTGAAGGAGCGGGCCTACGGCGAGGGTCCGGGTGCCGAGTCGGCCCGGGCCGCGCTGGCGGCCGCCCTCTCCACGCTGCTGCGGCTGTTCGCCCCGTTCCTGCCGTACGTCACCGAGGAGGTCTGGTCCTGGTGGCGGTACGGCTCGGTGCACCGCTCGCCGTGGCCGACGACGTACGAGATCCAGCGGGTGGCCGCCGACGGCGACCCGGACCTGCTGGAGCTGGCCGGCGCGGCGCTGACCCAGGTACGCCGGGCGAAGTCGGAACGAAAGGTGTCGATGCGCACCGAGGTGCCGCTGGCCGAGGCGCTCGGGCCGGCGGCGATGCTGGAGCAGTTGGCCAGCATCGCCGGCGACCTGAAGGCGGCGGGCCGGATCGGCAAGCTCGACTTCCTCCCCGACCGCACCCCGGAACTCGTCATCGCCTGCGCCTTCTAGCCGAGCAGTTCCCGGGTGAGCAGCTCGGTCCACCAGCGTTCGACGCGCTCGGGTGACCAGCCACGTCCGGCGCCGCCCCCACGAGAGGCCGGGACGCCAGTTCGTTCCGGTCGTCAGCTCCGCCTCGTCAGTCCTGCGGGACGTTCATCCGCTCCGGAATCGACTCGTAGCGCGCCGGGTCGAGGCCGGCCAGCGTCCCGTCGGTGACGGCGTCGATGATGCCGAACATCCCGACCTCGATCTGCTTGTTCAACATGCCGTTCTGCTTCTGGCTCCAGGACTGGGTCTGGCCCCGTGTCTCGAACAGGATGGTCGCGCTGCCCCGGAGGGCGAACGAGCCCAGTGCGGTACCGGGCAGGTTCGTGTCCTGCGGATAGCGCGTCACCTTGCTCTGCGGCGAGTCCCCGCCCTGCATGGCGTCGTACGCGGCGACGTTGATCCGCCGGGACGCGTCGTAGTCGAACTTGGGCCAGTTGCCGTGCTGTGCCGGGTCGGTGATGAAACGCCCCGAGATGGAGAGCGTGGTGAAGTCGTCCATCCCCTCACCGGTGTAGCAGGGCGCCTGGTTGTGCAGGTCGACGAAGACGTCCACGGTGCCGAACTCCCGCTCCAGGCCACGGTAGACCTCGCGGACGGTCTGCGCCTCGGGGGTCACGTACCAGCCGACCGAGGCGCTGTTGCCGGGGAAGTCGCCCGGCTGGGGAACGTAGTCGAGGTCCGGGTTGAAGTCGCGGTTCACGTCGAACCCGCCGAGCCGGGAGTTGTAGTTCCACGCCGGCTGGACCCCCGCCAACTGCGGGAAGTCGGCGACGACATCGTCCCAGCTCGTCGCGTTCTGCCGGGTGTCCAGCTCGCCGCCGTCGGCGTTGAGCCTCGGCACGGCGACCACGGTGACGGCCTTGCGGATCTCCGCGGAGCGGGCGGAGTTGTCGCCCAGCTTCTTGAGCGTCTCCAGCAGCGCGACGGTGCCGTTCATCTCGTTGCCGTGGATCTGGCTCTGGATCAGGACCACGGTGTCGCCCTCGCCGACCCGGGCGGTCCAGATCTCCCGCCCCTGGTTGGACAGACCGGCGACGTCGACGGCGACCTTGCCCCCGCTGGTCTGCTCGATCTGCGCAAGGCTGCGCCGCAGTTCGTCGTGGCTGATGAAGCCCTCGACGGGCTTGTTGCCGGTCTCCGTCCCGCAGTGCGACTGGAGGGGCTGGGCGGCGACCGGCCCGCTGGTCATCGCGACCGCCCCTGGTACGCCGACGAGCAGGGCGGCGGCCACCGCGAGGCGGCGCTTGAGCTGGCTGACGGCGGCGTCGGGTCCGGACGTTGACGCGGCGGCACCAGCCGTGCCGGATCGGGTGGTGGCTGGCTGACTGCTGTGGCGGGACAACCTCGATGACATGCGCTGTACCTCCGGTGGGGTGGGGGTCCGGCGTGACGCGGTCGTGTCGGACACAGATTGATCTTGCTGCACCGAGCCGCGGCCGGGGCCGACGGAAACAGTGAGAAATGTCCGCCGTGCCGTACGGCGAGTCGATGTAACAAAAGCCGGCCCAATTTCGCTGCGAATGTGTTCCCCGGCTTGAAATCGGAGACGCGAATCGAAACCGCCGACGTCCGCAGCGGGTCGCCACCTTTCGAGTACCCCTCACCGTCGGCCACCGCATCCCAGCATCAGCAGGTCAGAGGCTAGGCTCGCCACTCGGACCGGCACACCCGGAGCCGACACCGTTGCCTAGCAAATGGAAGCAGGAACGTCAACTCCTCACGCATCACAGGTAACCAGTCTTACGTTCCACCCCGGACGCCGACATGGGGCAGGCCGGCGTCGCCAGAATCCCGGCACGGCCTTTCCAGACGTCCGCTCAACCGCAATGAATTTGTAAGGAGAAACCGTTGCCCTCCGCGAAGAATGCCCGCCGTTCCGTCTCGCTGACCATCGCCGCGCTGGCCGTGCTCTCCGCCAGCGGCTGCGGTGGCGACGGCGAACCCGCCACGTTCGGCGGTCCGGTCGACGCGGCCTCCTCGCCCGGCACGAAGGCAACCGCCAGCGCGCCGGCCCGGCTCAAAGAGATCACCTCGGCCTGCGAACTGCTTCCGGCCGATGCGGTGGTGAAGACCCTGGGCGGCTCCGACCAGACCAAGCTCAAGGCCACCGAAGCGCCGCCCGTCGAGGACGAGACCACCCGCTACACCTGCGCCTACCAGGACGGCAACCGCGAGGCGCTGTCGCTGGTCGCGACGGCGTTCCCCGACCGCGCCGACACCGTGACCGAGACGATCGACGCCATCGGCGAGGGCAGCCAGGCCAAGACGACCCGGGTCGACGGCGTCGGGGCGGACGCGGTGGCGTACACGGTCGACGGCGCCCGGGTGCTGGCCTTCGCCGTGCCGTACCAGCAGGAGCTGCGGTTGGTGGTGCTCTCCGGCCCGTCGGTCATTCCGCAGAGCAAGTTCGCCGCACTCGGCAAGCAGGTTGCCGCCCGGCTCTGAACCGGGACGGCACCAGTCTGAGCCGGCCGGCTGTCTCCGCGCCCTAGCGCCGGGCGGTCGGCCCGGCCGACCAGGATGGACGACCGACGGCCGACCAGGGGGTAGCTGGTGCGCGGACTGTCGAGCTGGGTGCACAGACGGGGCACGGAGAGTCGGGTTGGGCCGAGACGGCGCATGGCGAGGCGGTCCGGGTCGACCGGCCGGCGGGGGTCGGGGCTCGGCCAGCCCGGGACAGTGGGCGCACAGGCGGGGCAGCTCGACAGTCCCGCCGGCGGATATCCCAACCCCACACGCCTACGTGCTCACCGCCGAGCCCGAGCGTTACGGCGACAAGGGCGGCGCCGAACTGCCCGTAATCCCGATCTGACCCTCGCCGAGGCCGGCCCCCTGACTAACGACTCGACGGGGTCCAGCCCGTGGCGGTGAAGCGGGTCGCGTCGCTGCCCTCACCGGAGAAGAGCAGGCCGTTGGTGCCGACCACGAGCAGGCCGTCGACGTACACGCCGCGGCCTCGGGAAGTGCCGTCCGTGGTGTAGCTCCAGCGCAGGTCGGTGGTGCCGGCCGGCAGTTCCGCGAACGCCTGCCACCAGCGCCGGCCGCCGTAGCCGGTGACCGAGCCCTCGGCGGTCCACCGCCCGGTCGGGCCGACCAGGGTCACGTCGACCGGTGCCCAGGTCTCGCCGCCGTCGGCCGAGGTCTGGAAGTGCAGCAGGTCGTAGCGCGGCTCGGTGTCGTACCAGAGTTGGAAGCTGGCCACCGCCGCGCGGCCGGCGGCGCGGCGCAGCGGCGCGCTGAGGGTGACGCTGCCGCCGTCGAGGTCGTCCGCGCGCCAGGCGGTGCCGCCCATCGGCGGCCGGACCGGAGTCGCGTACGCCAGGTCGCGGGCCAGCGCCCGCCGGGCGACGTTGTTGCTGCCCCAGTTCCGATCCGGGTGTACCCGGTTGGTCAGCAGGATCAGGAAGGTGTGCACCAGCGGGTCGATCACGATCGAGGTGCCGGTGAACCCGGTGTGCCCGAACGCGACCGGCGAGGCGAGCCCGGACATGTACCAGTGCTTGTGCAGCTCGACCCCGAGCCCGCGGTCGCTCTCCGGATAGCGGCTCTCCAGGCGTGCGTTGTAGTTGACCAGCATGTCCCGGACCGTGGACTCGCGGAGGATCCGGGCACCCCGGTATTCGCCGCCGTTCAGCAGCATCTGGCAGAAGATGGCCAGGTCGGCGGCGGTGGAGAAGAGGCCGGCGTGCCCGGCCACCCCGCCGAGTGCCCAGGCGTTCTCGTCGTGCACCTCGCCCCAGACCATGCCACGGTTCGCGTACGGCTGGTATTCGGTGGCCGCGATCCGGTGCCGGAGCGCCGGTGCCGGGTTGTAGCCGGTGTCGACCATCCGCAGCGGCCCGGTCACCTCGCTGGCGACGAGCTGCTCCAGCGGGCGGCCGGTCACCCGCTCCACGAGTACGCCGAGCGCGATCAGCCCGAGGTCGGAGTAGACGTACTGGTTGCCGGGGCTGGCACCGGCGGCGAACGGGGTGGCCAG
Organism: Plantactinospora sp. ZYX-F-223; assembly: GCF_039649625.1. Classification (NCBI taxonomy): domain Bacteria; kingdom Bacillati; phylum Actinomycetota; class Actinomycetes; order Micromonosporales; family Micromonosporaceae; genus Plantactinospora; species Plantactinospora sp. ZYX-F-223. The sequence continues at coordinate 125,457 of NZ_JBDJAV010000024.1, read as the reverse complement.
GGCGGCCGCCTCCCGCTCCTCCGGGGTCGGGTAGCTGCTCCACAGTGGCGCGAACGCGGGCAGCCCGCCGGTGTGGGTGAGCAGCATCCGTACGGTCACCGCCTCCTTGCCACCGGCGGCGAACTCCGGCAGGTAGCGCACCACCGGCGCGTCCAGCTCGACGGTGCCGCGCTCGACCTGGCGCAGCGCCACCACGGTGGTGAAGAGCTTGGAGATCGAGGCGAGGTCGAAGATGGTGTCCTTGCGCATCGGGATCTGCTGGTCGGCCGGCAACTCGACACCGATCCGCCCGGGTGCCGGCCCGACCTCGCTGTACTTCACCGCCGTGCCGACCGCCTCGTGCCGGACCACCACCCCGTCCTTGGCGGCCAGCAGCACGGCTCCGGCGTACGTCGGGAAGGTGGGGTGGTCCGGGGTCGGCGTCAGGTACGCCTCGGCGTCGGTGCGCAGCCGGTCGACGTACTCGGGCAGCAGGCCGACCTCCTGCGGCCGGCCGGCCCGCAGCGTGCGCCGGGCGAACCGGACGTCGCCGGGCTCGACGGTCGGCGGCCCGCTCTGCCATCCTCCGCTGCGGCCCCCGGGCACTGCCTGGCCCACCTTGGGACCGGTCACCGCCTGGCCGACTTTCGGTCCGGCGGTCGCCGCGTGCGGTACGGCCAGGGCCGCGAAAAGGACCACCGTGCCGACTCCGGCACCGAGGAGTCCGGTGCCGATCCTCCGACGACGCATCGCCACCACCTCCGTGCCGGTCATCGAGCACGACCAGAATGAAGGTTTCCTTCGCCATTGGCAATAACACAGAAGCTTCTTGCCCTTCACCGTGGGGGCGACTAATTTACAGAGTCGGATGAATCACCTGGAGGTGCCATGCGGACCCGGCTACTGGCAGCAAGCGTCGCGATCGCCCTGCTCGTCGCCGGCGGCGCCAGCCCGCCCGCCCAGGCCGCACCGTCCACCCGGGGCACACCGTCCCCGGTGGACCGGCTGATCGCCCGGATGAGCCTCCCGGAGAAGGTCGGCCAGCTCTTTGCCACCTACGTCTACGGCGGCTCCGCCACCGCGCCGAGCGCGGCCGACGCCACCGCCAACCGCCAGGCGTACGGAGTGGAGACCGGTGCCGAGGTGGTCGCGAAATACCACCTCGGCGGGGTCATCTACTTCTCCTGGTCGCACAATCTCGACTCACCCCGGCAGATCGCCACGCTCTCCAACGGGCTCCAGGCGAGCGCCGCCGCCAACGGCCCCCGGATCCCGCTGCTCATCTCCACCGACCAGGAGCACGGCATCGTGCAGCGGCTGCCGGCCCCGGCCACCCTCTTCCCCGGCAACATGGCGCTCGGCGCCGGGCGCAGCCTGGTCGACGCGTACACCGCCGCCCGGATCACCGGGCGGGAGTTGGCGGCCGTCGGCATCCAGCAGGCGTGGGCGCCGTCGGCCGACGTCAACGTCAACCCGGCCAACCCGGTGATCGGGGTACGCTCCTTCGGCTCCGACCCGCTGCTGGTGGCCGGGATGACCGCCGCCCAGGTGGTCGGCTTCCAGGCCGGTGCCGGGGTCAGCGTGGCCGCCAAGCACTTCCCCGGACACGGCGACACCCGGGACGACAGCCACACCGCGCTGCCGGTGATCCACCACACCCGGGACGAGTGGCAGCGGCTCGACGAACCGCCGTTCCGGGCCGCCATCGCGGCCGGAGTCGACACGATCATGACGGCGCACATCGTCGTACCGTCGCTGGACGACTCCGGCGACCCGGCCACGCTCTCCGCGCCGATCCTCACCGGGCTGCTCCGGGAGCGGCTCGGCTTCCGGGGCGTGGTGGTGACCGACTCGCTCGGCATGGCCGGGGTACGCCAGCAGTACGGCGACGACCGCGTCCCGGTACTCGCCCTCAAGGCCGGTGCCGACCTGCTGCTGATGCCGCCGAACCTCGACCTGGCGGTCAACTCCGTACTCGCCGCCGTCGCCTCCGGTGAACTCACCGAGGCCCGGATCGACCAGTCGGTACGCCGGATCCTCACCCTCAAGCAGCGCCGGGGCGTACTCGACGGGGTGCCGCCGGTCGACCCGGACGCCGCCGTTCGGGTGGTCGGGCAGCCTGCCCACCAGGCCGAGCTGCGGAAGATCACCGACCGTACCGTGACCGCGGTGCGCAACGACGCCAAGCTGCTGCCACTGCCGAAGGCCGACCGGTCGGTGCTGGTCACCGGCTGGAACTCCAGCGCCTTCGACAACGTCGGCACCCTCGCCGCCGGGCTGGCCGCCCGGGGCAACCGGACCAGCGCGCTGCCGACCGGGCTGCCGAACGACGCGAAGATCGCCGAGGCGGTGGCGGCGGCCCAGGCCAACGACCTGACGATCGTGCTGACCCAGAAGGCCTTCGACACCACGGTCACCGACCCGAACGCCCGGCAGCAGAAGCTGGTGCACGCGCTGGCCGCCACCGGCAAGCCAGTGGTGGTGGTCGCGGTGCGGGACGCGTACGACGTCGGGCACTTCGACGACGTGCCGACCCAGCTCGTCACGTTCGGCTACACGAAGGCGTCGATGGAGGCGCTGACCCGGGTACTCGCCGGAGAGGTCGCACCGCGCGGCAAGCTCCCGGTCAGCGTGCCGGACCCGGCCGACCCGGCGACGGTCCGCTACCCGTACGGCCACGGCCTCACCTGGCGGCTCCGCCGCTAGCAGCATCACGTACGACTTCCGGCGTACGGCCGGGGCGTCGACGACCAGCCTCGCGGCGGTCGGCGGGCGGCCCGGCCACGCCTAGCGTCGGAGTCATGATTGAGGTGCAGGCGCTGACCAAGCGCTACGGCGAAACCCTCGCCGTCGACGAACTGTCGTTCGCGGTGAAACCCGGCCAGGTCACCGGGTTCCTCGGGCCGAACGGAGCCGGCAAGTCCACCACCATGCGGATGATCGTGGGGCTGGACCGGCCGACCGGCGGGACGGTGACGGTGGCCGGTCGCCCCTACCGCGACCACCCCGCGCCGCTGTGCCAGGTCGGTACGCTGCTCGACGCCAAAGCGGTGCACCGGGGACGGAGTGCCCGCAACCACCTGCTGGCGCTGGCCCAGACCCACGGGATCGGCCGGCGGCGGGTCGACGAGGTGCTGGAGACGGTCGGGCTGACCGTCGTGGCGGACCGGCGGGCCGGCGGCTTCTCGCTCGGGATGGGCCAGCGGCTCGGGATCGCCACCGCACTGCTCGGCGACCCGGCGGTGGTGATGCTGGACGAGCCGGTCAACGGGCTCGACCCGGACGGGGTGCTCTGGGTACGCAACCTGCTCAAGGGGCTGGCCGCCGAGGGACGTACCGTGCTGGTCTCCAGCCACCTGATGAGCGAGATGGCGGTCACCGCCGAACACCTGGTGATCATCGGTCGGGGGCGACTGCTCGCCGACACCACGGTCGCGGACCTGATCGCCCGGGTCGCCGTCGGCAGCGTGCTGGTGCGCTCGCCGCACGCCACCGAGCTGGCTGAACTGCTCACCGCGCACGGTGCCGCGCTGACCGGGGTCGAGCCGGGCGTGTTCCAGGCCGCCGGGCTGGCCGCCGAGCGGATCGGCGACCTGGCCCTGGCCGGCGGGCTGGCCGTGCACGAGCTGACCCCGCGCCGGGCGTCGCTGGAGGAGGCGTACATGGAGTTGACCCGGGAGGCGGTGGAGTACCGGTGAGGATCACGTTCACCAGGGTGGTCCGGTCGGAGTGGACGAAGCTCCGCTCGCTCCGCTCCACCTGGCTGACCCTGGGTACGGTGCTGCTGCTCGCGGTGGGGCTGGCCGGCGCGATCGGCTACGGCGTACGCCGCTCGGTGCAGTCCGGCGAGCCGGCCCCGTCCGTGGCCGACGCGGTCGCGATGGCGTTCCTGCCGATGGACTTCCTGATGCTGGTGATCGGCGTCTTCGGGGTGCTGCAGATCTCCGGCGAGTACGGCACCGGCGCGATCCGGGCCACCCTGACCGCCGTACCCCGGCGCTGGCCGGTGCTCGCCGCCAAGGCGGTCGCCCTGACCGGGGTCACCGCACCGGTTCTCGCGGTCACCTGCCTCGCCGCGTTCCTGACCTGCCAGGCCGGGCTGGGGCCGGACGGCGCGTCGCTGGGCGATCCCGGGGTTCCCCGCGCGATCGCCGGAGCGGCCGGATCGGCGGTGCTGATGGGGCTGCTCGGGCTCGGCCTCGGTGCGATGCTTCGGCACACCGCCGGGGCGATCACCGCGCTGGTGGTACTACTGATGGTCGTACCGGCACTGCTCGGGCCGGTGCTGCCGGGCGACCGGGAGGAGGCGGTGTTGAAATACGTACCGGCCCTCGCCGGTCAGGCGATGTACAGCCTGCACGGTGACGGCAGCCCGATCGAGATGCTGGCGCCCGCCCCGGCCAGCGCGGTGCTGGTGGGCTGGGCCGGCCTGCTGCTGCTCGGCGGGGTCGCCGTGCTGCGTCGGCGGGACGGATAGCTCGCCGTGCCCGGCACGCTCCCGCTGGCACGGACGACCCCGGCGTGGATGTCTGACCTGCTCCGGCGGCATCCCCGGTGGGTCGACGCCGGCCTGGTCCTGCTGCTCGGGCTGGCCAGCGGACCGGTGGCGCTGGCCGGCACCGGAGTGGACGCCTGGCTCTGGTTCGTCGCCGTGCACGCCCCGCTGGTCTGGCGCCGGCAGGCCCCGGTCCTGGTCTGCTGGGCGGTGTACGGCCTCGCGATCGTCTCGGCGGTGCTGGTCGGCATCCGGGTCAACGGGGTCCACCCGGAACTCGTCGTCGCGGTGGCGATCTACACCGTCGCCCGGTACCGCCCGCAGCGCCACGTCTGGCCGATCGTCGCGGCGACCGAGATCCCTGCGGTCGTACTCCTGCTGCCGGGTGGGCCGAACTGGACCTCACTCGGCTTCATCACCTGTGGGCTCGCCGCGACCGTGCTGCTCGGGGTGACGGTGCGGATCCGCCGGGCCTACCTGGCCGAACTGGAGGAGCGGGCCCGCCGGCTGGAACGGGAACGGGACCAGCGGGCCCGGCTCGCCGTCGCCGCCGAGCGGGCCCGGATCGCCCGGGACCTGCACGACATCGTGGCGCACAACCTCGCCGTGATGGTGGCGCTGGCCGACGGCGCCAGCTACGCCGCCGGTACGGCTCCACAGCGGGCCGCCGAGACCATGGCCCAGGTGTCGGCGACCGGTCGGCAGGCGCTCGGCGAGATGCGCCGGCTGCTGGGGCTGCTCCGCGACGAGGCGGCCGGCCGGGCGCCACAGCCGGGCCTCGGCGACCTGGATTCGCTGGTCGCGCAGGTCCGCACCGCCGGGCTCCGGGTCGGGCTGACCGTGCACGACGCGCCGCTGGCCTGCGGTCCGGGCGCCGGGCTCGCCGTCTACCGGATCGTCCAGGAGGCGCTCACCAACACCCTCAAGCACGCCGGCCCGGCCGCCGAGGTGCAGATCCGGCTGTACTCCCGGCCGGACGGCCTGCACCTGGAGATCCTCGACGACGGCGCCGGGCGTACCGCCGAGGCGTCGAGCGGTGGGCACGGGTTGGCTGGGATGATCGAGCGGGCCGCCGCGTACGGCGGGGAGGTCGAGGCCGGGCCCCGGTCCGACGGCCCCGGCTGGCGGGTACTGGCCCGGCTGCGGCTCGACGACGAGGAGACGACGTGACCCGGGCGGCCGAGCTGACCGGGCGGGGTGGGGAGACGGCGTGACCATCCGGGTGCTGCTCGTCGACGACCAGCCGCTACTCCGGCTGGGCTTCCGGATGGTGCTGGAGAGCCAGCCCGACCTGGCGGTGGTCGGCGAGGCCGGCGACGGTGCGCAGGGCGTCTCGATGACCCGTACGCTCGGCCCGGACGTGGTGCTGATGGACGTCCGGATGCCGGTGCTGGACGGCATCGAGGCGACCCGGCAGATCGTCGAGTCCGGCGCCCCGGCCCGGATCCTCGTGCTCACCACGTTCAACCTCGACGAGTACGTCTTCGCCGCGCTGCGGGCCGGGGCGAGCGGGTTCCTGCTCAAGGACGTACCCCCGCCGGACCTGCTCACCGGGATCCGGGCGGTGGCGGCCGGCGACGCGGTGGTGGCGCCCAGCGTGACCCGGCGGCTGATCGACGCCTTCGCCGGACACCTGCCGGACCCGTCCACCGGGCGGTCCCCGGTCGACGAGCGGCTGCACCGGCTGACCGACCGGGAACGGGAGGTGCTGGTGGAGGTGGCCCGGGGCCGCTCCAACGCCGAGATCGCCGGGCTGCTCACCGTCTCCGAGGCGACCGTGAAGACCCATGTCGGGCGGATCCTCGGCAAGCTCGGCCTGCGGGACCGGGTCCAGGTGGTGGTCTTCGCCTACGAGGCGGGCATCGTACGCCCGGGTGACGAGCGCTGACCGGTCCGCTGGAGGACGGCGCCCGGCTCAGAACTGGAACGGCCAGTCGCGCAGGAAGCGCAGGCCGAGCAGGAAGGCGATCACCGCCGGGCCGACGGCCAGGGTGACGGCCTGGGCCCGGTACTGGATCCGGTGCCGGAGCAGTTCCAGCCCGTTGGCCAGGATGATCACGCCGCCGACCATCATGAAGCCGCCCCACCAGCCGGTCGAGCCGAAGTCCACCGCGTCGTTGACCAGCAGCAGGAACGTGATCCCGAGCGCGGCGGTGTTCAGCGCCAGCATCGCGACCGTGCGGTGGAACGCCCGGGGCAGCGGATCCGGCGACCGCCAGTGATAGGTGCCGGCGACGGCCAGCGCCGGAAGGGTGATCATGAACGGCCAGCCGCGCCCCATCACCCCCAGCATCAGCATCGCGCCGACCGCGAAGACCAGTCCGCCGACGCAGGCCAGCAGGTATCCGACGAACGCGCGCCCGCCGCCGCGGGCCAGCAGGGGTCCGCCGGACGCCGCGATCAGGGCTCCGGGTACCAGCACGAAGCCGGCCCACCAGTGGAACCGGTCGATCGACTGTGCGGTCACGGTCACCACCACGACCCCGAGTCCCGCCACAGCCAGGCTGGTCAGCCAGCGTCCGGCAATCACCAGCCGGCGCCTCCCTACGGTCTCCACGTCAACGCTCACAGTTGACGACTCTGCCGGCTGGCCCTCGCAAGGACCATCCCGTCAGCCCTACCATCCGCCGGACGGTTAGCCCGAAGACCGGACAGACCCCCGGGACAATCCGGTCGTACCGCTAAAAGTCTCCACCGCCGCCGAAGTCTCCGCCGCCGAAATCCCCACCGCCGAATCCGCCTCCACCGAAGTCTCCGGCACCGGGATCCGCCGCCCCTCCCGCGTCGCCGTCATCCGCGCCGTCGGCGACGCCCTCCTGGTAGCCGGCATCGGAGCCGTACCCCGGATCGGCGAAGGCGGGCGAGAAGAGGGCGTCGGCGATCAGCACGCCGCCGAGCACCCCGGCACCGGCCGCCAGGCCGGTCTTCCACCACGGCGTCGAATACCAGCCGGCCGGCACCGGCCGGCCCTGCATCCGCCCACCGGGGTAGTAGTAGGGCGTCCCCGCCCCCGGGTCCGGCCCGGCCCGGAACGTCTCGCCCTGGACCTGCACCTCCCTGGGCACGGTGACCGCACCGACGCCCCGGGCGGCGGCCAGCGGCGGCAGTTCCGGCCCCGGATCGATGCCGAGCGCCACCCGGGCCGCCCGGACGTACGCCAGCCCCTCCAGGGCGGTCTCCCGAGCCAGCTCGTACTGCCGGGCGCTGCGCGCCTGTTCGAGCTGGGCACCGGCGGCGTTGTAGCGCTCCCCGGCGTCGGCCAGCGCCTGCCGGACCGCCGGTTCGGTGCCGTGCAGGTTCATCAACTGCCCGCCCAGCCGCTCGTACCAGCGACCGGCCTCGGCCCGCGCGTCGGCGAGTTCCCGGGCCTGCCGGGCGGCGCGCTCGCGACGCCACCAGAGGACAGCACCGCCGAGCAGCACCACCAGCAGCAGGAACCAGAACACCTCGCCCATCACCCCACGGTACCCACCACCACCGGCGAGTACTCGCGCCGCTGCGCCGGGCGCCTGGCATGCTCTGTGAGGTGGACCTCTCGACCGTGGCGGTGGTGATCGTCTGCCTCGTCGCGGGCGGGGCGATCGGCTGGCTGGCCGCGACCGCACGGTCGACCGCCGAGATCGCCCGGCTGGACGCGACCCTGCGGGCCACCCGGGAGGGCGAGGGCCGGCTGGAGCAGTCGATGCGGGCGCTCTCCTACGAGGCGACCGCCCAGTCCCAGGAGGCGGTGGCCCGGGCGGTGGCGCCGCTGCACGAGACCCTGCGCCGCTACGAGCAGCGGGTCGCCGAGCTGGAGCACGACCGGGTCGACGCGTACGCCGAGCTGCGCGAGCAGGTCCGCGCGATGACGGCGGTCTCCGGCGAGCTGCGTACCGAGACCAAGCAGCTCGTCGCCGCGCTGCGCGCCCCGCAGGTACGCGGCCGCTGGGGCGAGCACCAGCTCCGCCGGGTGGTGGAGGCGGCCGGCATGCTGGAGCACTGCGACTTCGCCGAGCAGGTGACCGCGGCGACCGAGCACCAGGTGGTCCGCCCCGACCTGGTGGTCCGGCTGCACGGCGGCCGCTCGGTGGTGGTGGACGCGAAGGCACCGTTCGACGCGTACCTGACCGCCATGGAGGCCCGGGACGAGCAGGGCCGGGACCGGCACCTGGACGCGCACGCCCGGCACCTGCGGGCACACGTCGACGCGCTGGCCGCCAAGTCCTACTGGGCCGCCTTCGACCAGTCCCCGGAGTTCGTGGTGCTCTTCGTGCCGGCGGACCCGTTCCTCGACGTGGCGCTGCAACGCGACCCGACGCTGCTGGAGCACGCGTTCGCCCGCAACGTGGTGCTGGCCACCCCGGCGACCCTGGTGGCGCTGCTGCGTACCGTCGCCTACTCGTGGCGGCAGGAGGCGCTGGCCCGCAACGCGGTGGCGGTGCACGCGCTGGCCCGCGAGCTGTACGGCCGGCTCGGCACCCTCGGCGAGCACGTCGCCAAGCTGGGCGGGGCGCTCGGCGGGGCGGTGACCGCGTACAACCGGGCGGTGGGTTCGCTGGAGGCCCGAGTACTCGTCAGCGCGCGCAAGCTCGCCGAGCTGGGCGTGGCCGGCGACGACCTGCCGGTGCCGCCGCAGGTGGAGACCGCGCCACGCCAGCCGCAGGCGCCCGAGCTGGTCGATCCGCCGACCGCACGGCACCTGGAGATTCCCCGGCCGACCCAGCTCTGACCGTCCGAATCGGAACCGGCGTTCAGCCGGTCATCGACGCCGATCCGCCCAGCTACCGCGCCGATCGGTCCACTCAGATCACGGGGTGGTCACAACGCGGAGCGCGATAGTGACAGGCATGTGCACGGCGACCGAGGATTCCGGTCACGTGTGCCCTGCGCTGTAGGGCCTGTTCTCCCGAAGGACATGAACGTGAGTAGATCCCGTGCCTGGCGCCGACGGACCTCCGCCGGGGTACTCGCCTCGGTCGTGGTCCTGAGCGGCCTGACCCTGGCCACCGGTGCCACCCCGGCGAGCGCCGATCCGACCGCCGCCCCCGAAACCCTGAAGTCCGATCCCACCGACACCCTGGGCCCGCGCGACCTGGAACTGCTCGCCGAGGCGAAGTCCCGCAAGGAATCCCGGGTGACGCTGCTCATCGCGGCCGACAAGGGCCGGTCGGCCGCCGTCGTCGCCGGGCTGCGCAAGCTCGGCGGCATCATCGCCAAGCGGGCCGACCAGGTCGGTTACGTCCGCGCCAGCGTACCCACCTCGGCCGTGCCGGCCGCCGCGGCGCTGCCCGGTATCGCGGCGGTGGACCTGGACGACAAGGTCAAGCTGCCGGAGCCCGAGCCGACCCCCACGCCGGCCCGGGCACAGGCGCGGGCCAAGGCGGCGGTGCCCGGTCCCGGAGCCGACACGCCGGCCCGGAACCCGTACATGCCGACCCACGAGATCGGGGCGGTGGACTTCAAGGCCGCGCATCCGACCTGGGACGGCCGGGGCGTCACGATCGGCATCATGGACACCGGGGTCGACCTGGACCACCCGTCGTTGCAGACCACCTCGACCGGCGAGCGCAAGATCGTCGACTGGTTCACCGCCACCGACCCCATCTTCGACGGGGACGCCACTTGGCGGATCATGCGTGACCAGGTGACCGGCCCGAGCTTCAGCTACGCGGGTGCCACCTGGACGGCGCCGGCCGGGACGTACCGGATCAACCGGTTCGCCGAGTCCATCACCGCCGGGAGCGCCCCGGCCGGTGACATCAACCGGGACGGCGACACCACGGACCTGTTCGGCATCCTCTACGACCCGACGAGCCACGACATCCGGGTCGACGCCAACGGCAACCGGGACTTCACCGACGACGCGGTGATGCGCCCGTACGCCGAGCGCTACGACGTGGGCCACTTCGGCACCGACAAGCCGGACACCCCGGTACGCGACCAGACCCCGTTCGTGGTCGAGTTCCGCGAGGACGTGGACACCACCCCGGCCGGCCTGCCGGGGGCGTACGACTTCGTCAACATCGGGGTGGTCGAGGACTCGCACGGCTCGCACGTCGCCGGCATCACCGCCGCGAACGACATGTTCGGCAACGCCAACCTGGACGGTGGGGCGCCCGGCGCGAAGCTGGTCTCCGCCCGCGCCTGCACCTGGGGCGGCGGCTGCACCTTCGCCGCGCTCACCGACGGCATGGTCGAGTTGGTGGTCAACCGCGACGTGGACGTGGTCAACATCTCGATCGGCGGCCTCGGGTCGATGAACGACGGCAGCGACCTGCGCGCGGAGCTCTACAACCGGATCGTCAACGAACTCGGTGTGCAGCTCGTCTTCTCGGCCGGCAACGACGGCCCCGGCATCAACACCATCGGCGACCCCTCCACGGTCAGCGACATCGTCAGCGTCGCCGCCGGGATCAGCCGGGAGAGCTACCTGGCCAACTACGGCTCGGAGACCCGCACGCCGTACCAGCTCCTCTACTTCTCCGCGCGCGGCCCGCGTGAGGACGGCGGCTTCAAGCCGAACATCACCGCACCGGGGTCGGCGATCTCCACCACCCCGCTCTGGCTGCCGGGCAACCCGGTGGCCGAGGCGGGCTACCCGCTGCCGCCGGGCTACCAGATGATCAACGGTACGTCGATGTCCGCCCCGCAGGTGACCGGCGGCATCGCGCTGTTGCTCTCGGCCGCCAAGGCGAACCGCAAGCTGGTCACCACCGCCGCGCTGCGCCGGGCGATCTACTCGTCGGCATCCTGGATCGACGGGGTACCGGCGCACGGCCAGGGCAACGGGCAGCTCAACGTACCGGCCGCCTGGCAACTGCTGGCCGGTGCCGCGCTGGAGACCCGGGGCTACACGGTCGACGCCCCGGTCTGCACGCCGCTGGCGGACCTGTTGGCGACGCCGTACCGAGGCACCGGCATCTACAACCGGTGCGCCGTCGGCGCCGGCGGGCAGAAGCCGAACGCGGCGAAGACCTACAAGGTGAAGGTGACCCGGAACAGCGGGCCGAAGGGGACCGTCCGGCACGACCTGCGGCTGGTCGGCGACACCGGCAACGTCTTCGGCAACCTGCCGGAGCACCTGGACCTGCCGCTGGGCAAGACGGTGACGTTCAGCGTCGAGGCAAAGGCGGGCGTCGGGGCGCACAGCGCGATCGTCGAGGTCGACGACCCGGCGACCCCGGCGGTGGACTTCGAGTTCATGAACGTCGTGACGATCGCCGAGGTGCCGAAGAAGAAGAACTTCTCCTTCTCGGCCGGCGGCAACGTGGACCGCAACCTGTTCAAGACGTACTTCGTCACGGTGCCGGAGGGTGCCGGATCGTTGCAGGTCAACCTGACCGGCATCGCCCCCGGCTCGCAGACCCGGTTCATCGCGATCAACCCGTGGGGCATCCCGGTGGACAACACCGTGAGCACGGCCTGCTTCACCAACTTCTCGGATGTGGCCGCCTGCAAGCCGGACGAGCGGTCGTACGACAACCCGATCCCGGGCGTCTGGGAGATCGAGGTCGAGTCCCGGCGTACGTCGCCGCTGCTCGGCAACCCGTACCAGATCCAGGCCCGGGTGCAGGGCGTCGAGGTCACCCCGGACGAGACCGAGCTGCCCAGCGTGCAGGCCGGGGAGCCCACCCCGGTCGACTGGGAGCTGACCAACCAGTTCGGTCCGGTCGTCGTCACCGGCTCGGGCGGGCCGCTCGGCAGCACCGTGGAGGCGCGGCCGAGCATCGGGCACCACGAGGTGCTGACCTACGAGGTGGCGGTCCCGGCCGGGGCCAGCCGGCTCGACGTGGCGATCGGCAACACCAGTGACCCCGGTGCCGACCTCGACCTCTACGTCTACAAGGACGGCGTACGGGTGGCGTTCGACGCCGACGGTGACTCGGAGGAGTCCGTCTCGCTGGCCAATCCGGCGGCCGGGACCTACGAGATCGAGGTCGAGGGGTACTCGGTGCCGGCCGGTACCACCCAGCTCGACTACCGGGACGTGTTCTTCTCCCCCGCCCTCGGCAACCTGTCCGTGCCGGCGACCTACGAATCGCTGGCGTACCAGGACACGACGACCATCACCGGTTCGGTGACCGCGCTGACGGTTCCGGCCGCCGGCCGGCAGCTCTCCGGCGAGATGAAGGTCGTCACCGTGGACGGTGCCGTGGTCGGCAACGCCCTGGTGAAGGTCGACGCGGTGAACTGACCTCGACGATCCACTGCACCGAACGGGGTCCGTCCCAGCCTGGGACGGACCCCGTTCGACGTCTGGGGTTACTACCGTCGCCGGGCCACCCCGTCGAGGAACGCACGCCAGGCGATCGGCCCGAACGCCAGCGCCGGCCCCTGCCGGTCCTTGCTGTCTGGAGCAGCCCAGGAACCACCGTCAGCTCGAAGCTTCGGACCATGGTGGCGTGTTGCTCGTACTCCAGCATCACCGTCGGGCTGGCGCCGGTTCTGGCGGTACTGCCGATGCGGGTCGCGTTGGCGCTGTCCCGACTCGGTCGAACTCGTCCCGATGCCCTACCAGCCAACGCCCCCGCCGGCCCGAGATCGGATGCGCACCCGTCGTACCGCTGTCGCGCCTGCGGGATTCCCTGGCCCAACCAGCACGCGCGGCTGGCGCTCGTGACCGCCTTCCGGAATGACCGGGTCGGCCTGATGGTGTACCTCGGTGCCCAGCTCGCCCGTGCCCTGCGGGAGCTGCCCGACGTCCACCCCGCATTGCTCGCGGGCCAGATCCTCTACTGGGTACCCGGACATCCGGCGTCGGCCCGTCCAGGACCGGTATCACGCTCACCGGGCATATGCCTCCGAGCCGGAACGGCCGCCGTACCTCCCATGCGGCTCCCGTCCATTTCCTGGCGGTCAGCCCCTCCGGGCGGTCAGCCCCGAGTGGCGCTCTGGACCTGGAACGGGGTGCCCTGCTGGCAGGTGGTCATCAGATTGGGGCGTACCTCGCCGACGACCGTCACCCGGGCTCCGGCGGTGAGCACGTCCCGAGGGCCACCGACCAGCAGATAGCCGTCCAGCAGCAGGCAGTTGGGTTCGACCCCGGCCTGGACCGTCCCGCGCAGCGTGGTCGTACCGCTCGGCGCCGCCCCGCCGCGCGGTGGTTTGGTCGGAGCGGTCGGATCCGCGCTCGGACCGCCGGGGCTGGTCGGACCAGGGCCGGACGGACCAGGGCCTGACGGGCCTGACGAGGCCGGGTCTGGCGAGGGGGACACGGTCACCGGACTTCCTCCCGATCCGTTCGGCGGCGTCGAGCCGGAGTCCGCGCACGCCCCGAGGGTCAGCCCGGCAGCCAGCACCGCACCGACCATCCACCGCGTCGTCATGGCAGATTCGACGCGTACGCCGGGCCGCCCGTTCCGCGCCACGCCGCCCGGCCGGTCAGCCGTTGGCGGCACTCGCCGCGAGCGGGCTCGCCTGCTCGGCCGCCGCCTTGGCCGCCGCGGCCTTCATGTCGCGCCTGAGGTCCTGTGGCAGCGAGAAGGTCAGCCGCTCGTCGGCCGTGGTCACCTCGGTCACGTCGGTGAAGCCGCGCGCGGCGAGATGGTCGAGCACCTCCATCACCAGGTCGTCGGGGACGCTCGCTCCGGAGGTCAGGCCGACCGTGCTGGCCCCGGCCAGCCAATCGTCGGAGATCTCCGAGGCGTAGTCGACCAGGTAGCCGGCCCGGGCGCCCGCGTCCACCGCCACCTCGACCAGCCGCACCGAGTTGGACGAGTTGCGCGAGCCGACCACGATCACCACGTCACAGTCGGCGGCGATCTCCTTGACCACGTGCTGGCGGTTCTGGGTGGCATAGCAGATGTCGTCGCTGGGCGGCGACTGGAGCAGCGGCAGCCGGCGCTTGAGCCGGGCGACGGTCTCCATCGTCTCGTCCACCGACAGGGTCGTCTGGGAGAGCCAGACCACCTTCGACGGGTCCCGTACGGTCACCTTGTCGGCGTCGTCCGGACCGTCCACGAGCTGGATGTGCGCGGGTGCCTCACCTGAGGTGCCGATCACCTCTTCGTGCCCCTCGTGACCGATGAGCAGAATGTCGTAATCGTCCGCCGCGAACCGCCGGGCCTCGTGGTGCACCTTGGTGACCAGCGGGCAGGTGGCGTCGATCGCCTTCAGCGAGCGGGCCTTCGCCTGCTCGTAGACCTCCGGCGCCACGCCGTGCGCCGAGAAGATCACCGTCGAGCCCTCCGGCACCTCCTCGTTCTCCTCCACGAAGATGGCGCCCTGCCGCTCCAGGGTGGAGACGACGTGTTTGTTGTGCACGATCTGCTTGCGCACGTAGATCGGCGCCCCGTAGAGCTTGAGGGCCTCCTGCACGGTCTGCACGGCACGGTCGACGCCGGCACAGTAGCCGCGGGGCTTGGCCAACAGGACACGCTTGCCGGTCTGGGGTGTCGCCTGAGCCTCGGTCACCCGCCCAGTCTACGTTCCGCCCGTGGTCCCGCCCGCTGGCCGCCGTCCCGCCGGGCGGCCGGCATGGCGCGGTGCGGACGGTGGCCGCCGTAGGCTGACCGGATGACCGAGGCCGGCATCCCGCGCAGTACCCCCGACGAGCCCTGGCCGGTCCGGGTGGTCAGCCAGAAGCTGAGCGCCTGGATCGGCAAGCTCGGCTGGGTCTGGGTGGACGGCCAGGTGGCGCAGCTCAGCCGGCGCCCCGGCGCAGCGACGGTCTTCCTCACCCTGCGCGACCCGTCGGCCGACCTCAGCCTCACCGTCACCACCAACCGGGACGTACTGGACGCCGGTGCGCCGGAGCTGGCCGAGGGCGCCCGGGTACTGCTGCACGCCAAGCCCGAGTTCTACGCCGCCCGGGGCACGCTCAGCCTGCGGGCCGACGAGATCCGGCAGGTCGGGCTCGGCGAGCTGCTGGCCCGGCTGGAGAAGCTGAAGAAGCTGCTCGCCGCCGAGGGGCTCTTCGACCGGGCCCGCAAGCGCCGGCCGCCCTTCCTGCCGAGCCGGATCGGCCTGATCACCGGCCGCGCCTCGGCAGCCGAACGGGACGTGCTGACGAACGCCCAGCGCCGCTGGCCGGCGGTGCAGTTCCGTACGGTCAACGTGGCGGTGCAGGGCCCGACCGCCGTACCGCAGATCGTCGACGCGCTCAAGGTGCTCGACGCCGACCCGAGCATCGACGTGATCGTGCTGGCCCGGGGCGGTGGCAGCGTCGAGGACCTGCTCCCCTTCTCCGACGAGGCGCTGTGCCGGGCGGTCTTCGGCTGCCGTACGCCGGTGGTCAGCGCGATCGGCCACGAGACCGACGCTCCGCTGGTCGACTACGTGGCCGACCTGCGCGCCTCGACGCCGACCGACGCCGCCAAGCGGATCGTGCCGGACCTCGGCGAGGAGACCCGGCTGATCCGGATGGCCCGGGACCGGCTCGACCGGGCGATGATCGGGCTTGTCGACCGGGAGGCGCACCGCCTCGACGCCTGGCGGTCCCGGCCCTCGCTCGCCCGGCCGGAGGTACTGCTCGACCAGCGGGCCGCCGACGTGACCGCGCTGCGGGACCGGGCCGTCCGCTGCGTGCAGCACCGGCTCGGCACCGCGACCGGGGAACTCCGGCACACCGTGGCGCGGCTCCGGGCCCTCTCCCCCGCCGCCACCCTGCACCGGGGGTACGCCATCGTGCAGCGCGCCGACGGGCACGTCGTACGGGCACCGGATGAGGTCGCCGCCGGTGACCCGCTGCGGGTACGCCTCGCCGAGGGCGAGCTGGGCGCGGTCGTCGAGCCGTAGCCGTCGCACGGGTGTGTGCGGACCGGCGTCCGGCGCCGGTGTGCTGAGATGGGACCCACCATGACTGACACGGAAGAACGCGCGAGCGGGCCGGGCGACGGACTCAGTTACGAGCAGGCTCGGGCCGAGCTGGCCACGGTGGTCGAACGGCTGGAGGCCGGCGGCACCTCGCTGGAGGAGTCGCTGGCGCTGTGGGAGCGGGGCGAGCGGCTGGCCGAGATCTGCCAGGGCTGGCTGGACGGTGCCCGGCAACGGATCGACGCCGTCCGGCAGGCCCGGGAGACCACCCAGAGCTGACCGGCGGCACCGGGAGCACCGGGCGGAGCGGCAGCGCCACCCACCCGGCACCGGTACTCACTTGTTGAACAGCTCGTACGTCTCGGGCGACGCCTCCACGACCTCGGCCGCCGGTGGCGCCTTGGCCGGGCTCGCCGCCCCGTAGTCGGAGTAGCTGACCGTCAGTTGCTGCGCCTTGCCACCGCCGACCGCCGGCAACTGGATGGTCAGCGAGGTGAGCCGGCCCTGCGCGTCGAGCTTGGCCTCGAACGGCAGCTTGGTCGCCTCGGCGCCGAGCAGCTTGACCGCGTCCTCGTCGACCATGCCGGCGTCGGTGGCCTTGGTCAGGTCGATGGTGCCGGTGTACGCGCCCTCGCCGGTCTTCTGCACGTCGACGACGGCCTTGGTCAGCGCCTCGCTGCCGGCCGGGTCGACGTCCTTGAAGTCGAAGCCCAGCCCCCGGGTACCCGTGATCTTGGACTGGTCCAGGTGCTGGTACTTGCCGGAGTTCAGCTTCTCCAGCCCCGGTACGCCCTCGGCGCCGGTGATCGTCAACTTCACCCAGCTCTCCGGCTCGATGTAGACGATCTCCATGTCCATCGAGAACCCGTCGCTGCCGGCCTTCATGGTCATCTGGGCGCTCTTGCTCGGCAGGTGCACGACGCCCTGACCGTCGAGGTCACTGCCCGTCATGCTGAACCTGAAGTTACCCTTGGTGATCTCCTTGGTCGACGCGAGCAGTGCCTCCTTGGCATCCGTCGGAATCGCCGGCGAGTCGGAGCCGGAGGCGCTCGGCTCGGTGCCCGCGCCCGCGCAGGCCGTCAGAGCCGGCGCGAACAGGGCCAACGTGGCGATCGTGGCGACGCCCCAACGTCGGAATGTCACTGTCGATCCCTCCCCAGAAGGTTGCCCGGCAGGCGTGTGCCCACCGTGATGGCAGACACGAAGCGTACCGATACCGGACAACTACCGCAGGGAAGCGACTATCTGCCGCAGCTCACCCTCGGACGCCCGACCGACCACCAGTACCGTCCGGCCGGGCTCCATCAGCACCAGGGCCGACTCGTCGGAGCGGGCCGTGTAACGCTGCCAACTGCGGCCACCCACCTCAAGCGTGCCCTGCGGCCGCCCGTCGCGGGTCAGCTCGGCCCGCAGCAGCCCGTCGGCCGGCAGGCTGCTCTGCACGAGCTGCACCCCGCCGCCGTCCGGGCTGAGGTAGCCGATCCGGAGGGTCGCACCGCCGGCTTCCCGGCGGAACTCGGCCAGCACGGTGCGCCAGCCGTCGGCCAGGCCGGTCGGCTCACCGACCGGGAAGGCGTTGGCGGCCCGGGCCTCCTGGAACGCGGGGGCCGGATCGACCACCACCGGCTGGTCCGCGTCGAGGACGACCCGGCCGAAGCCGATCACGAGGGCGATCGGCACCAGCAGGACCAGCAGCGAGATCACCATGTCCTTGGTCGACCGCTGTGACCTGATCGCGGTCGGTACGACCCGCTCGTCGTCCGGCCCGGCGCCCTCCGACCGGTCGGCGAGGGCCGCGTCGGGTTCGCCCGGGAGCTGGTCGTCCGGGCTACGGTCGGCAGGCTGGGTGGAGTTCACCCCTCTATCTTGACAGCCTCGCCGGCAGGGCCTTCGGCCCACCGGTTACCGGGATCCGGACACCGGCCCCCCGAACCGGCGTTAAGTTGACCAGCGTGTCAGGATTCCTGACAAGGCCGGCGGCGGCGCGCCGCGCTGTGCCGGGCCACCCCGCAGTGCCGCGAGGAGGAGCCGACATGACCAACACCCGTACCCGGGTGCCACAGAACCTGGACCGCAACCTGGCCCTCGACCTCGTCCGGGTGACCGAGGCGGCGGCGATGGCCGCTGGCCGGTGGGTCGGCCGGGGCGACAAGGAGGGTGGCGACGGCGCGGCTGTCGACGCCATGCGCAAGCTGATCAACTCGATCCCGATGCGCGGCGTCGTGGTGATCGGCGAGGGCGAGAAGGACAACGCCCCGATGCTGTTCAACGGTGAGCAGGTCGGTGACGGCACCGGGCCGGAGGTCGACGTCGCGGTCGACCCGATCGACGGCACCACGCTGATGAGCAAGGGCATGCCGAACGCCCTGGCCGTGCTCGCGGTGGCCGAACGCGGCGCGATGTTCGACCCGAGCGCCGTCTTCTACATGGAGAAGCTCGCGGTCGGCCCGGTCTATGCGGACGCCGTGGACATCAACGCCGGAGTCGCGGAGAACCTGCGCCGGATCGCCAAGGTCAAGGGCACCGAGGTCTCCGACGTCACGGTCTGCGTACTCGACCGGCCCCGGCACAAGGACCTGGTGCAGCAGATCCGCCGGGCCGGCGCCGGCATCCAGTTCATCTCCGACGGCGACATCGCCGGGGCCATCGCCGCCGCCCGGGGCGAGTCCGGCGTCGACGTACTGATGGGAATCGGCGGCACCCCGGAGGGCATCACCGCAGCCTGTGCGCTGAAGTGCATGGGCGGGGCGATGCAGGCCAAGCTCTGGCCCCGGAACGACGAGGAGCGGGAGAAGGCGCTCGCCGCCGGGCACGACCTTGACCGGGTACTCACCACCGACGACCTGGTGACCGGCGACAACGCCTTCTTCGTGGCCACCGGGATCACCTCCGGCGACCTGCTGCGCGGGGTCCGCTACCGGGCCGGTGGCGCGTACACCCAGTCGATCGTGATGCGTTCCAAGAGCGGCACCATCCGGGTGATCGACTCATACCACCGGCTGGAGAAGCTGGCGCTCTATTCGGCGATCGACTTCGACGGCCGGCCCCTGGCCGAGCAGGAGTAGCCCGGGCCGGGAGGCCGTCGGCCGGACCTGGATCAGCGGGACGCCGCCGGGGTGAGCCCGGCGGTCTCCCGCAGCGCGGTGTCCAGCCCGGTCGGCTCGATGCCGAACGTCGCGGTCGCCGCCGAGGAGTCCAGCACGAACGGCCGGCGGAACTGGTACGCCGTCTCCCGCAGCTCGCGGGCCGTCGGGTCGAAGAGCCCGCCGAGCCAGAGCACCGCAGGCGGCATCGAGGCCAGCCGCGGGGCCGGGGCACCGGCCAGCTCGGCGAGCCGGGCCGCCAGCGCCCGGATCGACACCGGCGGCTGACTGGGTACGTGCCAGGGCCGTCCCCAGGCCCGCTCGTCGGCGGCAGCGGCGACCAGGGTACGGGCCACGTCGCCGACGTACGTCCAACTGTGCGGGGCGTCCAGGTCGGCCGGCACGGACGCCCGCTTCCCGGCCAGCACCTTCGGCACCGCGAGGAGGGTGAACAGGGTCTGCGCGCCCGCGCCGAGGTAGTCGGAGCCGCGTACCTCGGTCACCCGGGCCCGTCCGGCCTGGTGCGCGGCCAGCGCGTCCTGCCACATCCGCACCCGGACCTGGCCCTTCACGCCGTTCGGGCGCAGCGGCGCGCTCTCGGTGATCGGCCCGTCCACCGGGCCGTAGCCGTACAGGTTGCCGGTGGTCGCCAGCACCGCCCCAGTGCGCTCCGCCACGGCCAGCAGTACGGCGGCGATCGGCGGCCAGTCCGTCGCCCAGCGGTGGTACGCCGGGTTGGCGCAGTTGTAGAGCGCCGCCGCGTCCTTCGCCACCTCCGCCAGCCGATCCAGGTCGGCCGCGTCGGCGGCGACCCGCTCGATCCCGGGGTGCTCGGGCCCGGTGCCCCGACGGCTGACCAGCCGCACCCGCTCACCCCGGTCGGCGAGCAGCCGGGCCACGCCCTGGCCGACCGGACCGGCACCGACGATCACCTGGAGTGCCATCGACCCCACCTTTCAGATCAACTCTCTGAACTGAGAGCACCGCTCTCTGTTTGCCTCCCCACTGTGTCCCGTGGCGAGGCCGGCGTCAAGAGCACTGCTCTGATTTATGATCAGTGCCACTAAGAGCGCCGGGTGCTCTCGAAGCACGTCCGGGTGTGGCAGGGTGGCGGCATGTCCGCACCATCGATCCGGGCCCGGGTCCGTGCCGAGATGATCGAGGAGATCAAGGCGGTCGCCCGGCGGCACCTCGCGACCGAAGGCGGCAACCTCTCCCTCCGGGCCGTCGCCCGGGACCTCGGCATGGTCTCGTCGGCCATCTACCGGTACTTCCCGAGCCGGGACGCGCTGCTCACCGTGCTGATCATCGAGGCGTACCAGTCGCTCGGTGACGCGGCCGAGGCGGGTGACGCGGCAGCCGCCCGGGACGACCTGCGGGGGCGCTGGCTGGGCGTGAGCCACGCCGTACGGGCCTGGTCACTGGCGCATCCCGCCGAGTACGCGCTGCTGTACGGCAGCCCGGTACCCGGCTACGCCGCCCCGTCCGAGACCGTCGTCCCGGCCCAGCGGGTGGCCTTCGCGCTGGTCGAGATCATGGTCGACGGGGCCGCCGCCGGCCGGCTCGCCCCACCCGACGGCACTCCCGTGCCGCCCCCGGTCCGCGTGGAGCTGGCCCGGCTGCTGGAGCAGCGCCCCGGCGCGCTCACCGAGGAGCAGCTCGCCCGCTGCATGGCCGCTTGGAGCCAACTCTTCGGCCTGGTCAGCTTCGAGGTGTTCGGCCGGTTCGCCCAGGGGGTGGTCGAGGACTGCGAGGCGTACTTCGACTACCAGATGCGGCTGATGGCCGACCTCGCCGGCCTACCCGACGAGCCGGGTCAGCCCGACCAGCCGGGTCAGCCCGCGTCGGAGGAGTGACCGGGGAAGAGGTGCGCGGCCGGGTTGATCACCACGGCCGCGTTGTTCACCGCCGTCGCGGCCTCGCCGAAACCGGTGGCGATCAGCCGGACCTTGCCCGGATATTCGGTGATGTCACCGGCGGAGAAGACCCGGGGCAGATTGGTCACCATGGTGCTGTCGACCAGGATGTGCCGCTTGTCGAGCGCCAGTCCCCACTCGGTGAGCGGGCCGAGATCGGCGGTGAAGCCCAGCGCGGCGACCACGGTGTCGACCGGGATCGTCTCGGTCCCACCGCCCTTGACCGCGATGTCCGCCCCGGTCACCGCGCCCTCGCCGTGCAGCGTCGTCACCTCGGCGTTGACCACGATGCGTACCGGCAGTTCGCGTACCCGGTCGACGGTGGCGGCGTGGGCCCGGAACTTCTCCCGGCGGTGCACCAGGGTGACCGACCGGGCCAGGGGTTGCAGCGCCAGCGCCCAGTCGAACGCCGAGTCGCCGCCGCCGACGATCAGCACGTCCTGCCCGGCGAGGTCGGCCAGGTGCGGTACGAAGAAGACGATGCCGCTGCCGACGAAGTTCTCGGCGGCGGGCAGCGGGCGGGGGGTGAAGCTGCCCAGCCCGGCGGTGACGATGATCGCGCCGCAGTGCAGGATGTCGCCGTTGGCCAGGCTGAGCACCGGCTTGCCGTCCAGGTACGACAACTTCTCCGCGCGTACTCCGAGCAGGTATTCGGGGTTGAACGACGCGGCCTGGGTGACCAGGTTGGCGACCAGGTCGCGGCCCTTGATCGACGGGAACCCGGCGACGTCGTAGATGACCTTCTCCGGGTACATGGCGGTGACCTGTCCGCCCGGTTCGGGCAGCACGTCGATGACCGCGACCGACAACCCCCGGAACCCGGCGTAGTAGGCGGCGAAGAGCCCGGTGGGGCCGGCCCCGATTATCGCGACATCGACCTCACGCATGTGCTCACCGTCGCTCTCCGACCACGGACTGATCAACAGCTGTGCTGATCCGACCGTAGGCGGACAACAGGCATCGAAGCAATAGCCGTCCCACCGGCGGGTGTACGGGGGTCAGGGCAGGGTCATCGTGGACTCCGACCGGTACGGGTCGTCGTCGCGGGGCCGGCGTCGTCGGAAGACCACCGCGGCCACCAGACCGCCGAGCAGCCCGAAGAGGTGCCCCTGCCAGGAGATCGGTTCGTCGGTGGGTAGCACCCCGAGCAGTTGCCAGCCGTAGAGCAGCCCGACCAGCAGCACGACCCCGAAGTTCCACCAGCTCCGTTCCACGATCCCGCGCATGAAGAGCAGGCCGAGGTAGCCGAAGACCACCCCGCTGGCCCCGACCACGATCGACTGAGGCGATCCGGTGATCCACACGCCGAGCCCGCTGACGAACATGATCAGGAGTGTGGAGTAGAGGAACCGCCGCGCCCCGGTGGCGAGTACGAAGGTGCCGAGCAGGATCAGCGGGATGCTGTTGCTGTAGAGGTGGTCGAAGCCGTGGTGCAGGAACGGCCCGAAAAAGATGCCGTCGAGCCCGGCGACGCTCCGGGGCATGATCCCGGCGGTGGTGTCGAATCCGGCGTTCAGCCAGACGTCGAGCGCTTCGATCACGAAGAGCACCGGCACCACGGCGCACATCGCGACGAAGGCCCGACCGAGCGCCGCGTAGAAGGCTTCGGTGCCGAACCGGTTGGGGTCGTTGCCGCGGGACATCGGGTCGAACGTCACCCTCACGTTGCTATCAGCTTCCCGGGCCAACCGCCACCGGAGCCCGCCGACAGGGCCGCACCCGACGGAAAGAGCGGGGGCTCGGACCGTCCGGTCCGGGCCCCCGCTCTCCTGTGCTCAGTAGTAGCCCTCGTTCTGGAAGAACTCCCAGGCGCCGCACGGCGTGTCGTACCGGCCCTTGACGTAACCCAGCCCCCACTTGATCTGGGTCGCCGGGCTGGTCCGCCAGTCGCTGCCGACCGAGCCCATCTTGCTGCCCGGCAGAGCCTGCGGGATGCCGTACGCCCCGGACGACCTGTTCTCGGCCTTGTGGTTCCAGCCGCTCTCCTTGGTCCAGAGCTTGTCCAGGCAGGGCATCTCAGCGATCTTGAAGCCCGCGTCGAGCAGCAGGGCACAGCCGATCTTGCGGTTGCCGCTGTATTCGTTGCACGAGGCGGGGATCGGCCCGGTGTACGGCTTGGTGGCCCCCTCCGCCTCCTCCTTCTCCTGCTTCTCGCGTTCGCGCTTACGGCTCGCGGCCTGCTCGGCCTTCTTGGCCCGCTCCGCCGCCGCCTTGGCGACCTCGGCCGCCTTGCGGGCGGCTTCCGCCTCGGCGGCCCGCTGTGCGGCGGTGGCGCGGATGTGCGCCGCGTGCCGCTCGCGGAGCAGGTCCCACTCCGCCTGCTGCGCGTCGAACGCCGACTCGGCCTCGATGCTGTGTTGCTGCGCTTCCCGGTCCTCGCCGAGGTAGTAACCACCGCCGACGCCCCCTAGGAGCAGGGCGACGGCGACTCCCCGGACACCGAACCGGCTCCACAGCCGACTCACAAAGTGGTCCTCTCGTCGGGGGCAAGGACGCGGCGCGCCGGAAGCGGAACGCCCGCTGGTCACGCCGCGAGCGCCCCGACCCGGTGGGCCGCGACCCCGACCGACTGCTGCCCGTCGGTGCCTCCGCCCGTGAGGAGAACTGATCTCCAGCTATGCCCCTGGGACGTGGGCGCTCGAAGGACACGATTGCGCAAGGTGAGGCGGTTGGGAAACGAGAGGCACAATTTGTGAATTGGGTCACACCATTTATCGGCACAAAGTAGGACAAAGGGGACCGCTACTCCGCCTGCCGGAGCGGTCACCCGCTACAACGGGATGTCCTCCAGCAGATCCGTGACCACCTCCGCGATCGGGGACCGCTCGGACCGGGTCAGGGTGACATGGGCGAAGATCGGGTGTCCCTTCAGCGCCTCGATCACCGCCGTCACACCGTCGTGCCGGCCGACCCGCAGGTTGTCCCGCTGGGCGACGTCGTGGGTGAGCACCACCCGGGAGCCCTGCCCCACCCGGGACAGCACGGTGAGCAGCACCCCGCGTTCCAGCGACTGGGCCTCGTCGACGATGACGAAGGCGTCGTGCAGGCTCCGCCCCCGGATGTGGGTCAGCGGCAGGACCTCCAGCATCCCCCGGGCCAGTACCTCCTCCATCACGTTCTCGTGCACCACCGCGCCGAGGGTGTCGAAGACCGCCTGCGCCCAGGGCGACATCTTCTCCGCCTCCGAGCCGGGCAGGTAGCCGAGTTCCTGGCCACCGACGGCGTACAGCGGGCGGAAGACGATGACCTTCTTGTGCCGGCGCCGCTCCATCACCGCCTCCAGACCGGCGCAGAGCGCCAGCGCGGACTTCCCGGTGCCGGCCCGGCCGCCGAGCGAGACGATGCCGATCGACTCGTCCAGCAGCAGGTCGAGCGCGACCCGCTGCTCGGCCGAACGGCCACGCAGGCCGAACGCCTCCCGGTCACCGCGGACCAGGCGTACGGTCTTGTCCGGCAGCACCCGGCCCAGCGCGGAGCCGCGCGGCGAGTGCAGCACCAGGCCGGTGTGCGTGGGCAGTCCGGCGGCGTCGTCCAGATCCAGCGCCGCGCCGTCGTAGAGCTGGTTGACCTGCTCCTCGCCCAACTCAAGCTCGGCCATGCCGGTCCAGGTCGGATCGCTGGCCTGGCCATGCCGGTACTCGTCGGCGGTCAGCCCCACCGACGCCGCCTTGACCCGCAGCGGCATGTCCTTGCTGACCAGCGTGACCGTCCGGCCCTCGGCCGCCAGGTTGAGCGCGACCGACAGGATCCGGGTGTCGTTGGACTCGGTACGGAACCCCGGCGGCAGTACGCCGTCGTCGGCGTGGTTCAGCTCCACCCGCAGCGTCCCGCCCGCGTCGTTCGCCGGTACCGGCTGGTCCAGCCGGCCGTGCTTGACCCGCAGCTCGTCGAGCATCCGCAGCGACTGGCGGGCGAACCAGCCCAGTTCCGGATGGTGGCGCTTCCCCTCCAGCTCCGAGATCACCACCAGTGGCACCACCACCTCGTGCTCGGCGAACCGGTGGAAGGCGCCGGGGTCGGAGAGCAGCACCGAGGTGTCCAGGACGTACGCCCGGCATTCTGGTGCGGGCTCCGCACTGGCGGCCGGCTCGGACGTCCGGGTGCGGCGTCCGCTCCTGGCTCGCCCCGGGGTCTTGGTGGCGGCCGGGTTCTGGTCGTCGGCCCGAGGGGTGGTACGGCGATTCGTCACAGGCCTGCTCCGGCGGGCGTGCACCCGTCCACCCGCGTTCCGCCTCGTCCGGTGCCCGGAGACACGGGGTCGGATGCAGGCCCCGTGGCACGTGCAGTCGCAGAGTCCGGGCCGGCCGGCTGGCCCGGGACGACCCCGTGCCATGCGTAGACGCTAACCGGGAGATGCCAGCTTGGGCTAGGGCGCACAACTGTGCGACTTCGCACGACGCCGGGCGGCGGACCGGCCGGGATGCATGCCCCCTGCGCGCATCCCGGCCGGTGGGATCACCGTCACCGGTCTGACGTGATCCCGACGGTGCGGGTCCTCACGGACCGGCGCACCGTGCTCGCGGGTGACCACTCACCCCAACCGCGCCGCCGGTCAGGCATTCCTGACGGCGAGGGCGTCGGTGGAGTGCCGTCCGCCGTTGGTCGCGGTCCCCGCGAAAGAGGCGCCCGTATACGTCGTTCCCTGACCTACGACGGTGTGGGCGATGTGCGATGTGCTGGGTGATGGCACCGCCAACACCGAGGCGATGGCCGCCTGCGCCTCTCTACGCCGACGGTTCCAGGCCCCCCGGTCCCCGTCGAAATATCCCTGGCGGTAGCCGAACCGGTAACCGAGCCGGTAGCTGAGCTGGCCGTGCAGCCGTCCGGCCGCATAACTGGCCGAGACGAGCAGCAGCAGGCCGAAGACCATGAAGAACGGACTCACCGCGTCTCCTCGCGCCGCTCGCCGATGCCGCGTCGCCCACCGACGCCACGAGTTCGAGACCTGAGCCGGCCGGTCCGTCCAGAACGCCCGCTCATGCCGGCACTCCCCTGCGCTCCGCGCCGCCATGAGACACATTCGCACTGAGCCGGCCGGTTCGCTGGTAACTCTCGCTCACGCAATCTCCTCGCTCCGCTCGTCGCTGTCCTGGGTTCCACACCCGGTCGACCGGTCGTCGGCCGGGTCACTTCTCCTCCGGGTCGAAGGAGGTGGGATCGGTGATGAGCAGCCGGTCGAGATCTTCCGTGCTCACCTCCTCGACCAGTTCGACACTGATCCGGCAGCCGTCCAGCACGACCTCGGCGACCGAGGCCCGCCGGATCTCGCCGCCGGCGTCGTAGACCCGGACGCTCAACTCCGGGCAGCCGAGGTGGGTCCGCCAGGAGTTCCACTCCGCGCGGTCGCCGACGTTGAGCGAGAGGTAGCGGCAGCCGCGCGCCAGGTAGAGCCGCCATGGCGCACTGAGACCGGCGGCGACGCCGTCGGCGATCAGACCGAATGCCTGGGCCCGGGTTGCTAGTTCGGTCACCGGACTCCTCCAGTCGCGAGGGTGTCACCCCTGCGAGCACGAAACGTCTCATGCACGAGACACACGGTAGGGCGTAACGTACGCGTGACAGTATCAGCTTTTCGTCTGATTACCCCCACACCTACGTACACCTATTGTTGCCACGTGATACCCCTCAGCACAAGCAAGAGCACCGCGCGCCGGAAAAGTGAGCCGTTGTCACGCACGCAGTACAGGCTGACCGCAGTCCCCCCGGAACCGGGCACCTGGCCGTACCGTCACCGGGTGCCGGACCGCGCCCACGGACGGAAGATCGCGTTCGCTGCCTTCGTACGCAAGGCACTCGACGACGCCCGCACGACCCGCGCCTGGACCGGCACGGAGGTCTCCCGGCGTACCGGTGTGTCCCGCCAGACCATCAACCGTTGGGTACGCGGCGAGTGGGCCAGCGATCCCGAGGCCGCCCGGGTGGTCGCGTTCTGCGAGGGCCTGGGGCTGGATCCGAGTGTCGCGTTCGGAGTCCTCGGCTGGGACCGGGCCACCCCGTCCCGGCCGGCGCCGAGCGCCCCGCCGATGGATCCGGACGTCGAGGCGCTGCTGCGCCGGCTGGTCGACCCTAACGTCTCGGACGCGGAGAAGTTCCACATTCGAGAGACCATCCGTTATCTGGCATATCGCCCTCCTTTGCCGCTGGACGTCCGAAAAGGCCGAAAGCAAGCCGGGTAGTTACTCAGATGGCGCAACTTCGCGCATGAGTCCCAACCAATCAGCTCCAGGAATCAATCAGTCGCGCTAACGTCCCTGCGTACTGCTTGGGCTCGTCGTCGGCGGGGGGACGGGACAAGGCCGAATTCAGCCCTGCGGGACAGAAGGAGGGGTCAGCCATGACCCTGAAGTGGATGGCTGTCGTTGTCGCGGCGGTGTCCCTGACCTTGTGCGTGACCGCGAACGTCGTGGTCGGGACGGTGCGCGGCGGCGACCCGGTGCCGTTCCTCGTGAACGTGCTCGCCATTACCGCCACCGGTACCGCCATCGTCCTGGCCGTCGTCGCCGATCTCCACGAGCGGCTCAATGCCCGGATCACCGCACTCACCGAGTTCCTGATCGCCCGACTGAACGAGCTCGACCGCAACACCGGAGACCACAACACCGGTTTCGTCGAGGGCTACCTGCTGAGCCGCAACCAGGACTCGGTGGTGCCTATCGGGCCCCGACTGCACGGCCGCCGGGCGATGCTCGGCGGCGACGACTGAGCTTCCCACCTCCGAGCCGACCACGGCGAGAAGGGGAGATCGCCGTCAGCAGCTCCGCCGGCCGGTTGCCGTGCCAGCCGCCCGGCAGACACCCACCCGTACCACCGGCGGGTCGCCACCGCGACGATCGAGGTTGCCGCCTCGACGAGTGAGACGTTTTCGCTTCGACGTCTGCGGCGGCAACCCGCCGGGGTACGCTGACGCCCGTGCGGCCGATCAACGCGGGGGGCGAGCCCCCGACCCGTCCACTGACTGCCGAGCAGGCATGGCGGGCGACCGCCGAGCGGGCCGGGCGCTGTGTCCTGTTCTTCGACTTCGACGGCACACTCGCCCCGGTCCGGGACGATCCGACGACCGTCGAGCCGGCCCCCAAGGCGCTGGCCGCGATCACCGCGCTCACCGAGGTGGTGCAGCGGGTGGCCATCGTTTCGGCCCGACCGGTGGAGTTCCTCCGCGACCGGTTCGCCGGCGCGCCCGGCGTGGACCTCTACGGCCTCTACGGGCTGGAGCACCTGCACGCCTCGGGCGAGACCATCACCGAGGAGGCCGCGCTGCCGTTCGTACCCACCATGGCCGAACTCGCCGACCGCGCCCGGGCCGAGCTGCCCGCGGGCACGCTGGTGGAGTACAAGCGGCTCTCCGTCGCCCTGCACTACCGCACCGCCCCACACCTGGCCGAGCAGGTCGAACGGTGGGGTCGGGACCAGGCCGACCGGCTGGGCCTGCGGGTGCAGGTCGGCCGGATGGTGCTGGAGCTCAAGCCGCCCGTCGACCGGGACAAGGGGATGGTGATCGACGAGGCGGTCCGGGACGCCGGCTGCGCCTGGTATTTCGGTGACGACGTCTCGGACCTCAAGGCGTTCGCCGCCCTGCGCGCTCGCGAGGCGGTCGGCCCGGACTTCTTCGGCGTATGTGTCGCGGTGGCCAACCCGGAGACCGGCGACGAGGTCTCGACCGCCGCCGACCTGAACATCGAGTCCCCGGAGGCGCTCGGCGACTTCCTCACCGAGGCCCTGCACCGGCTGACCTGACCGGCGCCGCGCCAGGCGGCCGGCGGCCGGCACGCCACCCCGGTCACCCGGCGGGCTGGCTATGCGCCGTACCGGCGTTGCCGGTTGGCGTACGAGCGCAGGGCGCGCAGGAAGTCGACGCGCCGGAAATCCGGCCAGTTCAGCTCGCAGAAGTAGAACTCGGAGTGCGCCGACTGCCAGAGCAGGAACCCGGAGAGCCGCTGCTCGCCACTGGTCCGGATGACCAGGTCGGGATCGGGCTGCCCCCGGGTGTAGAGGTGCTCCGCGATGTGGTCCACGTCGAGCACCTCGGCGAGTTCCTCGATGGTGCCGCCGGACGCCGCGTGCTCGTAGAGCAGGGACCGGACCGCGTCGGCGATCTCCCGCCGGCCGCCGTAGCCGACCGCGATGTTGACCTGCGCCCCGCCGACCCGGTCCTGGGTACGCTCCTGCGCCGACTTGAGCGTGATGGCGGTCTGCGCCGGCAGCAGGTCGAGCGCGCCGACCATCCGCAGCCGCCAGGGATTGCCCTCCTCGGCCAGCTCGACCACCAGGTCCTCGATGATCTGCACCAGCGGATCCAGCTCGCTGGCCGGCCGGCGCAGGTTGTCGGTGGCCAGCAGATAGAGCGTGACGTGCCCGATCCCGGCCTGGTCGCACCAGCCCAGCACATCTTTGATCTTGGCGGCGCCGACCCGGTGCCCGTCGTTGGGGTCGACATACCCCATCTCCCTGGCCCAGCGCCGATTGCCGTCGCACATCACCCCGACGTGCTTCGGCACGGGTTTGCCGGCGAGCTTCGCCGTCAGCCGTCGCTCATACACCGAGTAGATCAGGTCGCGCAGACTCATCCCTTGCAGCGTACCGATCAGAGTCGACTACGGAAGTGCCGGCCGGCCGAGCCGGCCACCGCGCCGGCGACCCTGGTCAATGTCCGGGCATCCAGCCGGCCGTCACCCAGGCCCAGTTCGACCAGGGCCCGGAAGACCCGGGCGTCCCGGTCGGCGGCCCGGACCACCCCGTCCACCACCGGTGCCCGGCGGGCCAGCCAGGCCACCGCCGAGCTGTCCCGCAGGTGAGCGCCGAGCCGGGCCCGCAGCGCGGCGGCATACCGGTCGGCGGCGGCGTACGGCGCCGTGGCGGCGGCCGCCCCGGCCAGCGCCCCGGAGAGGACAGCGTAGAAGATCCCCTCGCCGGTGAACGGGTTGACCAGCGACAGCGCGTCCCCGGCCAGCACGATCCGGCCCCGGCCCGGCGCCGGACGGCGGGTGGAGAGCGGCAGGTGGTGCGCCCGCAGCCCGGTGACGGCCGCCGGGTCGATCTCGGGAAGCAGCGCCGCCAACCGGTCCAGCAGTTCCGTCCGGCGCAGCGGGCGGCCGGCCAGCACCTCGCCGTACCCGACGTTCGCCCGCCCGTCGCCGATCGGGAACGACCAGGCGTAGCCGGGCCAGTGCGCCGCCGAGGTGACGATCCGCTGCTCGGCCGGGCCGGCGGCGTCCGGGGCGTACCCCCGGATGGCCAGCGCCAGGTGGCCGTCGGGATTGGCGCCGTGCCCGAGCGCCCGCCGGACCACCGAACCGGCGCCGTCGGCACCGACCACGGCGCGGGCGGCCACCGTACCGTCGAGCAGTACCAGGCCGTCGGAGCACTCGATCCGCCGCACCGCGTGCCGGCGCAGCTCCGCGCCGGCCGCGAGCGCCGCCGCCACCAGCCGGGCGTCGAAGACCCGGCGGGGCACCGTGTACGCCGGCCGCGGCAGCCGCCGCGCCACGTTCCCGCCGCCGGGGGCCACCAGCCGCAGCGCCGGCACCGGCCGGTAACCGGACACCGGGTCGGAAACGCCCAGTTCGGCGAGTACGTCGAGCGCGTGCGCGGCGATCCCGTCCCCGCAGGCCTTGTCCCGGGGAAAGTCGGCCCGGTCCAGCAGCAGCACCCGCGCTCCCGCCCGGCGGGCCGCCAGCGCGGCGCTGGCCCCGGCCGGACCGGCACCCACCACCGCGACGTCGACGGTCTCCACCGCGGATCAGCTCAGCCCGACCGGGCGGCGGCGGGGACCCGGGCCGAGGGTTCCGCCCGGGCGGCTCGGGCGGCCCGGCGCAGCGCGTAGAGGGTCAGCCCGGCGGCCACCAGCAGCGGCGCACCGTCCCGGACCAGGCCGTCGACCCCGAGCAGCAGCCAGCAGAACGCCAGGTCGACCGCGACCACCAGCACGCTGATCAGCACCAGCAGCCCACCGGCCCAGGTCTTGCCCCGGAGCAGGAAGAAGGTACTGAACAGCACCGCGTAGCTGACCCCGATGCCGATGCCGAACCACAGCACCACGGTAGGCACCGCGAGCAGGCGGCCGTCGAGAATCGTGCCGATTGCCACCAGGCAGGGCACCAGGGTCAACGGCCCGTACGTGAAGGCGGCGACCCGGGCGGTGAGCAGCCAGCCGGCGACCGGCGGCCGACGCGGGGCGACCTCCCGCCAGGAGATGCCCCGCCGGTCGACGACCAGCCGGCTCGGGTGCCGGACCAGGTAGTCCCGCAGCGGCGGCGACCGGTACAGCAGCCAGACGACGGCGGCGCAGAGTGCGGCCAGCACGGCGAAGCCGAGTACTCCGGGCAGCGCCGGTACGCCGGCCCGGGGCACGATCAGCCGGCCGACCGCGAAGACCGTGGTCACCGCGAGGATCAGTCCGAGCGGGCGGGCACCGGCCCGGCCCCGCCGGACGTGCCGGATCAGGATCAGGAACCCGAGGGTGCGCAGCAGCGCCCAGCCGCTGCGTACCGCCAGCCCGAAACCGCGGTCGGCGGCGTACCACCAGTTGAGCACGTCGACCGCGACGGTGGCCGCCGCGGTCGCGGCGAGCAGCCAGGTCAGCGCGCGGACGGCGGACGGCCGCCGGACCTCGGTCGCGGCGGCCGTCGTCATGCCGTCGATGATGCCCGGTACGGGCTACCCGCACACCCGCCCGGGCGTGTCCCTGCCGGGCCGCTACCGGCCCGAGCGGGGCTGGTCCACCCCGACCCGGGCCGCCTCGTCGTCGAGCCGGGCCCGCAGCGCGTCCAGCTCGGCCCAGAGCACGCCCGGCAGCTTGTCACCGAACTTCTCGAACCACTCGGTGACCATTGGCAGTTCGTCGCGCCACTCCTCGACGTCGACCCGGGTGGCGATGCGGAGATCCTCCGGGCTCATGTCGAGCCCGTCGACGTCGAGCGCGCCGGGTGCCGGTACGAAGCCGATCGGCGTCTCGACCGCCTCGGCCCGGCCCTCCAGGCGCTCGACGATCCACTTGAGCACCCGGGAGTTCTCGCCGAAGCCGGGCCAGATGAAGTCGCCGTCGGCGTTCTTCCGGAACCAGTTGACGTAGTAGATCTTCGGCAGCTTCGACTCGTCGCCGTCGGTGCCCTTGCCCATCTCGATCCAGTGCCGGAAGTAGTCCCCGCCGTGGTATCCGATGAACGGCAGCATGGCCATCGGGTCCCGGCGGACCACGCCGACCTCGCCGGAGGCGGCGGCGGTGGTCTCCGAGGAGAGGGTCGCTCCCATGTAGACGCCGTGCACCCAGTCCCGGGCCTCGGTGATCAGCGGGATGGTGTCCTTGCGCCGCCCACCGAACAGGATCGCGTCGATCGGTACGCCGTTCGGGTCGTTGAACTCGTCGGCCACGATCGGGCACTGGAGCAGCGGGGTGCAGAACCGGCTGTTGGCGTGCGAGGAGAGCTCCCCGCTCTCCGGCGTCCAGTCCCGACCCTTCCAGTCGATGAGGTGGGCCGGCGGCTCGCTCATCCCCTCCCACCAGATGTCGCCGTCGTCGGTCAGTCCGACGTTGGTGAAGATGGAGTTCCCCAGGTCGATGGTGCGCATCGCGTTGGCGTTGGTCTTCCAGCCGGTGCCGGGCGCGACGCCGAAGAGTCCGTACTCGGGGTTGACCGCGTAGAGCCGGCCGTCGGGGCCGAACTTCATCCAGGCGATGTCGTCGCCGATGGTCTCGACCTTCCAGCCCGGAATGGTCGGTTCCAACATGGCGAGGTTGGTCTTGCCACAGGCGGACGGGAAGGCGCCGGCGATGTAGTGCACCGACCCCTCCGGCGAGGTCAGCTTCATGATGAGCATGTGCTCGGCGAGCCAGCCCTCGTCCCGGGCCATCACGCTGGCGATCCGCAGCGAGTAGCACTTCTTGCCGAGCAGCGAGTTGCCGCCGTAGCCGGAGCCGAAGGACCAGATCTCCCGGGTTTCCGGGAAGTGCGAGATGTACTTGGTGTCGTTGCACGGCCACGCGACGTCCGGCTGTCCCGGCTCCAGCGGCGCGCCGATCGAGTGCAACGCGTGCACGAAGTCGGCGTTCTCCCCCATCCCGGCCAGCACCTTCGTGCCCATCCGGGTCATGATGCGCATGGACGCGACGACGTACGGGCTGTCGGTGATCTCGACACCGAACATCGGCTGTTCCGCCTCGAGCGGGCCCATGCAGAACGGAATGACGTACATGGTGCGACCGCGCATCGAACCCCGGTAGAGGTCGGTCATGATGCGCTTCATCTCGGCCGGGGCCATCCAGTTGTTGGTGGGCCCGGCGTCGGCCTCGTCGACCGAGCAGATGAAGGTACGGTCCTCGGCCCGGGCCACATCGGAGGGATCGGTACGCCCCCAGAACGAGTTCGGCTTGCGGGCCGGATCGAGGCGCACGAGCGTGCCGGCGTCGACCAGTTCGTCGGTGAGGCGCTGCCATTCCTCGTCCGAGCCGTCTGCCCAGACGACCTGGTCCGGGCTGGTGAGTTCGGCTACCTCTTTGACCCAGGCGAGTAGTTTCGGATGGCTTGTCGGAGCTTGATCGAGACCCCGGATAGTAGCCGGAGCGGCCATGACAGTTCTCCTTTGGTCGACGCTGACCGATTGCAGCGCGCGCGGTGCCGACGCCAGCGGCGACCGCGTCGCCTTGTGAAAGCCTGGGATTTCCGTCAGCGTAAACCGAGCCGGCGTTCGGGGCAGCGAGACTGGTTGTGAAGAACTGCACAAGATGCGGACGGGCTGCCGTAAGGCGATTCTTTCCTCGCTCCCACGCGCAGTTTCACGCAAATCCTTCAGGGCAACAGCATTGCGTCACGGCGTCCTCACAGCAGTCATTGACGCCAGCTGACCCGGATGTCACACCCGACACTCCTTCCGCGAAACGGTCCGGTCGCCGCCGGGCGTCTGCCGCGGTCCGGTCCCGCGAGTCGCCCGTTGCGGGGCGTGGGGACGACCGGCAACCGGTACGCTCAAGCCGTGTCTTCGACCGCCACCGGCGAACAGCCCTCACCGCCGGGCGCCCGCCGCGGTTTGATTCGGACCCTTCTGGACCGGTTCGGTCATCTCATTCATGAGTTGGGCAAGTTCGGCACGGTTGGTGCGGTGGCCTTCGCGGTCGACTTCGTGCTGTTCAACTACGCCAACGCGAGTCTCGGCTGGGAGACCCTCACGGCGAAGACGTTCTCCACGGTCATCGCCGCCACCGTCGCCTTCGTCGGCAACCGGTTCTGGACCTGGCGACACCGGGAGCGCTCCGGCATGGCCCGGGAATACTCGCTCTACTTCTTCTTCAACGCCGTCGGCCTGGGCATCGGCCTCGCCTGCCTGGCCATCAGCCACTACGGGCTGGGCAGCATCTGGCCGGGCGTGTTCAAGTCGCTGATCGCGGACAACATCGCGGCCAACTTCATCGGCGCCGCGCTGGGCACCTTCTTCCGGTTCTGGTCGTACCGCCGGTTCGTCTTCGTCGGCCCGGCGGCCTCCGACGCACCAGAAGTGATCACACAGAGTCACAAGAGGCAGTGACCGGCGACCCACCGGGCCCGGTCGGCGCACTCGGCGCCCACATCTGCCCTAAGGTGGTCGGATGCGTTTCGCCCGTCTGTTGCCCGAGCGCTGGCAGAAGTTCCTGCGTGAGGTGCTGAAATTCGGTGCCGTGGGAGGTGTGAACGCCGCCATCAACTACGCGGTGTTCAACGCGCTGGCGCTCACCGTGTTCGCCGACGGGCAACTCAAGGCGAACGTGGTCGCCACGGTCGTCGCCACCATCTCGTCCTATCTGATGAATCGGCACTGGACCTACCGGGACCGGCCGAAATCGGCGATGCGCCGCGAATACGCCCTGTTCTTCCTGTTCAACGGCGCCGGCCTGGTCATCGAACTCGGCGTACTGGCGCTGGCCAAGTACGGGTTCGGCATCAGCGGCCTGCTGGCGCTCAACGTCGCCAAGACGGTCGGCGTCGGGCTGGCCACGGTCTTCCGGTTCTGGTCCTACCGCACCTTCGTCTTCCGGAAGTCCCCGAGCACGCCGTTCGTCCCGACCGAGCCCGGTGCGGTGGGCAAGAGCACCGGATCCGGCCCGGCGAGCGAGCCGGACGGCGAATTCCTGGCCGAGCTCGACCCGGTCGCCGAATTCGCCGAGGCGGTCAGCGAGCTGACCGAGCCCGAGACCGCCGGCGCCCGGGCCGCTGTCCGGGGCGATCAGGCTGCGGGCAGCGACGAGGCTGCGGGCGGCGACGAGGCTGCGGGCTCGGACACCGCGTACCGGGTGGGCACGACCGCACCCGCACCCGCCACGAACGGGACACGAGCCGACACCGGGTCGCCGGTCGGCTCCGCCCAGCCGCTCGAGGTCCAGTTCGCCGAGACCATCGACGCCGCGTTGGAGACCGAACTCGCCGCCGAGCTGAACGCCGCGCCCCGGCGTTCGTCAGCCCGCTGAGCGACGCGGTGAGCCGATCCGGTACCGGCGCGCCCGCCGAACTGTTCTTCGAGGACCTGACGCCCGGCCGCTCCTTCGACCTCGGGGTCACCGTCGTCGACGGGCGGGAGATGGTCGACTTCGCCCGGCGCTTCGACCCGCAGTGGTACCACATCGACGAGGAACTGGCCCGCCGCAGCCATCACGGTGGGCTGATCGCCAGCGGCTTCTTCACGGTCAGCCTCTTCATGCGGGCGTACGTCGACCACGTGCTGGCCCGGGCCGCCGGAGACGCCTCACCCGGGCTGGAGGAGCTGCGCTGGTTGGCCCCGGTACGCGCCGGTGACCGGCTGGCGACCCGGCTGACCGTACTCGGCAGCAAGCCGTCGGTCGCGCGGCCCGGCTTCGGCACCGTCACCCTGACCGCCAGCATGGATCGGCTGGACGGCCAGGGCCAGCCGGAACGCGAGGTGCTGCGTACCCGCTTCCGCGGCTGGTTCCTGATGCGGGAGCCGGTGCTGCCGGCCTGATCTGCCCCGAAGGGCCCCTGACCGGCCGCGAGCGGCGGGTTTCAGGGGCCCTTCGGCGTATTGCTTCGACTCTTCGCGCAGCCTGCTTTCGGCTGCCGGCACAGCCGTTACTTCGACTCTTCGCGCAGCGGCTTGCCCTCGGTCATGTCTGCCATGATTTCGCGCATCTCGCCGTCACCGAGCGAGTGCTTGTCATGGTTTGCCTCCACGATCTCGTAGAGCATGGTCTGCACCTTCTCCACGCCCGGGATGTCCTCCAACACCGACTGGCCCCGTTCGCCGGCCGACTCGATGGTCAGCGTGCCGCAGCCGAGCAGCCGTTCGAGAAACTTCTGGTTCATCGAGTGGTCGTTGATCCGGCCCAGCGGGATGTCCCGGCGGTCCCGGGAGAAGACACCCTTCTGCAGCAGCACCCGCTCGTTGGTGAACAGGTAGTGCGTGGTCCGCCAGACCAGGTACGGCCAGATGCTCAGCCAGACGACCAGCACCAGCGCGACCGCCGCGATCACGTAGCCTCCAACGGTGCCCGCACCGCCCGACGGCAGCAGAACGAGGCCGGCGACCACCGCGGCGACGGCCAGGACCAGCACCACGACCGGTCGGATCAACGCCTTCCAGTGTGGGTGCAGGTGCGCTACGACATGCTCGTCCTGGGTGAGCACGTCCTCAGGGAAAGCCACCCCATCCTCCTCGTCCATAACCGAATGTCCGCGGTGACCGTAACGGTTCCACGCGACGACCGTGGTATCCGGTATCGACTCTTTACCGACAGTCGGGCGGATCACCGTCGGCTCCAGACCGACACGGTGGCGGATCTCCACGCCGTTGCCCGGGCCGATCACACCGTCACGGCCGCGGCCGTGGAGTCGGAGCCGAACACACCCGGTGGCGGCCGGGGCGGCAGAGGTGCTGGTCAGCGCAGGTGCAGGACGTCACCGGCGGCGATCCGGCGTTCGCCGTCGGCGGTGGTGAGCACCAGTTGCCCGTCCGGGTCGACCGTGCTGGCGGTACCGACCAGCTCGTCGCCGGCCGGCAGCAGCACCCGTACCTCGCGGCCGAGGGTCGCGCAGTTGCGCACGTACGCCTCGTGCAGGCCGCAGGCGAGGGCATCGCCACCGGCGGTACGCCAGCGGTCGTACCAGCGGTCGATGCCGCGCAGCAGAGCCCGCAGCAACGGGTCGCGGTCGGTGGCCGCCGCACCAGCCAGCCGCAGCGAGGTGGCGGGCAGCCCGGTCGGGTTGACCGGCAGCTCGGTCGCGCGCAGCGTCACGTTCACGCCCAGGCCGAGCACCACCGCCTGATCCGCTCCACCGGCTCCGGAGACCCCCTCGGCGAGGATCCCGGCAGCTTTCGCCTCGCCACCCGCCCGCCCGGCAGCATCGCCATCCGGCTGCCCGCTGGGAGGGCTCTCGGAGGGGTGGCCGTTGCGGGGGTCGGGCCAGACCAGCAGGTCATTGGGCCACTTCAGCGCGGAGTCCAGCTCGGCCAGCAGGTCCACCGCCTCCACCAGCGCGACCCCGGCGAGCAGCGGCAGCCAGCCGTACCGGGGTGGCGGCACCACCGGCCAGTCCCGGTCGGGCACGGCCACCCCCGGGCGGAGCAGCACGCTGACCGCGAGCCCGGCCCGGGCCGGCGATTCCCAGGTACGTCCGCGTCGCCCCCGCCCCGCGGTCTGCCGCTCGGCGACCACCACCAGCCCCTCCGGCTCGCCGGCCCGGGCGGCCTCGGCCGCGTCGGCGTTCGTCGACCCCGTCTCGCCGTGCAGCACCAGCCGGGTCCAGAGGCTCTCCGGCGTGATCAGGGCCCGCCGGAGCCGCCGCGCGTCGAGCGGCGGACGGTCCAGGTCGGTGTACGGCGATCCCGGCATCAGCCCAGCGTACGGGTCCGACGCCCGGGGGCGGGTCCGACCGTCGCGGCCGAGGTCTTGCCCCGATCGCCGTCGGGTGGTCCGGCACACGCCCCGGCACCGGGCGGTGGCCTGGGCACGGACCGTCGTTACGATCGCGGACGTGACTGGGCAGCCGAGCACCGCCGACATCGACCCCCACAGCACCGCCGGTCGCCTGGCGGACCTGGACCGACGGGTGGACGAGGCGGTGCACGCCGGGTCGGCCCGGGCGGTGGAGAAACAGCACGCCCGGGGCAAGAAGACCGCCCGGGAGCGGATCGAACTGCTGCTCGACCCGGGTTCCTTCGTCGAGCTGGACGAGCTGGCCCGGCACCGGTCGACCAACTTCGGGCTGGAACGCACCCGCCCGTACGGTGACGGCGTGGTGACCGGGTACGGCACCGTCGACGGCCGGCAGGTCTGCGTCTTCGCCCAGGACTTCACGGTCTTCGGCGGCTCCCTCGGGGAGGTGTTCGGAGAGAAGATCGTCAAGGTGATGGACCTGGCGATGAAGATCGGCTGCCCGGTGGTCGGCATCAACGACTCCGGCGGCGCCCGGATCCAGGAGGGGGTCGTCAGCCTCGGCCTCTACGGCGAGATCTTCTTCCGCAACGTCCGCGCCTCGGGGGTGATCCCGCAGATCTCGCTGGTGATGGGGCCGTGCGCGGGCGGCGCCGTCTACTCCCCGGCGGTCACCGACTTCACCGTGATGGTCGACCAGACCTCGCACATGTTCATCACCGGACCAGACGTGATCAAGACGGTGACCGGCGAGGACGTCGAAATGGAGGAGCTGGGCGGGGCGCGTACCCACAACACCAAGAGTGGCAACGCGCACTACCTGGCCGCCGACGAGGACGACGCGATCGACTACGTCAAGGCGCTGCTGTCGTACCTGCCGAGCAACAACCTCGACGAGTCGCCGGCCTTCGACGCCCCGGCGGACCTGGAGGTCACCGACGCCGACCGGGAGCTGGACACCCTGATCCCGGACTCGGCGAACCAGCCGTACGACATCCACCAGGTGATCGAGCACGTCCTCGACGACGGGGAGTTCCTGGAGGTCCAGCCCCTCTACGCGCAGAACATCGTGGTCGGCTTCGGTCGGGTCGAGGGGCGGCCGGTCGGGGTGGTGGCGAACCAGCCGATGCACTTCGCCGGTTGCCTGGACATCGCCGCCTCGGAGAAGGCGGCCCGATTCGTCCGCACCTGCGACGCGTTCAACATCCCGGTGCTGACCTTTGTGGACGTACCCGGGTTCCTGCCCG
The DNA here is from genome assembly GCF_039649625.1 of Plantactinospora sp. ZYX-F-223. Classification (NCBI taxonomy): domain Bacteria; kingdom Bacillati; phylum Actinomycetota; class Actinomycetes; order Micromonosporales; family Micromonosporaceae; genus Plantactinospora; species Plantactinospora sp. ZYX-F-223. The sequence goes on along the minus strand of NZ_JBDJAV010000024.1, from coordinate 86,155 downwards.
GTACCGGCCAGGAGTGGGACGGCATCATCCGGCGGGGCGCCAAGCTGATCTACGCGTACGCCGAGGCGACCGTCCCGAAGGTCACCGTGATCACCCGGAAGGCGTACGGCGGGGCGTACGACGTGATGGGCTCCAAGCACCTCGGCGCGGACCTCAACTTCGCCTGGCCGACCGCGCAGATCGCGGTGATGGGCGCGCAGGGCGCGGTGAACATCCTCTACCGGGGCGAACTGGCCGCCGCCGACGATCCGGCCGCCGTCCGGGCCGAGAAGATCCGGGAGTACGAGGACACCCTCGCCAACCCCTACGTGGCGGCCGAACGCGGCTACGTCGACTCGGTGATCCGGCCGGCAGAGACCCGCAGCCAGATCGTCCGGGCGCTCCGGATCCTCCGCACCAAGCGGGAGATGCTGCCGGCCAAGAAGCACGGCAACATCCCGCTCTGATCCGGGGCTCCTCCCGCTCCCGCTTCCCGAGCCCTCGTCAGGTTCAGCAGGGCGGAGTGGGTCACGTTCAGCAGGGCGGAGTGGCGGCCTCGCAGAGCCGGACGGCGGCGCCCAGCGTCAACGCCCGGGCCCGCTCCGGGTCCGGCGCCTCGTCGACCCGGTCCACCGTCGCGACCAGGTCGCCGACCCGGACGACTCCGACCAGCCGGCTGGCCGGACCGTCCACCACCGCCGAACTGTCCTGCCGGCGGACCGTGGTCTGCCAGTCCAGCAGCACCGACTCGTCCCCGGCGAAGCCCTCGGCGACGACCCGCCAGCGGTGCTCCGCAGCGACGGGGAGCCGGCGACCGTCGACCTCGATCGCGCCGGGTGTGCGGTATTCGGTGCAGAGATCGGGCACGGCACGGGCGTCCGCGAAGACCCGCCGGGCCGCGCCGGGTACAAGCCGGAAAACCCGCTCGTGTACGACTGCCGCCCCGCTGTGCGGATCACCGGGTACCGTCGGCGGCTGCTGCACGGTGTGTCGGCGGGCCATCCGGGCCAGCCCGTCGTAGCGGTCCCGTGCCGCGTACCCGGGACAGCCGAGCGGCACGGTCGGATCGACCACCTCCACCGGCGCGTCCGCCTGCACGTCGACCCGGTCCACCACCAGCCCCGGCCCGACGTCCTCGGGTTGCAGCAGCGCCGACGCCGGGATGGCGACCGGATCCGGCGACGGTACCGGGGGCGACGGTTCGGCGAGCAGCGGCTGCCCGGCCGGCAGCGGTCGTGGCCCGTACCGCTCGACGGCCGCGACCGAGCCCGCCACGACCACGACCAGCACCGCGACCGTCCCGACCAGCGACCGGATCCGGTTACGCCGCCGGGCCCGGGCCCGGATCTCCTCGGGCGCGAGCCAGCGCACCGCGGCGATCTCCTGGGCGACCTGGTCGACGAGACTCGTCCCCGGCCCCGACGACCAGCCCGCCGACGGGTCGGAACGGTGCCCCGGCTCGGGGGTCCGGGTGGACATCGACTCAGGCATCGGCGGCCTCCTCCAGATCCACGACCCTCAGCAGGCCGGCCAGCGCGGCCCGGCCCCGGGCCAGCCGGGCCTTCACCGTGCCGACGGGTGCACCGGTCTCCCGGGCCACCTCGGCCACCGGCAGACCCAGCAGGTAGTACAGGGCGATCGCGGTACGTTGCTCCTCCGGCAGCCGGCGGAGCGCGGCGACCACCTCGACGGTCTCGATACCCGGCGCCGGGGTGTCGGCCGGTACGCCGTGCCGCAGGTAGGCCCGGCTCCGGCTGCGCAGGCTGCGCCAGCGGCTGATCGCCACCCGAGCGGCCACCACCCGCACCCACGCCTCCGGGTCGGCGTACCCGCGCACCCGCGACCAACGCTGCCACGCCCGGATGTACGCCTCCTGCACCGCGTCCTGGGCTTCGGAGAGGTCACCGGTCAACAGATAGACGTACCCGAGCAGCCGTTGCCGGCTCCCTCGGTAGAACTCGTCGAAGTCCTCGACGTCGGGCACCTGCGACCTCCCCTGGCGGACATAGCCAATACGCCTGGGCCCGGTGCTGCGGTTGCCATGCAAGCCGAAACGTTTGCGAACGCGTCCCTCGTCCTCACCTCAGCGGTTCGGTCAGCTCCGCGATCGGGAACTCGCCGGCCGGGAGGTGTTCGCGTACCGCCCGGCGCATCGCCCGCTGCACCGCCGCGTTGGCCGGGGTCGGCACCCCGTGCAGCCGGCCCAGCAGCACGATCTCGCCGTTGAGGAAGTCCGTCTCGGCCGATCCGGCGTCCCGGGCGAGGCTCTGCCAGGTCGAGCCGCCCTGCCGGGGCTGCCCGGCCACCGGTACCACCTCCACCCGGTCGCCCCGCTCGGCGGCCTCCTCCGCCCGCGAGGTGTACGCGATCCCGGCAGCGGTGAGCGCCGCCTCCCCCTCGGCCACCACCGCCGTGAGCAGCTCGGCCACCCGGGCCGCCCGCCGGTCGTCGGCTCCAGGTGCGGCGCGGGCCGACGGGCCGAAGAGCGCCTGCACGGCGTTGCCGAGGTTGCGCAGCAGCTTGCCGTACTTCCAGCGCATCACGTCGTCGCGGACCGGGGCGAGGAGCCGGGCCGCCGCCAGGTCCGCGCTGATCCGGTGCGCGAGGTCGTCGGAACCGTGCGGGAAGGCGCCGAGGTGCAGCATGCCCGAGTACGGGTGCCCGCTGGCCACCACCCGGCCCGGCTCCAGGTGGGTCGCCGGAAGCCAGACGCAGACCGGGTACACCCGGTCGAAGAGCCGGGCGGCGGCGCGTTCGTTCGCCACCCCGTTCTGCGCGGTCAGCAGCGGGAGCCGCTGCGCCGCCGTACCGCCACCCTGGACCGGCAGGTCGGCCCAGCTCCGCAGCGCGGCCTCGGTGTCCTGCGACTTCACCGTCAACACCAGCACGGTGTCCGGAGGCAGCGGCTCGTCGGCGAGGCCGGAGCCGGCGGATGCGGGGTCGCCGATCGCGGGGAGTCGTCCGACGTACTCGCCGTCCGGGGTGCTCAGGGTCAACCCGTGCGCCCGGATCGCGGCCAGGTGCGCACCCCGGGCCACCAGAGTCACGTCCCGGCCAGCCTCGCCCAGCCGTACCCCGATGGTGCCGCCGACCGCGCCGGCACCGATGATCACGTACCGCATCCCGTCCCCTGTTTCCTCGGCCGCTCACCGTGGTCGGCGCCTGGTCGCGCCGGTCAGCCCGGCAGGCTCGTGGAATTCAGTATCGGGCCGGTGAGCAGGGCGGCTCCGGCCAGCAGGGCGATCAGGTTGACCGCGCCGAAGACCCCGACCCAGACCAGTCCCGGCACCCGGGTCAGCCAGGCGAGCTGGTCCGCGTCCGACTGCGGCAGTTGACCCCGCCGACGCAGCGTCTGGAGTTCACCCACCGGCCGTACGCCACCGAGCAGCAGGAACCACACCCCGGTGTACGCGAACGCGGCCTGCACCTCCGGCGAGGCCATCCAGGAGACCCCGAGTACGACCCCGGTGGTGACCACGATCGAGATGATGCCGAAGACGTTGCGGATCATCACCAGCATGGCGAGCAGCAGTGCGACCGCCACCCAAAGCAGCAGGGTGATCCGGTTCCCGCCGAGTACCCAGGCGCCGGCCAGCCCGATCAGCGAGGGTGCCAGATAGCCGGCCAGCAGGGTGAAGACCATCCCGGGACCGGTCGGCCGACCCGCCGACAGGGTCAGCCCGGAGGTGTCCGAGTGCAGTCGGATGCCCTGGAGACGGCGTCCGGTGAGTACCGCCGCGAGCGCGTGCCCGCCCTCGTGCGCGATGGTGATGGCGTTGCGCCCGACCCGCCAGGGCACCCGGGTGACCACCACGGTGAGCGCGACCAGCCCGGTGATCAGGACCAGTAGCGGGGGTGGGTCCGGTTGCGCCCCGAAGAGCTTGTCCCAGAGGTCTGTCAAGCCGTCCACTGACATCCGAGCGAGCCTAGCTCACGTCCGCTACCGCTCAGCGGGGCTGCCTACTCCTTGTCCTCAGTCAGCGACAGCGGGACCCGTCATCACCTGTGCGGGTCGATAACTGATCCGACTGCCGCTGTCGTCGTAGCCCGATCTCAACGAAGCTGACCGGCGGAGCCGGCCCGTGCCCGCCCCGTCGTCGGTATGCCCACTCGGGCCGGCACCGCAGTCCGGTTCGACATGCCTCGTCGCAGCAACAACCAACCACCGACCGTACCGACGGCCACGGCCACGACGCTGGCGAGCGCGATCATCGCGACCATTCCGACGCTCGCCACCAGCAGGGCGAGATCGCCGATCGCGACCAGCATCCACAGGGCGATGCTCGGCTTCGTCGCATGATGTCGGGAACGCATCAGTCGTACCTCCTTCCGTCGAGATCACCACTACCCCGGCAGAAGTGAGGTCATGCCTGTCAACTCTTCGCGGGTCGGAATCCGTCCGCGATGATCTTGAAGGTGGCGAGTTCCCGGTTCCAGTCGGCCGCCTCGGTGTCCCAACGGATCGCGTACGCCTTCTTGCTGCTGGTGACGAAGCCCCGGTTACGGACGTGCATCCGTACCCCGTCCTCGTCGTGCAACCACTCCCAGTCGGCAGCCCTCAGCCAGTAGTCGACGGCCTGGATCGTCACCAGATCGTAGTTCCGGTAGTTGCCCCGGCGAGCGCGCTCCTGCTCCCTCCAGTCGGCCACGGGATCGGGCCGAGGATTGTCCGTCTGGTCGATCATGAGGAAGCGGCGGCTGTTGGGATCGTTGAACTTGACCCGCGGGCCGTCCCGGCTGACCGTCCAACCGTTCGGCACCGGCACGGAGAACCCGGTCGAGTCCCGATGCAGCCGCCACCCCGCCGGGAGCTGCGGAGCAGACTGCCCCGTCGGCGTCACCGGCGGCTGGGCCGGCTGAGCGGTGGTCGCGGCCGGTGTCGGGGTCGGCGGCGCGCTGGTGGTGGGGGCGGACGACGTACCGGCGGGCTGACTCGTCGGCGCGGAGCCGGAGGTCGGGTCCTTGTCCTGGTCACCCGACCCGCCGTCGCGGGCCAGTGGCACGACCACGACGAGGGCGAGCAGGAGCAGCACGACCAACCCGCCGAGCAGCCACATCCGGCGGTTGCCGGCCGCGACGGCGGCCGGCGGGCCACGCCGGTCGCCCTGCCCGTCGCCGTACTCGTCGTCGCCGCTGGCCGGGACCACAGCCCGGCCCGCCGGCTGCGGTGCCGGCGACTGGTCCGGGGTCGCCTCCACCTTCGGCTGGACCGCGGTGGGCGCCGGCGCCGACTTCACCTCGGCCCCGTCGGCCTTCACCTCGGCCCCGTCGGCCGACTCGCCGGGCACGACGACGACTGTCGGCTCGGCAGGTGGCCGGGCACTGTCCGAGCTGGCGACTTCCTCCGGTACCTCGGCTGCGGGTGGCTCCGCCGCCGGCTCCTTCTCGTCCGGGGTGGGCAGCTTGGTCGTCTTGGCGGCCGGTGGAGCGGCCGGCAGCTTCGTGGTCTCGGCGGCCGGCAACTTGGTCGTCTCGGCAGCCGGTGGAGCGGCCGGCAACTTGGTCGTCTCGGCAGCCGGTGGAGCGGCCGGCAACTTGGTCGTCTCGGCAGCCGGCGGCACCGCCGGGGCAGCGGCCGGTGCGATCGGCGGCGCGGCGGGAGCCGGTCGGGGCGACGGCAACGGCACGATCCGGGTACGCGGCTCGCCCGGTCCGCGCGGGCCCTGCGGCCCCGGCCGTCGTACCCCGTCCAGCAGTGACATCCCGGGGTTCCTGCGCCGGCCTGCCGCGCGACGGAGCAACCGCTCCGCCACCTCGGCGTTGATCCGGGTCGTCGGGTCCTTGCGCAACAGCCCGGCGAGCACGGCCTTGAGCGGGCCGGCCCGGCGCGACGCCGGCGGTGGCTCGGTGGCCAGCGCCGCCAACGTCGCGATCGCGGACGGTCGGGCGAACGGCGACTGGCCCTCGACGGCGGCGTAGAGCGTCGCGCCCAGCGACCAGAGGTCACCCTCCGGCCCGGCGGTGCCGTCCCGGGCCCGCTCCGGCGCGATGTACGCGGGCGACCCCAACACCAGTCCGGTACGGGTCACGTTCGGGTCCCCCGGCACGGTGGCGAGTCCGAAGTCGGTCAGCACCACCCGGCCGTCATCGCCGAGCAGCACGTTTCCGGGCTTCACGTCCCGGTGCATCACCCCGGCCCGGTGCGCGGACTTCAACGCACCCAGCACCCCGAGACCGATCTCGGCGGCCCGGGTCGGCGACACCGGCCCGTCGCTGGCCAGCGTGTCCTGCAACGACCGCGACGGGACGTACTCCATGACGATCCACGGATCACCGTCGGTACGCAGTACGTCGAAGACGCGGACCACGTTCGCGTGATTGAGCCGGGCGATCGCCCGCGCCTCGCGGAGCGAGCGTTCACGCATCTCCCGACGCTCGTCCTCGGTCAGCCCGGGCGGCGGGACCAACTCCTTGATCGCGACGTCCCGGTGCAGCACCTCGTCACGCGCCTTCCAGACCCGACCCATCCCGCCCTGGCCGAGCGGCTCGACAAGTCGGTACCGGTCAGCGATGAGTTGTGGAGGCGCACTAGACACCCGTGGACGGTACCCAACGGCAACAAGAGTCACACCCTCGGCACGCCTATCTGAGACGCGCACCAATCGACAGGGACGTACCCTCAATGCCATGGCTGACGAAGAACCACTGCTCCGGGTGGTGCGGGGTACCCCCACACCGGAAGAGTTGGCCGCCCTGGTCGGGGCGATCTTCCTCCGTCCCCGACCGGCCACATCGGTCCGACCCGCCGCCGTGTCGACCTGGGCACGAACGGGTCGTCCCGGTACGGTGTCCCCGTCCGGCATGCCGGCCCACGCCGGCCGTGACGCCTGGCGGGTCTCCGGCCTTCCTCACTGACCTGCTCCGGGCGACCCGACGGGGCTGCCCACGCCGGCCCGTACCCACTAACCTTGGGCGTGGGGCAGTACGTAGCACCTGGGGAGAAGACGTGATACCTGAGGAAGACCGCGGCCCTGCGTGGCTGCGCGACTACGGCGGTGCCATAGAGGCTGACATCCAGCGGATGGAAGAGTTCGCCCAGCAGCTCCTGGCCGAGGTCCAGAAGAACTACGTACCACACATGGAAGAAGTCCAGTCGGACATGCTGCCTAACCTGCCCGCGCCGAATGCAGGCTTCGCCGAGCTGGTGTCGTTCTTCGAGGCGCATCGGAACGTCCAACAGGACACCTCGACACGGGTCTGGGACGTCGGCGACGGCACCGGCGGCCTCGCCACCGCCGCCGAGAAGGTCAGCAAGAACTACGGCAACGCCGACGCGTTCTCGCAGGCCCGGGTCCGCGATGTCGAGAAGGCGCTTGATGAGACTGGTGCAGCGGCACCGCCGCCGCCCAGGTCGCAGAACGTGACAGCGCCGCAGGGTGGCACAGAGAACACGGGGAGCCCCAATGCTTGATGGCGGAGGCGGGGGGAGCGGCCAGATCTCCGGCACGACCAACTGGACCTCGCACGATGTCCGACAGATGTGGAGTCTGTTGGCCAACCAGCAGACGGACACGCACTGGCAGCATGTCAGCGGTTGGCGGAAGACCTCCGAACTCAGCTTGCTCCATCTGTCGCGGTTGAAGCAGTACCGCGACAACCTGATCGAAGCTTGGCCGCCGGAGAAGAGCGAGGCCTCGAAGGCGTACGTCACACGGCTCGACTACCTCATCGAGACGGTGCAGGGCGTCTACGACACGGCCGCTGCCAACCAGCAGGCCCTCACGGGCGTGACTCAGGCGATCTGGGAGTCGCGTAGGGACCTTGAGGAGATCCACAAGGAATACCTCGCGAAGGAGCAGGCCAAGCAGCAGTACGACGCGGCGGTTAAGGCGAACAACGGCCGGCCGCCTGCCGGACAGCAGCCGACGACCCAATCCGACCTGGAAGACCTGAACTGGCGCGCTCGCCACATCATGTACGGGCTAAGCAGCGAACTCGCCACCGCCCAGGTACAGCTTCGCAAGCCTCCGGTGTACCGAAACGATAAGAAACCTATCGATGAGAACGACGGAGGAGGTGGAGGCGGAAGCAGCGTAATGGGCGGTTCAAGCCCACCCGTCCTCCCGCCGGTTGTCCCGATACCGGCAGGTGGTGGAGCAAGTTATACACCGCCACCGACTCCAGCTATTCATGCCGTTGTCCCAACACCCACCGCACCTGGAGCCGGTCCGATCCTTGGTGGCACCGGGCCGATCGCGCCCCCTGCCGTGCCACCAACGCCACCAAGCGTTATCCCACCCCCGCCACCTACCACTGGTCCGGTCCTGCCTCCGCCTCCGATCACCCCCGGGCCCCCACCTTGGGCCAAGCCGCCAGGGCTGCCTCCCGGGGCCAAACCCCCTGGGCTACCTCCTGGCTACCCAACCACATCGATGGTGCCACCAAGCGGTGGACTGAACAACAAGTCGGGCTTTAGTCCCCACGTTGGGATGCCGCCACGAGCAATGCCTCCAGGGGGAATGATTGGCGCATCGCCTGGAGCGGGTTTGTCGCAACCGGCCGCAGGAGCCGGATCAGCAGCGCGACGCATCAACCCGGTTGGCGGCGTAATCGGCGGAGGCACGGGCGCTAGCGTCACCGGCCCTGGTCAGGCTGCTGGCATGCGACCGGGCACGCGCGGCATTAGTCAAAAGAATGGAGATCAGAACAACCAGCATTGGGATCCAGACAATCCCTGGGAGACTGACGAGGGAGTCACCCCCGTCATGATGCCTACCCGCGAGAACGGCAGGATTGATCCTGGCCCGACGATTGGCCATAAGCGGTGACTTCTCGCAGGGCCCGTGCGGCCGTGGCGCTCCTTTGCGCCACGGCCGTCGCCGTTCTACCTGCAGCCCCTGCGCATGCTGATCAAACACGCCGGAACCAATGGCACCTAAGCTATCTCAAGGTAGCAGAAGCTCATAGAGTCAGTCAGGGCGCTGGCGTCACTGTCGCGGTCATCGACAGCGGAGTAGACCCACATCCTGACCTTCGAAACAATCTGCTGCCAGGTACTACCACGTACGCCGGCGGATCTGGCGATGGACGCAGGGATAGCGACCCCGGCGGCCATGGAACCGGAATGGCAGGATTGATTGCGGCCCATGGGCGCGGCACGAACGGAGCGCTGGGCATCGCACCGCGCGCCAAATTGATCCCTATTCAAGACGGCGAAGGCGAAGGCGGCAACGCTAATGACTTGGCGAGGGGAATTGAATGGGCGACGTCCAAGAAGGTTGACGTTATAAGCGTCTCCGCCACCGCAGGCGGCACTCCGAAATTAAGGGAAGCAGTGGAGGCTGCACTTAAGGCGAATATTGTAGTCGTCGCCGGAGTGGGTAATAGGCCGGGCAACTTTCTAGTAGGGTTCCCTGCAGGGTTTAGCGGAGTTCTCGCGGTCGGGGCAACTGATCAGCGTGGAGACCACGCCGAGATCTCGGTGACAGGGAGTAGAGTCGCTATCGTCGCGCCGGGCGTGGACATATACAGCACTTCAGTTGACGGGGGCTACCGCAAGACAACGGGTACATCGGATTCAACTGCGATCGTGGCTGGGGCGGCTGCGCTCGTACGGAGCAAGTTTCCGGATCTGTCGGCGGAGGAAGTCGTACATCGGCTGACCGCGACCGCTGATGACAAGGGGGCGCCGGGTCGGGACGAGGAGTACGGGTACGGGGTACTCAACCTGGTCAAGGCGCTGACGGCGGACGTACCGCCCCTGGAGGGAAGCGCCGATCCGAGCGCTAGTGCCGCACCCAGCCCCAGTCAGACCCAGGCCGGCAACGCGGCACCCGAACCGGAGAACAGGTCGAACGTCGGCTCGACGATCCTGATCGGTGTGCTGGTGGCTCTCGTCGTACTGGGCCTGTTGGTGACCCTGCTGGTGGTGCTCCTGATGCGACGGCGACAGCAGCCGCGCCGCTTCTGAATCGAGCCATCCGAATACCCGGCCCGATCGCGGACAGCCCTCGTCGGGCCGGGTACGTTGGCCGTCGTGCACACGACAGATCGGCTACGCCTGGTGCTCGCCTCAGCGAGTCCGGCCCGACGCAAGCTCCTGCAGGCCGCCGGCATCGAGCCGGACGTACTGATCAGCGGGGTCGACGAATCGCAGGTGGACCCCTCGACCCCGGAAGCGCTGAGCCGCACACTGGCTCAACTGAAGGCACGAGCGGTAGCCGAGCGGATCGCATCGGCTGCCAAAGGTGCCGGTGCCACCGACGAGATCGGAACCAACGCGGCCGAGCCCCGTACGCTCGTGCTCGGCTGTGACTCGGTGCTGGCCTTCGACGGCGAGATCCTCGGCAAGCCGGCCGACGCGGACGAGGCGACCCGCCGCTGGCAGGCGATGCGGGGCAAGAGCGGCGTGCTGCACACCGGGCACTGCCTGATCGACCTGTCGAGCGGGCGCGAGGTTGCCCGGGTCGCCGGCACCGCCGTCTACTTCGCGGAGATCACCGACGACGAGATCGCCGCGTACGTCGCGACGGGTGAGCCGTTGCAGGTGGCGGGCGCGTTCACCATCGACGGGCTGGGTGGCCCGTTCGTCGACCGGGTGGACGGCGATCCCGGCGCGGTGATCGGCCTCTCCCTGCCGCTGTTCCGCCACATGCTCGGCGAACTCGACCTGCTGATCACGGACCTCTGGGCTGCCCGAATGACCCCGTTCGGCGCCGGCGCCGGGACGGCGGCCACGTCGGCGGCAACCGACCCGCACTGACGAACCACTACCGTCGGCCGGCAACCTGGCATAGCGTCGAGCAGTGCCGACGAAGTCGATCCCGCTCACCGAAGACCTGCACGCGTACGTCCTGGCGCACGGCTCCCCGCCGGACGCCCTGGCCCGGGAGCTGATCGACGAGACGGTTTCGCTACTGCCGGCCGACGCCGGGATGCAGATCGCTCCGGAGCAGGCGGGGCTGCTCACCTTCCTGACCCGGCTGGTGAACGCCCGGCAGGCGGTCGAGGTCGGCACCTTCACCGGGCTCTCCTCGCTGGCGATCGCCCGTGGCCTGCCCGCCGACGGCCGGTTGACCTGCTTCGACATCTCCGAGGAGTACACGGCGGTCGCCCGCCGCTACTGGGCACGGGCCGGGGTCGACGACCGGATCGAGCTGCGGATCGGCCCGGCCGCTGAGAACCTGCGCTCCCTCCCCGTGGAGCCGCACCTCGACCTCGTCTTCGTCGACGCCGACAAGCCGGGCTATCTGACCTACTGGGCCGAGTTGGTGCCGAGGATGCGTACCGGTGGACTGATCGTGGTGGACAACGTGCTGCGGGGCGGTCGGGTCCTGGCCCCGCAGACCGTGGCGGACCGGGCGATCGTCGAGTTCAACGAGGCGGTACTCGCCGACGAGCGGGTCGAGCTCGTGATGCTGCCGATCGCCGACGGCCTCACCCTGGCCCGCCGCCGCTGACCCTCACCAGCACCGACGCCGGCACCGGCCGAGGACGGGCGGAACCGGCGCCGGGGCCGGCTCCACCCGTACCCGATGGGGCGCTAGCGGACGCTGCGCGCGAACTCGCGCGCGGCCCAGACCACGGCGAGCGCCGTGATCACCGCCATCACCGAGAGTCCCTGCCAGACGGCGTCGTTGCCGAGATCGCCGGCGAATAGTGCCCGGGCGCCGTCAACCGCCCAGGAGAACGGGTTCCAGTCGGCGATCCCCTGCAACCAGCCCGGCGCGAAGTTCAGCGGCAACAGGATCCCGGAGAGCAGCAGGACCGGCTGGGCGATCGTGTTCATCAGCGGCGCCAGCGCATCCTCGCTCTTCACCACCAGCGCGATCCCGTAGGACAGGGCCGACGTCATCAGTGCGATCAGCGCCAGCATCAGGTACGCCAGTAGCAGGTCCCCGATGAAGACCGAGAGCCCGAAGGCCAGCGCCAGCAGGGTGATGATGATCGCCTGGGCGATCAGCGACACCACGTCGCGCAGCGAGCGGCCGAGCAGCAGGGCGAGTCGGCTGACCGGGGTGACCCGGGATCGTTCGATCACCCCGGCGCGCAGCTCGGCGATCAGCCCGAAGCCCTGGAACAGCCCGCCGAAGATGGCGAGCAGGACCAGCAGGCCGGGCACGAAGATCCGGTACGCCTCCGCGTTGCTCGACGCCTGCAACGCGGGCTTGAGCAGCGGGGCGAAGAGCAGCAGGTACATCACCGGCTGGAAGATGCCGACGAAGAGCCAGACGGGCTGGCGGACCAGCAGCAGGAACTGCCGCTGGAAGATCAACCATGTGTCACGGGCGAATTTCATCACAAGTCTCCTGTTCGGCGGTGCGCGGCGTAGGCGCAGGTCTCGCGCGGCGAGCGGTCAGGACTCGCGCAGCGAGCGGCCGGTCTTGGTGAGGAACACGTCGTCGAGGCTGGGCCGGTGCAGCTCGATCGAGCTGAGCGCGATGCCCGCAGCGTCGAGCGCGCGGAGGATCTGGGGCATGTCCCGGGTCCCGTCGTTGACGTAGAGCCGGAGCGCGCCCTCGTCCGAGGTCTCCAACCTGGTGACGTACGGCTCGGTCTCCAGCACCTTGCCGGCGTCCTGGGCCGAGCCCTCGATGGCGACGAGCACCACGTCGCCGGAGATCTCCCGCTTCAGCTCCGCCGGTGTCCCCTCGGCGACCACCTCGCCGTGGTCCATGATGGCGATCCGGTCGCAGAGCGCGTCCGCCTCGTCCAGGTAGTGCGTGGTGATGAAGACCGTCATGCCCTCGGCGCGGAGCCGGCGGATCTCGTCCCACATGTGCGCCCGGCTCTGCGGGTCGAGGCCGGTGGTCGGCTCGTCCAGGAAGACGATCTTCGGTTCGTGGATGATGCCGAGCGCGATGTCGACCCGCCGGCGCTGGCCACCGGAGTACGTCTTGCACTTGCGGTCGGCATACTCGGTGAGCTGGAACGCCTCCAGGGCGCGTACCGCGCGCCGCTGCGCCTCGGCCTTGCTGAGCCCGTACATCCGGGCGTGCAGGACCAGCTCCTCGCGGGCGGTCGACTCGTCCCAGGTGCTGCCGCCCTGGGCCACGTAACCGATCCGCCGCCGCACCTCAGCCGGGTTGGTCCGCAGGTCGACGCCGGCGATGTTGGCCTCGCCGCCGTCCGGTTCGATGAGCGTGGCGAGCATCCGCAGCGTGGTGGTCTTGCCCGCGCCGTTCGGGCCGAGGAAGCCGAAGATCTCCCCCTCGGCCACCACGAGGTCGACACCGCGGACCGCGTCGACCGACTTCTTCTCCCTGCCCTGCCGGGAGCGGAACGACTTCCGCAACCCCTTTGTCTCGATCATGCCTGCTCCTGGTCAGCCGGACCGGCATCCCCACCGGCCCCATCCCCCGGGGCACGCCAGAAGGCGCCCACCGCAACGCTTCCGGGAGGCTAACGCGATATAGCGCATCTAGTCAACGTTGATTATTACGCGTCGCCCTGCCGTCCCCCGCCGGTCGAGACGACGACTCGGGCGACGACTCCGACGACGACTCCGGCCCCGCCGACGGCGACTCGGGGGGAACCGGTTCGTCGGGCGTACGCCCCCCGCCCCAGCTCGCGTCGACGGCCATCGAGGCGAACTGCGCCCAATCCTGGTTTTCGGCGTAGTCCTCCGGCAGGTACGGCACCCCGGCGTCGATCAGGTCGGCGATCCGCTCGCACCAGCCGATCTCCCCCTCCGCCCGGGCGATCGACAGCTGCCACATCCAGGCGACATGCACCGGCTTGTCGTTCTTCATCCAACCGGACTCCATCGCCGCCCGCAGGCTGTCGTTGACCGCCCGCAGCAGTCGGGCCCGGTTACGCAGCGCCGCCGACGCCTCTTCCCGGGGCAGTGCGGGCAGGAAGGAGAAGGCCGCGAAGAACGGGTCGACGACGTCGCCGAGGTTCCACCAGTTGCCCCTGAGCAGGCCCTGGAACTCGTCCTCGCCCTTCGAGGTGATGCCGTACGTGACCCGGGCCGGACGGGCGCCGACCTGCTCGGTGGCCACCTCCCGTAACAATCCCTCCTCGGTCAGCTTGCGCAGCGCGTGGTAGATCGAGCCGGGCTGGACGTTCGCCCACTTGTCCGCGCTCCAGCTCAGCAGTTCGCGACGTACGTCATAGCCGTGTACCGGTTGCATCCACCGGACCAGGCCGAGAATCATCATTCGGGTAGCCGACACACCCAGAAGCGTAATAACCAAAATTGACTAGCTACCAACGCCGTCCCGTGGCATGGGTCGACCGGCCAGGTAACGGCGTGTAGTTGGTGCCGTGACCAACAGCGACACCGCCTCCTCGGCGGCGGCGGGAGGCGAGTATCGAGCGGGTCGGGAGCGGCGCCGGACGCGGGTCGGCCGGCCGGGTTCACCGCCCCCGCCCGTCGGGCGGGCGGCCCGGGTCGTTGACAATGGCCCCTGGCAACGTCCCTGGCAGCCACCCTGGCGACCGGCGACGGTGGGGAGCGATTCGAGGAGGAGCAGCCGCGTGCGCAAGGTACTGATCGCCAACCGGGGCGAGATCGCGGTACGGGTCGTCCGCGCCTGCCGGGACGCCGGACTGGCCAGCGTCGCCGTCTACGCCGACTCGGACCGGGACGCGCTGCACGCCACCCTCGCCGACGAGGCGTACGCGCTCGGCGGCGAGACCGCGACCGAGACGTACCTGCGGATCGACAAGCTGCTCGACGTGGCCGCCCGGTCGGGCGCTGACGCCGTACACCCGGGTTACGGGTTTCTCTCGGAGAACGCGGACTTCGCCGCGTCGGTGATCAACGCCGGCCTGACCTGGATCGGGCCGAGCCCGCAGGCGATCCGCGACCTGGGCGACAAGGTCACCGCCCGGCATCTCGCGCAGCGGGCCGGCGCTCCGCTGGTGCCCGGCACCTCCGAGCCGGTGGGCGGGCCGGACGAGGTGCTGGCCTTCGCTGCCGAGCACGGTCTGCCGGTGGCGATCAAGGCGGCGTTCGGCGGCGGCGGCCGGGGTCTCAAGGTGGCCCGGACCATGGAGGAGATCCCGGCGCTCTTCGAGTCGGCCACCCGGGAGGCGCTGGCCGCGTTCGGCCGGGGCGAATGTTTCGTCGAGCGCTACCTGGACCGGCCCCGGCACGTCGAGGCGCAGGTCCTCGCCGACCAGCATGGCAACGTCGTGGTGGTCGGGACCCGGGACTGCTCGCTGCAACGCCGCCACCAGAAGCTCGTCGAGGAGGCGCCGGCCCCGTTCCTGACCGACGAGCAGCGGGCGGCGATCCACGCCAGCGCGAAGGCGATCTGCCGGGAAGCCGACTACCACGGCGCCGGCACCGTGGAATACCTGGTCGGCACGGACGGCACCATCTCCTTCCTGGAGGTGAACACGCGGCTGCAGGTGGAACACCCGGTGACCGAGGAGACCGCCGGCATCGACCTGGTCCGGGAGCAGTTCCGGATCGCGTCCGGCGAGAAGCTCCGGTTCGACGCCGATCCCGTGCCGCGCGGGCACTCGATCGAGTTCCGGATCAACGGCGAGGACCCGGGCCGGAACTTCCTGCCGGCACCGGGCACGGTGACCGCGCTGCGGCTTCCCGCCGGGCCCGGCGTACGGGTGGATGCCGGGATCGCCGCGGGCGACGTGATCGGCGGCAACTTCGACTCCCTGCTCGCCAAGGTGATCGTCACCGGCGAGACCCGTACCGAGGCGCTGGAGCGCGCCCGCCGGGCCCTCGACGAGATGGTGGTGGACGGGATGGCCACCGCGCTGCCGTTCCACCGGCTCGTCGTCCGGGACCCGGCGTTCACCGCCGCGCCGTTCACCGTGCACACCAGGTGGATCGAGACCGAGTTCGACAACACCGTGCCGGCGTTCACCGGCGCCACGCCGGCCGACGAGCCGGCCGGCGCCCGGGAGACCGTCGTGGTCGAGGTCGGCGGCAAGCGGCTGGAGGTCAGCCTCCCCGCCGGCTACGGCGCGGGTACGGCCCCGGCCGCCGGCCCGGTTGCCTCCGGTGCCGCCGCCCGACGGCCGGCCCGGCGCGCTGGCCGGTCCGCTGCGGCGGGCGGGGCCGCCGCCGGTGGAGACGCGCTGACCTCCCCGATGCAGGGCACCATCGTCAAGATCGCGGTTGCCGACGGCGACACGGTCGCCGAGGGTGACCTGATCGTCGTCATGGAGGCGATGAAGATGGAGCAGCCGCTGTACGCGCACAAGGCCGGCGTGGTGAGCGAACTCGCCGCCGAGGTCGGCGGAGTCCTCACCGCCGGCGCCGTCATCTGCGTCATCAGCTGACCCGGCCGGCACACATCGTCGACCCTCGGCCGGGAGTCCCCACCACCGGCCCACGGCGTCATCAGCTGACCCGTCCGGCACACGTCGTCCACCCTCGGCCGGGAGTCCCCGCCACCGGCCCACGGCGAGCCCAGACCGGTCAAGCGGCCAGGAGACGACGAGAGCGGGGACACCGGTGCCGCCGGGGCCCGGCGACACCTTCGAGAACCGGAGAGGCCGGTCACGTGACCAGCGGGACTGCCGGGCCGGGTGGATCGTCCTCCGGCATGATGGCCAGGTGCGGTTCATCACCGGCGGAAAGCCCACGCAGGATCTGACCTACAACGACGTCTTCCTGGCCCCGGTCCGGTCGGCCGTGGAGTCCCGGCTCGACGTCGACCTGGCCAGCAGCGACGGGACCGGCACCACGATCCCGATCGTGGTGTCCAACATGACGGCGGTGGCCGGTCGGCGGATGGCCGAGACGGTGGCCCGGCGCGGAGGTCTCGCCGTACTGCCACAGGACATCCCGATCGAGGTGGTCGCCGAGGTGATCGGCTGGGTCAAGCAGCGGCATCTGGTGCACGACACCGCGATCACGCTCGGCCCGACCGACACCGTCGGAGACGCCATCCACCTGTTGCCCAAGCGGTCGCACGGTGCGGTGATCGTGATCGACCCGGACGGGCGGCCGGTCGGGGTGGTGACCGAGGCTGACACGGTCGGGGTGGACCGGTTCGCGCAGTTGCGGCATGTGATGTCCACGGAACTGCACACCGTGCCCGCCGAGGCCGATCCCCGGACCGGGTTCGACCGGCTGTCCCGGGGCCGCCGCCGACTCGCCCCGGTGGTCGACGTCGAGGGCCGGCTGGTCGGGGTGCTGACTCGCCGGGGTGCGCTGCGGGCCACGCTGTACCGGCCGGCGCTGGACGGCAAGGACCGGCTGCGCATCGCCGCCGCGATCGGCATCAACGGCGACGTCGCCGGCAAGGCCGCCGCGCTCTTCGAGGCCGGGGTGGACACCCTGGTGGTGGACACCGCGCACGGCCACCAGGAGCGGATGCTCCGGGCACTGCGGGCGGTACGCAGCCTGGACCCGCCGGTACCGGTGGCCGCCGGCAACGTGGTCACCCCGGAAGGGGTACGGGATCTGGTCGAGGCGGGTGCGGACATCGTCAAGGTCGGCGTGGGGCCGGGGGCGATGTGCACCACCCGGATGATGACCGGGGTGGGCCGGCCACAGTTCTCCGCGGTACTCGACTGCGCGGCCGCCGCCCGCGAACTGGGCCGGCACGTCTGGGCCGACGGCGGGGTACGCCATCCGCGCGACGTCGCCCTGGCCCTGGCCGCCGGGGCGTCGAACGTGATGATCGGCACCTGGTTCGCCGGCACCTACGAGTCGCCCGGCGATCTCTACACCGACGCCGACGGCCGGCGCTACAAGGAGAGCTTCGGCATGGCCTCGGCGCGGGCGGTCAGTGCGCGTACCGCCGAGGACAGCCCGTACGACCAGGCCCGGAAGGCGGTCTTCGAGGAGGGGATCTCCAGCGCGCGGATGTACCTCGATCCGAACCGGCCGGGCGTGGAGGACCTGATCGACGAGATCGTCGCCGGGGTACGCAGCGCGTGCACGTACGCCGGCGCCGCCGATCTCGCCGAGTTCCACGCCAACGCGGTGGTCGGGGTGCAGAGCGCCGCCGGCTACACCGAGGGGATGCCGCTGCCCACCAACTGGTGAGCTGCCGGGAACACCGCCAACAGGTGAGTTGCCGGGAACACCGCCAACAGGTGAGCTGTGCGGAACGCCCGCAACTGCTGAACGGCGGAGACGGCTCAACCGGGTGTCGTGAAGAGCCGGCTGATCACCAGCCTGGCGGCGGCCTCCGGATCGTCGCCGACCTGGTCGCCCCGGAGCGCCCCGCCGAGCCACAGGGTGGCGAAGCCGTGCACGATCGACCAGGCGGCCAGCTCGGTCTGCGCCGCCTCCGGGCCGACCGGTGCCGCCGGCAGGCCGGACACACCGGCCCGGAGTGCCGCCCGGGCCCGCTGCTGGGCGGCGGTGAGTGCGGCGTCGTCGCGGTGGAAGAGGTCCGGCCGGAACATCACCTCGAAGTGGGCCCGGTGGTGCACCGCGAACGTGACATAGCCGACACCGAGTTCCCGCAGGCTGCCGCCGGACTCCTGGCGGATCTGGGCCAGCGTGTCGGCCAGCATCTCGAAGCCCTCGGTGGCGAACGCGGTGAGCAGCCCGGCCTTGTCGCCGAAGTGGTGCGCCGGGGCGGCGTGCGAGACGCCGGCCCGGCGGGCCAGGTCGCGCAGGCTGAGCCCGGCCGGACCGGACTCCTCGATCGCGGTCGCGGCAGCGGAGAGCAACGCCCTCCGCAGGTCTCCGTGATGGTACGGGCGCCCGGCGGCGCTGTCCTCGCTCATGGCGGCCAGCATATCTTGGCATCGACAAGATATGCTGGCCGCACCAGCCGGCCCGGCTCAGGGTAGGAGTTCCGCCGACCGGCCGGCAACCACCCCGGCGATCAGGCCCAACGCGTCCGGCGCCGCCATCGGGTCAACGCCCCGGCCGTCCCGCAACCGCAGCGCCACCTGCCCGGCCGCCACCTCCCGGGCGCCGAGCACCGCCGCGTACGGGACCCGGCGCTGGGCGACGTCCCGGATCCGGGCACCGAGCGACCCGTCGACGACCAGCTCCGCCCGCAGCCCGGCCAGTACGCAGTCCCGGCGGAACGCCTCCGCCGCCGCCACCTGATCCGGCCCGACCGGCAGCACCCGCACCTGGACCGGGGCGTACCAGGCCGGGAAGGCTCCGGCGTGCACCTCGATCAGGTACGCGAAGAGCCGCTCCATGCTGCCGACCAGGCTCCGGTGCACCATCACCGGTCGCGCCCGCCCTCCCCGGGCGTCGGCGTAGCAGAGGTCGAACCGGGCCGGCTTGTCGAAGTCGAGCTGGATGGTGGAGAGGGTCGACTCCCGGCCGGCCGCGTCCCGTACCTGGATGTCGATCTTCGGTCCGTAGAACGCCGCCTCCCCGGGCGCCTCGACGTACGGCAGTCCGGACAGTGCCGCCCGGAGCAGGTCCTCGGCGTGCCGCCACTCCTCGTCGTCGCCGACGTACTTCTCGCCCGGTCCGCGCAGCGACAGCCGGAACCCCGCCGGGCGTACCCCGAGCGCGGCGTGCGCCACCCGGATCAGCTCCAGCACCTCGGCGACCTCGGCGCCGACCTGCTCCGGCGGGCAGAAGTTGTGCGCGTCGTTGAGCGAGATCGCCCGCACCCGGCTGAGCCCGCCGAGCACTCCGGACCGCTCCGGCCGGTACATCCCGCCCAGCTCGGCGATGCGCAGCGGCAGCTCCCGGTAGGACCGGCCCCTGGCCCGGTAGACCAGGGCGTGGTGCGGGCAGAGGGCCGGACGGAGTACGAACTCGTCGTCGTCGGAGAGCCGCAGCACCGGGAACATGTCGCCAGCGAAGTAGCCGAGATGCCCGGACAGCTCGAACAGCTCCCGCTTGCCGAGCGGGGGCGAGTAGACGTGCTGGTAGCCGGCCCGGCGTTCCAGCTCGCGGACGTACTCCTCGACGCTGTGCCGGGCGGCGGCGCCGGCCGGCAGCCAGACCGGCAGCCCGGCCCCGGAGAGCGGATCGGCGTGGAACAGCTCCAGCTCGCGGCCGAGCCTGCGGTGGTCGTGCATGTCAGCTCCCAGATCTGGTACGGCCCGGCGGCTGCTCCGCCCCGGGACCGCGCCGATCTGGTGCGCACGACGAAGCCCCGGAGCGGATCGCCCCGGGGCCAGTCGACGAGTTGGTCTGCGTCAGCGCGGCACGCCGGGGTGTCCCGGCGTCGTCGTCTCGCTCATCGCGCTGCGCATGGCGGCCACGGTACTCCGGCCGGCCGCCTCGCCGCAGCCCATTTCCGCCCGGCCACCAGCGCCGGACGGCGGGACCAAGCGCAGCACAGCGGCACTTGCCGCAGCGCCCGGGCCGCCTACCGCAGGGCAGCGGCACCTACCGCAGGCCGGCCCCGGCTCAGCGCAGTCGGGTGACGGTCACCTCGACGCCCTGCCCGGTGTTGGCCGGGCCGGCGTAGACGCCCTTGAGCGGCGGTACGTCGCCGTACTCCCGGCCCCGGCCGACCACCACGTGCCGCTCGCCGACCGGTACCCCGTTGGTCGGGTCGAAGGCCGTCCACCGGCCGACCCACCACTCCACCCAGGCGTGGCTCTGCCCCACCACGCCGTCCCCGATCGCGGCGTCGGGTGCCGGGTGCAGGTAGCCGGAGACGTACCGGGCCGGGATGCCGATGGTGCGCAGCAGCCCCACCACCAGGTGGCTGATGTCCTGGCAGACCCCCTTGCGCTGCCGCCAGGCCTGTACGGCGTCGGTCTGCACGCCGGTGGCGCCGGAGGTGTACGCGACCTCGTCCCTGACCTGCTCGCAGAGCGCCATCGCGGCGGCGTGCGGGGTCGGCTGGGCGGCCCGGACGGACTCGGCCAGCCCGGTCAGCTCCTCGTCCAGCGCGGTACGCGGGGTGGGCAGCAGCAGCTCGTACCAGCGGTCCGTACTCTCCGCCCCGCGCAGGTCGGCCCAGCCCACCCCGTCGGTCGCCGCCAACTGGTCGCCTGGACCCTGTGTCTCCACGGTGGAGATGGCGGTGACCTGCAACGATTCGTGCGCGCTGTGCACGTCGAAGGCGGTCACCACGGTCCCCCAGTAGTCCTCGTACCGGTAGGTCCGGGCCGACGGCCACACCTCCACCCGCGCCTCCAGCACCGCCTGGCGGGCCTCGTTGCGCGGCGACATCCGCGCCTCGTTGTAGGAGGAGGCCACCGCACCGGCGTAGCTGAAGCCGGTCTGGTGCCGGATCTTCAACCGCCAACTGCCCACCGTCATCGCGTCCCCTTCCTCGCCCGCCGCACTACTCCGCCGTCGCACCCGGTCCCGGTCACGCCACCGCCTCCGGCAGCCAGGCCACCGCCGACGTCTGCCGGAAGTAGCGACGGGAGACCGCGTCGTTCACCTGTGAGCAGGTGCGTTCCAGCCCGGACAGCACCGCGGCGAGGTCGCCGATCAGCTCGTCGGCGGCCCGGAACTCCAGGCCGGTCCGGGCCCGGCCGATGATCCGCTGCGCGTCGGTGGAGACCCCGGTCCGGCCGGGCCGGCCCGGGCCGCCGGTCGGTTCCAGCTCGCGCAGGCACGCCTCGGCCCGGGAGAGCGCGGCGAAGACCGAGCGCGGGAAGAGCCGGTCGAGCAGCAGGAACTCGGCGGCGTACCGGTCGTCGAGCGAGCCGCGGTAGGTGCGCAGGAACGTCTCCCAGGCGCCGCAGGAGCGCAGCAGGGTCAGCCAGGACGGGATGCTGCCGCCGGCGCGTACGTGGGTGGAGAGCAGCCGGGCGGTCATGTCGACCCGTTCGACGCTGCGGCCGAGTACCAGGAAGAGCCAGCCCTCGTCCCGGCTCATGGTGGCGTCGGTCAGCCCGGCCATCACCGCGCAGCGTTCCCGGACCCACCGGAAGAACGCGTGTACGCCCTGCTGCTCGGCCCGGCGCCGGACGGCCGGCAGGCCGTGCCAGGTCGAGTTGAGGCACTCCCACATGTCGGCCGAGATGGTCTCCCGGGCGCCTCGGGCGTTCTCCCGGGCCGCCGCCAGGGCACCGACCACGGAACTGGGGTTCTCCTCGTCGAGGCCGAGCACCCCGACCACCCGGTTGGCGGTGGCCGGCTGCTCCAGCGGCCCGACCCCCATCACGGTGAGCAGGGAGCGGCAGGCGGTCGCCTCGTCCACCCAGGGGTCGGCGAGCATCCGGTGCAGGTGCACGTCGAGGATCCGGGCGGTGTCCTCGGCCCGCTCGACGTACCGGCCGATCCAGTAGAGCGACTCGGCGATCCGGCTCAGCACCGCGACCGCTCCGACCCGCTGCCGTCCCGGGCGGACTGCTGCTGTTGCTGCTGCTGCACGCCGACCAGGCCGGCGTCCGGGCCCGGGTCCGGGCTGCGCGGCGCCGGCACCGATGCCGGCGGCGACCCGTCCGGGTCGGCCGGCTCGATTCCCGAGGTCTCGATTCCCGAGGTGAGGTCCACCGGGCTGAGCCCGGAGGCCGGCTCGGCGAGTATCCAGGTGTCCTTGGAGCCGCCGCCTTGGCTGGAGTTGACCACCAGAGCGCCCTCCGGCAGCGCCACCCGGGTCAGCCCGCCCGGCAGCACCGTGACCCGCTGCCCATCGTTCACCGCGAACGGCCGCAGGTCGACGTGCCGGGCCCGCAGCCGGTTGCCGACCAGGGTCGGCACCATGGAGAGCGCCACCTCGCGCTGGGCGATCCAGCCGCGCGGGTCGACGGCGATCCGGTGCCGCAGCTCGGCCAGTTCCTCGTCGGTCGCCTGCGAGCCAATCACGATGCCGGAGCCGCCGGAGCCGTCAACCGGCTTGAGCACGAGTTCGTCGAGCCGGCCGAGGACGTGCTCGCGCACCTCCGGGTCCTCCAGCCGGTACGTCTCCACGTTGGACAGGATCGGCTGCTCGGCCAGGTAGTAGCGGATCAGCTCCGGGACGTACGAGTAGAGCAGCTTGTCGTCCGCGACCCCGTTGCCGACCGCGTTGGCGATGGTGACCCGGCCGGCCCGGGCCGCGTTGAGCAGCCCGGCCACCCCGAGCACCGAGTCGGCCCGGAAGTGCACCGGGTCGAGGAACTCGTCGTCGATCCGCCGGTAGATGACGTCGACCCGCTGCTCGCCCGCGGTGGTCCGCATGGCGACCTCGTTACCCACGCAGACCAGGTCTCGACCCTCGACCAGCTCGACGCCCATCTCGCGGGCCAGCAGGGCGTGCTCGAAGTAGGCCGAGTTGTGCACGCCGGGGGTCAACACCACCACCGTGGGGTCGGTGATCCCGACCGGCGCCGCCGCGCGCAGCGCCCGCAACAACTGCCCCGGGTACGACTCGACCGGCTGGATCCGGGTCGCGGCGAAGACCTCCGGCAGTACGTGCGCCATCGCCCGGCGGTTCTCCATCACGTAGCTGACCCCGGACGGGACCCGGACGTTGTCCTCCAGCACCCGGAAGTCGCCCCGCTCGTCGCGGACCAGGTCGACTCCGGCGACGTGGATGCGTACCCCGTTGTGCGGGACGATCCCGGCCGCCTCCCGGTGGAAGTGCGCGCTGGTCACCACCACCCGGCGCGGCACCACCCCGTCGGCCAGCACCTGGCCGGCGCCGTAGATGTCGGCAAGGAACGCCTCCAGGGCCCGTACCCGCTGGGCGACTCCGGCCTCGACCACCCGCCACTCGCCTGCGGCGATGATCCGGGGCACGATGTCCAGCGGGAACGGCCGCTCGACGCCCTTGAGCGCAAAGGTGATCCCCTGGTCGAGGAAGGCCCGGGCGAGCACGTCGGCCCGGACCCGCAGCTCGACGCTGGACAGCGGTTGCAGGGTGGCATGCAGCGCCTCGTACGCGTCCCGAGGCATCCCGGGCGCGCCGAACATCTCGTCCCAGCCGGGCCCGAGGCGGTAGTCCTCGAACAAGTCCGCCATGACCTGACGTTACGCCGATCTCGTTGCGCCCGCGTAACACGGCGACGACGCATGATCGCCAATTCCCGATCGGACTCCAGGTCAGCAAGCCTTTCAGTTGCCTCGGCGAGTCCGCCGGCTGTCAAACTCGTCGATCTCTGTCACGGCTGACGGGGGCTGGACGGTGCGGGCCCCCGGGATCTGTCGGCCTGACTCGCACGAGCCTGCGTACGCCCGTCCGCAGGCTGTCCCAGAGCACCCACAGCATCGCCAGGGCGAGCAACACGGCGATCATCGCGAAGGCGGCGGCCACCACCGTGGCGAGCGGGCGGGGTGGGCGCTCCTCCCGGGCGAGCGACCGCCCACCCCGGCTGTAGCCGAGATCACCGATGGTGACCGTGGTACCCACCTCGTCCACGCTGAAGAAGCCCCGCTTGCCGGGGGTTAGCACCTCACGGTCCCCGTCGCTCCAGACGACTTCGGCACGGCACTCGGCCCAGTAACCGAACCCGTGGCCGACCGGCCCGTACCGCTCACAGGAGCGCACGGTCGCCTGACCGGTCCGCTCGGCATCGTCGAAGTCGGTACCAGTGAACATCGCCGCTGTCATGCTCAGCTCGGCGAACAGGAAGATGGCCAGGAGCAGCGCCAGGTAGCCGGCGGCACGCGCAAATCTGCCATGCCTGGCCGGAGAACGGACCGGCGGCCGGGCAGGGCCGGGTTCGTTCTCCGCATACACTGCTGCCGGTTCCTCCGGCCTGTTTCGCTCCTGCTCTACCCGCTGCTGCTCCTCGACCCGGCGGCGAAGCGGCGACGACGTGATCACCTCCACCGAGGCGGTCACCCTGGCCCTGGCCGTGCCCGGCGCGCTCGGGGTGTACGTGGTCCCGAACCGGCAGGACACCGACGCCTGACCTCCGTTCCGTACGTTGCGGGCCCGACCTCATTCCCGAGGTCGGGGCCCGCTTCTTGCTGGTCGGTGCCTTCCGATCCGGCCTGCCCCACCTGCATCGGGCTGTGGCCGGCGGCCGGAGGGTGGCTACGACGACACCAGCAGCCTGCCCGACCGTTGCCGCGACCGGGTACCACGGTGGCTGCCGAGCTGTGGATATCTGGGGCGCCTGTGGACGGCCGCCTGATCGTGCCCTGGGTGTGGTGGGGCAGCCGCGTCTACACCAGGTTGCGCACGGCGCCGACCAGCTCGCTCAACCGTGCGTACCGGCGACCTTCCGCAGCCATGTCACCGCTGACGGATTCCGCGAGCGGCGTCTCGACGGCGGTTGCGCCCTGGACGAACAGGCCCTGCGGGGAGATGGTGAGGAAGTACTGCCGTTCCTCGGGCGTGACCGGGATCGGCGCGCCCCCCGGCCGAGGGTCACCCTTACGCCGAATGGCCCACAGCCCCTGTGACCCCGACAACCGCGACTTCAGCGAGTCGACTCGCTCGTCGGTGGCGCGTCCCATGAACTCAATGATTAGTTGATCGGCAAATTCCGCCGGCAGCCGACCATGTACGGCGTCGTGGACGTTGAGTACCACGCCGATCATCTGAAAAACGTCCTCCGGATGCTCACCCCGGAATATGCGAGTTATCTTCACGTCAGCAACCTCGGCCACCACGACGGCCCCCGACGCTTGGACGCCCTCGGAAACGCTTTTGTAGTACGACGCCGGGAGCGCTGCCTCCCCGAGCGCGAAAGTCTTGAGGGCGGCGACGGCGTCAGGGCGGTGTACATCCAGGCTGGCCGTGACAGGCGTCGTCGTCGCTACGGCTCCGGCCGCAGGATGCAGCGCCAGGCATATCTGTACGACACCACGAAGCAGTTCGAGTTCCTGCTGGCCGAGCCCGTGCTTCGGTGGTTGCTCTGCCCGCCGGACGTCATGCGCGGACAGCTCGACCGGCTTCAAACGATCGTCGGGTTGCCCAACATCCGGTTCGGCATCGTCCCGATGGGTGTGCCGCTAACCACCGCACCCCAGCATGCCGTCCAGCTGTATGACGACCTGGCGATCGTCGACACCTTCCTCGGTTAGATCACCTATCGCGGCGATGACGCCGACGCGCACGCCAGGGTGGTTGATCGGCTGTGGGAGCAGGCGGCGGTCGGCGAGGACGCGCGCCGCCTGATCGTCCGGGCAGCCAGCGACATCACCCACGGCACGTAGGTCTCGGTCGCGATGGAGCCCTACGGCACGTAAGCGCGACCACCGGCCCGGATCGACAGAGACCCGGGCCGGAATCTGGCCGGTCAGGTGCTGCGGTTGACCTCGGCCACGAAGAAGTTCGTAGCTTCTGCTCGGTGCCTTGATCACCGGTGGCGGGCTCGCCGATTAGGAGGGCCGCCGGCGCGGGACCCGCCGGCGGCCCGGTGGCGAACCGCTTCGACCACCGGGAACGGGGGACCCGACGGGATACGGCTCGCGCGCCGACAACGGTACGCCGCCGGCCGCGCCACCACCGCCCCGCGAAGCTATCCGTACCACCCGCCCGGAGCCCCCGAAGAGCCGCCGGAGCCGCTACTCCAGCCCGTGCAGCATCAACTGCCGGGCCGCCTCGGTGATCGATCCGGACAGCGAGGGATAGATGGTGAAGGTCATCGCCAACTGGTCGACGGTGAGATTGTTCTCCACCGCCATCGTGATCGGCAGGATCAGCTCGCTGGCCTTCGGCGCCACCACCACGCCGCCCACCACCTGCCCGCTGGCCGGCCGGCAGAACAGCTTGATGAACCCGTCCCGCACGTCCGCCATCTTGGCCCGGGCGTTGCCGGCCAGCGGCAGCATCACCTGGCGGGCCGGTACCCGCCCGGAGTCCACCTCGTTCTGCGACACCCCGACCGTGGCCAGCTCGGGATCGGTGAAGACGTTGGCGGCGACGGTACGCAGCCGCAGCGGCGAGACCGCCTCGCCCAGCGCGTGCCACATCGCGATCCGGCCCTGCATGGCGGCGACGCTGGCCAGCGGGAGTACCCCGGTGCAGTCACCGGCGGCGTAGATGCCAGGCACGTTGGTCCGGGAGACCCGGTCGGTGCTGACGTAGCCGCCCGGTGCCACCGTCACGCCGTACTCGGTCAGGCCGAGGTCGGCGGTGTTGGGGATCGAGCCGACCGCCATCAGCGCGTGCGAGCCGGACACCACCCGGCCGTCGGCGAGTTCGACCTCCACCCCGTCGCCGGAGCGGCGGACCGCGTTCGCCCGGCTGTTGTTGAGGATCTCCATCCCCCGGGCCCGGAAGACCTGCTCGATCGCCATCGCGGCATCGGGGTCCTCGTGCGGCATCACCCGGTCGCGGCTGGAGACCAGGGTCACCTGCACCCCCATCGCCAGGTAGGCACTGGCGAACTCGGCGCCGGTGACGCCGGAGCCGATCACGATCAGCCGCTCCGGCAGCTCGGTCAGGTCGTAGACCTGGCGCCAGTCCAGGATCCGCTCGCCGTCCGGGACCGCGGTGGGCAGCACCCTCGGGGTGGCGCCGGTGGCGATCAGCACGGTCGAGGCGTCCATCGAGTACGTGGAGTCACCGTCCGACGGGGTCACCAGCACCCGGTGGGTGTGACCGAGCGTGTCCTCGCCGAGCCGGGCCCGACCGGAGACGAAGGTCACGCCAGCCTTGATCAGCTTTGCCTGGATGTCGGCGGACTGGGCGAGTGCGAGCCGCTTGACCCGGCCGTGGACGGTCGACGCGTCGACGGTGATCGCGTCCAGCCCGTCCGAGTGCACCCCGAACTCCTCGGTGTCCCGATATCCGGTCACCACTTCGGAACTGGCGATGAAGGTCTTCGACGGTACGCAGTCGTGCAGCACGCACGCCCCGCCCGCCCCGTCGGCCTCGACCACCGTCACGTCGGCGTCCAACTGGGCGGCGACCAGCGCCGCCTCGTAGCCGGCCGGCCCCCCGCCGATGATCACAATCCGGCTCACAGTGCTCGCCCTCCGTCGATGCTTCCAGTGACAATCTTGTGCAGAACCCGTCCGACACGCACGGTCGTATTCTCCCCCACCCCTCCACCGGGCTATCGTCATCGCCGTGCGTCATTACGCCGCGTACGGCTCAAACCTCGATCCCGCCCGGATGCGTGCCTACTGCCCGCACTCACCGATGGTGGGCACCGGCTGGCTGGAAGGCTGGCGGCTCACCTTCGCCGGTGAGGGGGTGATCGGCTGGGAGGGCGCCGTCACCACCATCGTCGAGTCGCCCGGCGATCGGGTCTTCGTCGCACTCTACGACGTGCACTCCTGGGACGCCGCCCAACTCGACGAGGTCGAGGGGGTGGCCTCCGGCACGTACCGGAAGCTGCACGTCCGGGTGGTCACCCTGGACGGCGAGATCACCGCCTGGGTCTACGTCTTCGCCGGCTACGAGGGCGGGCTGCCCACCGCGTGGTACCTGTCGGAGATCGCCAACGCGGCGGAGAAGGCCGGTGCGCCCGACGACTACGTGGCCGAGCTACGCTCCCGGCCGACCGGCACCGCCTCGGCCTGACCCGGCCGCCTCCGCTACCCGGCGAAGCCGTCTCCGCTACCCGGGGCGTGGGCAGGGGATCTCCACCGTCACCAGCGTCGGGCCGCCGACCGGGCTGTGCACGGTGAGTACCCCGTCGAACGCGCCCAGTCGACGTCGCACGCCGCGCAGCCCGGTGCCCCGGGCCGGATCGGCGCCGCCCCGACCGTCGTCGACGACCGTGATCCGCAGCACCGTACCGGTGTGCGCGATGTCGATCTCCACCGTGCTCGCACCGCCATGCCGGCTGGCGTTGGCCAGCGCCTCCAGCACGCAGAAGTACGCCGCCGACTCCACCGGCGCGTCGAGCCGGCCCGGCAGTTCCCCGGTCACCCGTACCGGGACCGGGCTGTCCAGCGCCACGGCCCGGAGCGCGTCCGGCAGACCCCGCTCGGCGAGTACCGGCGGATGGATGCCCCGGACCAGGTCCCGCAGTTCGGTCAGCGCGGTCGCCGAGGCGTACCGGGCCTGGGCCACCATCGCCTGCGCGGCGGACGGATCCTCCTCGATCAGCCGCTCCACCCCGGCCAGGCTGAGCCCGACCGCGATCAGCCGGGCCTGCGCCCCGTCGTGCAGGTCCCGTTCGATCCGGCGCAGTTCGGCCGCCTGGGTGTCGACGGCGTCGGCCCGGGTCTCGGTCAGTCGCCGTACCCGCAGCGCCAGCTCGGCCGACCGGGTCGGGGCGAGCAGCAGCCGGTCGTACCGCAGGCGCAGCCGGAGCAGGGCCGGGGCGAGCAGCACACCGACGCCGGCCATCGCCAGGCCGAGCAGCGCGCTGGTCCAGCCGGGAATTCCGCCGAGGTCCGGCGAGAGGTACGTCACGCCGTACCAGAGGTACCACGGCGTGACCCACTCCCCGCTGAACAGTCCCAGCGGCACCGCCCAGGGCGCCCACCAGATCGGCTGCCCGACCAGCCCGAACAACCCCAGCGAGATCAGCGCGGCGGGGACCAGTCCGAGCGCCCCGAGCAGCGGGTTGGTGGCCATCCAGAGCTGGTCCCGCCAGAACGCCGGATCGGTGAAGGTCCACTCCCACGCCTGGGCGCGGATCGCCGACGACCGGTCGGCGTGCAGGGTACGGCCGACCCGGTAGCGGCCGTCCTCCTCCGGCCGGGGCAGCGTGGGAAAGGGCCGGTACGGCTCCGGAATCGTGACCCCGGCCCAGGTGTGGACGTACCGGCGGTAGCGGGTCACCAGCGTTCGGGTCAGCTCGGACACCTGCGGCGACAGGGCGGTCCAGGCGCCCAGCAAGGTCACCAGGTTCAGCAGGAAGCCGCCGAACGCCGCGGCCCCGAGACCGACCAGCCCGGCACCGTGCCAGGCGGCGGACGACCGCCGCGTCGTCCAGCCGGCCAGCCTCGACCGGTGCCACCAGGACCGCTCCGCCGGCTGGAGCAGCAACCGGCTCCACAGGGCGTGCAGCCGCAGCGTCAGCGGCGCGACGGCGAAGCCGAGCGCGACCAGCGCCAGCCCGACCGGCAGCGCCAGCGCCAGCGGCGGCGAGCCGACGACCGGGGCCGTGCCGCCGGTCAGCCCGAGCGCGCCGAGCCCGACCCCGGCACCGGCCAGCACCGGCGGGACCAGCGTGCCGAGACCGCCGACGAAGGGCGTGAGGTGCAGCCAGACCCACTCGCGGAGCAGCGCCCGGTCCTCGCCGCGCCAGGTGATCTCCATCAGGTACGCCGGCAGCCGGGGCGAGCGGTAGAGCTCGTTCTCGTAGACGTACCAGCCGTCTGCCCTGCGCCGCGGCACCGGCGGTCCCGGACGCTGCTCCACCGGAATCGGCACGCCGCCCCAGCGCCCGGCCAGCCGCCGGCCCAGATCGGCCAGCCGCTTGCCGGCCCGGGCCGCCGGCAGGTACGGCACGACCAGGGTGGCCGCCGCCACCAGCAGTACTGACATCCCCAGGCCGAGCAGACCCAGCCCGGCCTGGGCGAGGTTACGGACGAACGCGAGACCGTACCGGCGCGACATGCGTCAAGTCTGGCCGCCCGGCGCCTCGGGCGGACTGCTGCCAGGCGCCCGGCCGGGGTGTAGTTACCTGCACCCCGGCCGGGCGGGTGGACGCATTCCGGGTGACGGCCGGGATTCCTAGCGTTTTGGCATGACAGTCATCGAGATCGGCAACCTGCACAAGCGGTACGGCGACCAGGTCGCGGTCCGCGACGTCTCCTTCGAGGTATCGGCCGGAGAGATCTTCGGGATCGTCGGCCCCAACGGCTCCGGCAAGACCACCACCGTCGAGTGCCTGACCGGGCTGCGCCGGGCCGACGGCGGAACGATCCGGGTACTCGGGCTGGATCCGGCCCGGGACCGCGCCGCGCTGCGCCGCCAGGTCGGCATCCAGCTCCAGGAGAGCCACCTGCCGGACCGGCTGAAGGTCTGGGAGGCGCTCGACCTGTACAGCTCGTTCTACGCCGAGCCGGCCGACTGGCGGGCGCTGATGGACGAGCTGGGGCTGGCGGCGAAGCGGAACACGGTGTTCGGCAAGCTCTCCGGCGGGCAGAAGCAGCGGCTCTCCGTCGCGCTCGCCCTGGTCGGCAACCCCCGGATCGCGGTCCTCGACGAGCTGACCACCGGGCTGGACCCGCAGGCCCGCCGGGACACCTGGCAGCTCGTCCGGGAGGTCCGGGACCGGGGTGTGACCGTCGTCCTGGTCACCCACTTCATGGACGAGGCCGAGCGGCTCTGCGACCGGCTGGCCGTGATCCGGGCCGGTGAGGTGGTCGCGATCGACACCCCGGCTGAGCTGGTGGCCCGGGCCGACGTGCCCGGCGTCGAGCGCCCCACCCTGGAGGACGCCGTCCTCGCCCTGACCGGTTCGACCGCCAGCAGCCCGAACTGACCCGCCCTCCTACCCGCCCGAACCGAAGGATCGAGGAATCCTGATGAATGCCACCGCCCGTCCCGAAACCGTCCCGTCCGGCGCCACCGGCCGGGGGCGCCGAGGCCGTACCGCCGGCCGGAGCACCGGCAAGCTGGTCGTCACCGAGGCGAAGCTCTTCGTCCGGGACCCGCTGGGCTCCTTCTTCGCGGTGATCTTCCCCGCCGCCCTGGTCCTGATCCTCGGCAGCGCCATGCCGGGATTCAACGAGCCGAACGCGGACATCGACGGACGGAAGCCGATCGAGTTCTACCTGCCGATCACCCTGGCCCTGGCGATCGGCACCGTCGCCCTGGTCAACCTGCTGAACACGCTCGCCGCCGACCGGGAGAAGGGTGTACTGCGCCGGCTCTCCACCACGCCGGTCTCGCCGATCCGGCTGCTGGTGGCACAGTTGGCGGTCAACGTGGCCGCGCTGCTCGCCGGCTCCGTGCTGGCGCTGCTCGCCGGTCGGCTGGTCTTCGGGATCGAGGCCCGACCGAACGTACCCGGACTGCTCACCGCCTTCGTGCTCGGCTCGGCCTCGATGGTGACGCTGGCCCTGCTGGTCGCCGCCTTCACTCCGACGAGCCGGGCCGCGACGGGCATCGGCAGCCTGATCTACTACCCGATGCTCTTCGCGGCCGGAGTCTGGACCCCGGGCCCGCTGATGCCGGAGGCGGTACGCCGGGTCGCCGACGTCACCCCGCTGGGCGCCGCCTCCCAGGCGCTCCAGGACACCTGGACCGGCGACTCGCCGCAGCCACTGCACCTGGCGGTGCTGGTCGGCTCCACCGCGCTCTTCGGCGCGCTGGCCGCGAAGCTGTTCCGCTGGTCCTGACCCCACGGGCCACCACCGCCCGCGGACGGGGGTGCGGACCGGCGCCGTGGTTCCGTCGAGGGTGGGCGGAACCACGGCGATCGCGTGCACTCGGCCCGACGGGACCAGTTGGCCGGGGAGGGTGTGGTCAGTCCAGGTTGGGCGGCGACATCCGCACCCCGGTCAGCGCGGCGCCGAGCAGGCTGACCAACTCCACCCGCTCCGCCGGGTCGAGCACCCCGTACGCCTGGGCCACGATCCGGTCGGTCACCGACTCGGCCCAGAGCCGCCGCCGGACCAGCGGCCCGACCGGCGGGTACGGCGGCGACCAGCCGTACGTCACCGCGCCGGACTCGCCCTCCGGACCGGCGAGGATGACCTCCATCGCCGTCATACCAGCCGCGCGTACCGCCATCAGGCTGGCGCCGGAGTAGTACTCGAAGAGCAGGTGCAGCAGCACCGCCGCCCGGGCGGCCGGGGCGGCGTCCGCCGGCACCGGCATGCCCCGCCAGGCCGCGAAGAGCGGCATCCCGGTGGCGTCGGCCGCCACCACGACCGGCTCGACCAACTCGATCAGCCGGGCCAGCGGCGGGAAGCCGGCCAGGTAGTCGATCCCCCAGCGGCAGCACTCGGCCCGGCTGACCTCGGCCACCGCGCTCGGGGTGGCCACCCGGACGGCGGTCTCCCAGCCGTCGGCGACCGCGTCCGGCGAGAGGATGCCGATCGCGGCGGCCACGGTCTCGGTCCGTACGTCACCGAGGACCGCACCGCGACCGGTCACCAGGAACGCCCAGCCGGAGATGCCCATCTGGCGCGCCCGGCGCAGCGTGCGGGGACACTCGATGAAGGCGCTGCCCAACTTCAGCACGGTCGGCCTGGCCGCGCCGGCGGCCTGCTCGGGGGTCAACGACACTGCCTTCCGGTCTGAGTTCCGGGTTGTGCCCGCGTCACCCGGTTGAGTCTGCCTCGCGGACCGGGATTTCGGCAGCCCCGACCGCCAGCCGCGCCGGAACGACGCCGGGCGCCTCCCGGCCCGACCGAGCCGGGCGCGTCCAGCCCGACCGAGCCGGCACGCCCTACCGGCCAGGCCAGGACCTTCGGGCCGCGCCCCGCGCACGGCCCTCCGGCCAGCACCGTCGCACTACGCGCTGCCACCGGTGTCCGGCTCGACGCCGAGGAAGAGCCGGGCGCCCGGGCGTGCATCGGCCGGCCGGAAATCGGTGACGGCGGCGCGTGCCTCAGGGCGTGTCGTCGCCGTCCTCCGCCATCGCCTCGACCGCCGCCTGCACCTCGCCGGCCCGGCGCCGGGCGGCGACCGCTCCCCGCTCGGCGGCCCGCCTCGCCAGTTTGCGCCGCCCGGACTCCTGTTCGGCGGCGGCCCGCCGCCGCTCCAGTTCGGCGAGTTCGGACTCGATCGCGGTCAGCGCGGCGGCGGCGTCCCGCTCGGCCGCCACCGCCGCCGCCAGCTCCGCCTCGGCCCGCTCCTGCCGGGTACGCGCCTCGGCCAGCGCCCGATCGAGGGTACGACGGCGGGCTGCCCGGGCAGACTCCTCGGCCCGGGCGGCCCGGGCGGCTGCCCGCTCGGCGGTCGAGGTGCTCCGCTGCCCACCGGCACCACCCGGTCCCCCCGCCCCGCCTCCGGTACGTCGGCCGCGCGCCGCCGCCCGACCCGCCGCACCGGTCCGGGTCTCCCGGCCCGCCTCCGTGGCCTCGGCGACGGCGGCCTCGGTGGCATCCTCGACCAGTTCGTCGACGGCGCCTTCGGTCAGCTCGTCGGCGTCCGGGCCGCCGACGATCAGTCGCAACTGCGGCCGGGGTACCTCGCCGAAGCCGGCGTAGCTCGCCGCCCGGACCAGCCGGCCGGACCGGGCCTGCTCGGCGACCTCGACATCGGCCAGCGCCGCGTTCAACGTCGCCTCCACCTCGGCCAGCGGCAGCTTTCCGGCAGCCAGTCGGGGATCCTCCTCCTCGGCGAGCACCCGGGCCTGGCCGACCAACGCGCCCACCACGCCCCGCCGCTGGGCGGAGAGTTCCCGCAGGCGGTCACCGCGCAGTTCCCGCTGTGCGCCCCGGAGCGCGGCGGAGAGCTCGACCAGGTCGGCCATCAGCTCCGGACGGCGCAGCGCCAGCAGGTTCACCAGCCAGGCCGCCACGGTCGGCTTGCGCAGCTTGGCTATCTCCCGGGCTGTACTCGGGTCACCGGCGGCCCGGGCCGCGGCGACCGCCTCGGAGCGGGCGGCGACGAAGCCGTCCGGCGGCGCGGTGTAGAGCCGTTCGACGAGGTCACGGGGCAGACCGGGCATTCTTCCGATTCTCCGGGCTCAGTCGACCGCGGTCCCGGGCACCAGGCGGGCGTAGTCACAGTTGGCCAGCAGCGCCATGTTCTTGTCGTAGACCGTGAGCCCGGCATCGCCGAGCAGCCCGTCGTGCAACGCGTACGCCCGGCGCGGGTTGACCGCCCGGACGAAGCTCACCGAGTCGGCGAGCTTGAGCCAGGGACCCGAGATCGGCACGAACAGGGTGTCCACCTGCACCGCCTCCGGTACGTCGAACGAGTCGCCCGGGTGGTACACCGAGTCGTTCACCAGGAAGCCGAGGTTCACCACCCGGGGAATCTCCGGATGGATCTCGGCGTGCCAGCCGCCGTACGCCCGCACGGCGAACCCGGCCGCCTCGAACGACTCCCCGGAGGAGACCGTACGCACCACCCCGGCCAGTGCGTCCAGTTTGGACGCCACCTCTGGATGGGTGTGGACGGTCACCGACGGGCGCCGGTCGAGCGCGTCGGCCAGGGCGTCCACGTCGAGGTGGTCGGCGTGCTCGTGGGTGATCAGCACCGCGTCCACCCCGTCCAGCGCGGCCGGCTCGGTGAGGTTGCCGGGGTCGATGACCAGCACCGCCCCGTCCTCCTCCACCCGTACGCAGGCGTGGCCGTACTTGGTCAGTCGCATCGAGACTCCTCGGTCACCGAATCGTGATGTCTCCAGCGCAGTCTGCCGGAACCGGAGTGACTTCGCGGCACGTCTGACGGAACGCCTCTACGGGGGACGGACGAACGGAGCGGACATGAGCGGACGAAGCAGGACCGTGGTCGGACGGGGCAGGATCTCGGTCGGGCCGGGCCGCCGGGCCGGGCTGCTGGGTGCGGTGGCGCTGACCGCCGCCCTGGCGCTGGCCGGCTGCGGAGCCGACGGTGGGGACAGCGCCTCCGGCACCTCGGCGGACGCCCCGGCCGGCGGTGTCGAGCAGGCACAGCCCGGCGCGGCCGAGGGGCCGCTGGGCGGGGGCGGGGCACCACAGGCCGGCCAGCCGGCGAAGGAACCGACGACCGAGCTGGGGGTCGGCCAGCGCGCGATCGTCTACACCGGCTCCGTGACGGTACGCGTGGACGACGTGGAGGCGGCGGCTGCCCGGGCAGTGGGCATCGTGACCGGGGCCGGCGGCTTCCTCGGTGGCGACAACCGGAGCAGCGACGCGTCACGTTCCGAGGCGACCCTGCAACTGCGGGTCCCGGCCGACCGGTTCGCCGCCGTGGTGGACGAGGTCGCCCGGCTGGGCGAACAGTTGCGCCGCGAGGTGAAGACCGACGACGTCACCGAGGAAACTCTCGACCTGGACGCCCGGATCGCCACCCAGCAGGCGAGGGTGGCCAGCGGTCGGCGGCTGCTGGCCCAGGCGAAGTCCCTGTCGGACCTGGTGATGCTGGAGAGCGAGCTGGCCAAGCGGGAGGCGGACCTCGCCTCGCTGGAGGCGAAGAAGCGCCGGCTGGCCGACCTGACCGCGCTCTCCACGGTCACCGCCGTGCTGCTCGGGCCGAACGCCCAGGTGCCGGAGGACGACGAGCCTGCGGTCGGTTTCCTGGCCGGGCTGGAGGGCGGCTGGAAGGCGTTCGTCGTGTCGCTGCAGGTCCTGTTGACCGTGCTGGGCGCACTGCTGCCGTGGGCCGTCGCGCTGGGCCTGCCGGCGTTCGGGCTGGTCTGGCTGGTCCGCCGGCTCCGCGGCCGGCGCTCCCGGCCGACGCCGCCGGCTCCGCCCCGGAGCACGCCCGTGGTCCCGGCCCAAGCGCCGGCCCCGCCCGGCTGAGCCGTTTCCCGGGTACGCCGGGTGCCGCGTCCGGGGCACCCGGCGGCTCCGGCCCGGATCGTCGCCGCGACCCGGGTCGGGTACGGCGGGTCAGCCGGCCAGGGCCTTGAGCGCGGTCTGCACCAGCAGCCGTACGCCCACCCCGATCGCCCGCTCGTCCACGTCGAACGTCGCCCGGTGCAGGTCGACGTTGGCCGCCGCCCGCCCGACGCCGAGCCGGGCCAGCGCACCCGGTACGTGCTCCAGATACCAGGAGAAGTCCTCGCCACCCATGCTCTGCGGGGTCTCGGCGATCCCGGCCGGGCCGGCCGAGGCCACGGTCGCGGCGGTCAGCACCTGGATCGCCCCGGCGTCGTTGACCACCGGCGGGCGCCCGCGCAGGTATTCGACGTCCACGGTGGCGCCGGTCGGGGCGATCACGTCCCGGACCACCTGGGCGACGATCTTCGGTGCCTGGTCCCAGGTGTCCCGGTCCAGCACCCGGAGCGTGCCGGCGGCCATCGCCTCGTTCGGGATGACGTTGTACTGGGTACCGGCCGAGGCCTGCCCGAAGACCAGCAGCAGTCCGCTGTTCGCCGGCACCCGGCGGTTGACCAGCGCCGGTACCTCGGTGACCAGCCGGCCCAGCGCGTCGACCAGGTCCACGGTCAGGTGCGGCCGGGCGGTGTGCCCGCCCGGTCCGGTCAGCCGGACGGTGATGTTGTCCGCCGCCGCCGTGATCGGGCCGACCCGCAGGCCGACCCGGCCGACCGGCAGGTTGGGGTCGCAGTGCAGGGCGAAGATCTGGGTCACGTCGGTCAGCCCACCGGCCTCGATGACCTCCAGTGAGCCGCAGGGCAGGATCTCCTCGGCCGGCTGGAAGATCAGCCGGACCCGCCCGTCCAGTTCGCCCCGCCGGGCGAGCTGGGCCAGCAGCAGGCCGACCCCGAGCACGACGGTGGTGTGCACGTCGTGCCCGCAGGCGTGGCAGGCACCGTCCACGGTGGACCGGTACGGGACGTCTTTGACGTCGGTCAGCGGCAGTGCGTCGAGGTCGGCCCGGAGCGCGACCACGGGTCCGGACGGCCGCCCGTCGATGTCGCAGATCACCCCGTTGCCCTTCGGCAGCAGGCGCGGCTCCAGACCGGCCAGCGCCAGCTCCCGGGCGATCAGTGCGGCGGTATCGAACTCCTGGCCGGAGAGTTCCGGATGGGCGTGCAGGAACCGGCGGGTAGCGATCAGATCGGGCAGCCGGACGTCGAGCATCCGGTCGAGCCCGAAGGGCAGGGGCTCGGACCCGGGCGGCGTCTCGGATTCCGACGACGCCGGCTGGCTGCCGGTCGGCAGTTGCAACGCACTCGTCACGTCGAATTCTCGATCACTGTGGATGGGATGGGACTCGGACAGCCTAGACCGCCGACGGTGACGCTGCGCAACCTCGTTCTGGTAGTGATCAGACAGCACAGCGTCACGAAAGCCCTGGTAGGAGCGCTCGGCAACGTACGGAGGGCTGCCTATCCCGCCATCAGACCCCGCCATCTGTGCCACACCTCCTACAACGCGTGACGGTTTCACCGGTCACGATCTAGCTCGGCAGCAGCGCCGCACGTCCGATTTGTCGAGGTTCCGACCGCCCTCGGGCAGGCGACGGTGGAGCACCACCGGGTGGGGTGGCGGGGGTCCCCAGGGTGACAGTTGGTGTCAAACGGGCCGCGCACAGGCTGTCCGTCATCCACCGATGGGGCCCGGCCACCTCCCGATACCCGAAAAACCGGGCCGGCACTCCACCGACCGCCGATCACCCGACCGGGGTACCCGCCAGCGGGCGGCGCGGCGCGGCCCGCCCGGGACGTCGGTGCGGTCGCGGGCGGTCAGAACCGGTCGCTGGGCCGGTACGTCCCCCATACCTCGCGCAGCACGCCACAGACCTCGCCCACGGTGGCCCGGGCCCGCAGCGCCTCCTTCATCGGATAGAGCACGTTCTCCGTACCCGAGGCGACCGTGCGCAGGTCGGCGAGGGCGCGCTCGACGGCGGCTGAGTCCCGGTCGGCCCGCAGCCGGGCCAGCCGCTCGCGCTGGGCCGCCTCGATCGCCGGGTCGACCCGGAGCGGCTGGTACGGCTCCTCCTCGTCGACGGTGAACCGGTTGACCCCGACCACCACCCGGTCACCGGACTCGATCTCCTGGGCCACCCGGTAGGCCGAGGACTCGATCTCGCGCTTCTGGAAGCCCGCCTCGATCGCCTCCACCGCCGAGCCGTACTCGGCGACCCGGGCCATCAGCTCCCGCACCCCCGCCTCGATCTCGTCCGTCATCGCCTCGACGACGTACGAGCCGGCGAACGGGTCCACCGTGGCGGTCAGGTCGGTCTCGTACGCCAGCACCTGCTGGGTACGCAGCGCCAGCCGGGCCGCCTTCTCGGTGGGCAGCGCGATCGCCTCGTCGAAGCTGTTGGTGTGCAGCGACTGGGTGCCGCCGAGCACCGCCGCCAGGCCCTGCACGGCGACCCGCACCATGTTCACCTCCGGCTGCTGGGCGGTGAGCTGCACCCCGGCGGTCTGGGTGTGGAAGCGCAGCATCAGCGACTTCGGGTTCTGCGCGCCGAACTCGTCCCGCATCAGGTTGGCCCAGATCCGCCGGGCGGCCCGGAACTTCGCCACCTCCTCCAGCAGGGTGGTCCGGGCCACGAAGAAGAAGGAGAGCCGGGGCGCGAAGTCGTCCACGGCGAGGCCGGCGGCGAGCGCGGCGCGGACGTAGGAGATGCCGTTGGCCAGGGTGAAGGCGATCTCCTGCACCGGGGTCGCCCCGGCCTCGGCCATGTGGTACCCGGAGATCGAGATGGTGTTCCACCTCGGCACCTCCTTGCGGCAGTAGCCGAAGGTGTCGGCGACCAGCCGCAGCGAGGGCTTGGGCGGGAAGATGTAGGTGCCCCGGGCGATGTACTCCTTCAGGATGTCGTTCTGGATCGTCCCGTTCAGCGCCGAGCCGGCCACCCCGGACTCCTCCGCCACCAGTTGATAGAGCAGCAGCAGCACCGAGCCGGGGGCGTTGATGGTCATCGAGGTGGAGACCTTGTCCAGCGGGATGCCGGCGAAGAGGGCACTCATGTCGTCGACCGAGTCGATCGCCACGCCGACCTTGCCGACCTCCCCGTGTGCGACCGGGTGGTCGGAGTCGTAGCCCATCTGGGTGGGCAGGTCGAAGGCGACCGAGAGCCCCATGGTGCCGGCGGCGAGGAGCTGGTGGTAGCGCGCGTTGGACTCGGTGGCGGTGCCGAAGCCGGCGTACTGGCGCATGGTCCACGGCCGCGAGGTGTACATCGTCGGGTAGACGCCCCGGGCGTACGGGAACTCGCCGGGCGCACCGAGCCGGGCGTCCAGACCTGCCGGTACGTCGGCGGCGTCGTAGACCGCCTTGATCGGGAAACCCGACTCGCTCGACCGACCTTCACTCATGACCGGCATGGTAGGCCGGCTCCCGCGCACCGGACTCTCCCGGGCCGAATCGGCCCCGCCGGAGGCGCACCGGAAGCGTCCGGGGATGCCCGGCGTAACGCCCGGCCCGGGTGAGCGGACCGGCACTCGCCGTCGACAAACCCGAACGTTGGGTGAGGGGATCAACACGTACGGTCGAGTTATCGGTAACTCCGGCGGTTGTCTTTCCCTTCTGCGGTCGGAACCCGCAATATAGGGGGGTTCTGTCCTGTGCCCCCTCGATTCTCTTCGGTGGCTTTTCTGTGACTCAGATCCCGACGTGGAGTGGCGGACCGGCCAATCC
This sequence comes from Plantactinospora sp. ZYX-F-223, assembly GCF_039649625.1. Lineage (NCBI taxonomy): Bacteria > Bacillati > Actinomycetota > Actinomycetes > Micromonosporales > Micromonosporaceae > Plantactinospora > Plantactinospora sp. ZYX-F-223. Next base: position 46,464 of record NZ_JBDJAV010000024.1, on the reverse strand, counting down.
CACCAACGGACGTGCGGCACCCGGCATCACCATCGGCGGTCGGTACTCGTTGCGGGCGGCGGTCGGCCACGGCGGCATGGGTACGGTGTGGCGCGCGGCCGACACCCTGCTGCGCCGCGACGTGGCGGTGAAGGAGGTCGTGCTCCCACCGGGGCTGGCCCCCAGCGACCGCGACGCGATGTACGAACGCACCCTCCGCGAGGCGCGGGCCGCGGCGGCCCTCCAGCACCCGGCGGTGGTGCAGGTCTACGACGTGGTCACCGAGGGCGGGCGGCCGTGGATCGTGATGGAGCTGCTCGACGCGCGCAGCCTTGCCGACATGGTGATCGAGGACGGCCCCCTCGCGCCCCGCGCGGTCGCCAAGATCGGCATCGCCCTGCTCGGGGCGCTGGAGGTGGCACACGCGATCGGGGTGCTGCACCGGGACGTCAAGCCGGCCAACGTGCTGATCTGCTCCGACGGCCGGTGCGTGCTCACCGACTTCGGGGTGGCCCGGATGCCGACCGACGTCCAGCTCACCACCCCCGGCATGGTGCTCGGCTCGCCGCACTTCATCTCGCCGGAGCGGGCCATGGGCCAGGACTTCGGCCCACCCAGTGATCTCTTCTCACTCGGCGTCACCCTCTACACCGCGGTGGAGGGGCGGCCGCCGTTCGACAAGGGCGACCCGATCGAGACCATGCACGCCGTGGTGGAGGACCCGCCCGCGCCGCCGGTCCGCTCCGGGGCGCTGACCCGGGTGCTGCTCGGCCTGCTGGAGAAGGACCCGGCCCGCCGGCTCGACGTGACCGCCTCCCGCACCATGCTCCGCGAACTGCTGGCCGGCCCGCTGGCCAGCAACGCCGCCGGGCACATGGTCACCGACCCGTACGCGGTGGTGCCGTCCCAGCGCTCGCCGTGGCAGCAGTCGGCACCCGGCGTGCCCCAGTCACCGGCACCGGCCGGAGCCCAGGGCCAGTCCACCCGGGCGGCGGCCAACGGTGAGATCGGCGGCCGGGCAATGCTCGCCCCCAACGAGTCCCTGGCCGACCGGATCGCCCGGAACTCCCACGACGCGGCCACCTCCAACCGGCCACCGGCGGCCGGCGCCAACCCGCTCGACACCCCGACCGGGGCGATGCCGGGCTCGGCCGGCCGGCGCGGCGGGCCGCTCGACACGCCGACCGGGGCGATGTCCGGGCACGGCGGTCGGGGCGGCACGGTGCACACGGCCAGGGGTGGCGGGCTCGGTCGTGGCCTGGCCGGCGCCCGGCAGGCCGGCGACTCGGTGCTGCGCACGGTCCAGGGCTGGCCCCGGAAGATGCAGCTCGCCGTGGCCGGCGGGGTGGCCGCGGCGCTGCTGATCGGCATCGTCGCGCTCTCCCTCGGCGGCGGCGAGGACCCGGCCGACACTCCTGCACCGCAGGCCGGGCCGACCAGCCAGGCACCGGTCCAGGCGGGCTTCGCCACCCAGTCGCACAGCTCGAAGGGTGTCTCGGTCAACGTCCCCAAGGGCTGGAAGAAGAACGTCGGCGGGGTCTTCACCGACTACACCGATCCGGAGGACAGCGGCCGGCGGGTCCGGATCCTGGTGGAGCCCGGCGGCAAGACCCCGATGGGCTTCATGAAGGTCGCCGAGGGCGGCCTGAAGAAGAACGGCAGTAGCTGCAAGAAGCCGTACGCCCAGGTGGCGCTCCAGGAGGTCGAGGTCGGCGGCCAGCCCGCCGCCGAGCTGGAGTACACCTGCGGCGAGGGCTCCAGCAAGCGGCACGGGGTGTGGCGGGCGATCACGGAGGACGGCAAGGCGTACTCGTTCTATCTGACCACCCCGGACGAGCGGTTCGAGGAGAGCAAGCCGATCTTCGACGAGATGGTCAAGTCGTTCCGGCTCACCAGCGCCGGCTGACACGTTCCCACCCGGCCCCGCCCCGACGTACACCACGCCGGGCGGGGCCGGGCTGCGTCCGGGGGCGCCTGGCGTGCTATCACAGTCCGATGGCGGCAAAACCGAACCAGCGGGACGGCGTATCCCCGGACGAGTCCACCGACGAGCTGGCCGGGCTACGCGCCCGGGCCCAGGCGTGGCTCGACGACGACCCCGACCCGGTGACCCGGGACGAGCTGCGGGGCGTACTCGACCGGTTGCCGGCGAGCGCGGCCGAGCTGGCCGACCGGTTCGCCGGACCGCTCACCTTCGGCACCGCCGGGCTGCGGGGCCCGCTGCGCGCCGGCCCGAACGGGATGAACCTGGCCGTGGTCACCGCGGCCGCGGCCGGGCTGGTCGGCTGGCTCGCCGCCCGCGACGCGTCCGGCCCGCTGGTGATCGGGTACGACGCCCGGCACGGCTCGAAGGAGTTCGCCGAGCGGACCGCCCGGGTGGCCACCGGCGCGGGGCGGCCCGCCCTGCTGCTGCCCCGGCCGCTGCCCACCCCGGTGCTGGCGTACGCGGTCCGGGCCCTCGGCGCGGTCGCCGGGGTGATGGTCACCGCCAGCCACAACCCGCCACAGGACAACGGCTACAAGGTCTACCTGGGCGCCTCGACCGGCGGCCCCCGGGGCGCGGGCGCGCAGATCGTGCCCCCGGTGGACGCCGAGATCGAGGCGGCGATCCGGGCGGTCGGGCGGCTGGCGGCGGTACCGCTGGGCGAGCCCGGGAAGGTGCTCGGTGACGACACCGTCGCCGGGTACGTCCGGGCCACCGCCGGGCTGATCGACCCGGCCGGGCCGCGCGGGCTGACCGTGGCGTACACCCCGCTGCACGGGGTGGGTGCCGCCGTGCTCACCTCGGCCTTCGCCCGGGCCGGGTTCGCCGTGCCGGGCATCGTGGCCGAGCAGGCCGAGCCGGACCCGAACTTCCCCACCGTCTCGTTCCCCAACCCCGAGGAGCCGGGCGCGACCGACAAGCTGCTCGCGCTGGCCCGGGAGATCGGCGCGGACCTCGCGCTGGCGAACGACCCGGACGCCGACCGGTGCGCGGTGGCGATCCCCGACGGGGTACGCGGCTGGCGGATGCTGCACGGCGACGAAGTCGGCGTGCTCCTCGCCGACCACCTGAGCCGGCAGGGCCGCACCGGCCTGTACGCCACGACGATCGTCTCGTCGTCCCTGCTCAGGGCGTTGTGCGCGGCGCGTGGCCTGCCGTACGGCGAGACGCTGACCGGGTTCAAGTGGATCGTCCGGGCGGAGTCCGGCGACGCCGAGCTGACCTACGGCTACGAAGAGGCCCTCGGCTACTGCGTCGCCCCGGACCAGGTACGGGACAAGGACGGGATCAGCGCCGCGCTCACCTTCGCCGAACTGGCGGCGACGCTGAAGGGGCAGGGCCGGACCGTGGCCGACCGGCTGGACGAACTGGCGCGCGAGTTCGGGGTGCACCTGACCGACCAGCTCTCGGTCCGGGTCGACGACCTGACCGAGATCGGGAACACGATGACCTACATCCGGACCAAGACCCCGAAAACGCTGCTCGACGAGCCGGTGATCTCGGTGCAGGACCTGGCTCCGGAGGCGGACGTGCTGATCCTGCGTACCGACGCCGCCCGGGTGGTGGTCCGGCCGTCCGGCACCGAGCCGAAGCTGAAGGCGTACCTGGAGGTGGTGGAGCCGGTGGTCGACGGCGACGTATCGGCGGCCCGGGAGCGGGCCGCTGCCTCGGTACGCGCGCTGCGCACCGAGACCGCCGCGGCCCTCGGCATCTGGTAGGCCGGCACCCGCCGGCCCCGGGCCGCTCCGCGCCGGCCGGCGGTCAGGTCCGGCTGCCCAACGCGGCGTCGATGGCCCGGGAGAGCGCGGCGATCACCAGCGCCACCGAGGGGCGGATGGTGGACTCCTCCAGGCTGACGTCGTCGGTGAACCCGGCACCCCGGGCGATCTCGGCCAGCCGCTTCCGGGCGTCCTCGGCGGCCGGCCCGGTCAGCCCGAGACTGGGCTGTACCCGGATCGCCGCCATCACCGCGGCGAGCGCGGCGGTCCGCTCGTCCGGTACGGCCTCCGCGGTCAACGCGTTCACCAGCCGGGCCCGGATCTCCGCCTCGACCGACGGGTCGAGCACCGGATACCGGTGGATGTGGATGTAGCCGAGTTCGGTCTCGTCGACGTCGCTGATCACGCCGCGGGTGCAGAGGTCGTTCAGGATCCGGTCGCGCAGCCCGTGCCGGAGCCGCTGCACCCAGGAGGCCGGCGTGTGCGGGGTGTCCGCCGCGATCCGGGCGAGCACGTCGTCGGCGATCGGGTCGCCGGTCGGCGTGGCGTCGGTGGCCACGATCGAACCGTCGGAGAAGGCGACCCGGCCGGCGAGCGCGAGGTCGACCAGCACGGCGGCGGCCATGCCGAGGTCGAGTCCGATCCGGGAACCGGTCGCCTTGCCGGATTTATCGTCGTAGCCGAGTAGCAGCAACTCCTCGGCCAGCCCAACACCAGTCATGGCCCGGAACGGTAGCCGTTCCGCGCCAGCCGCGCATGCGTCCCGGCCGGACCCGCCGCCCGGTTGCCTGGAATCCGGCTGACCGGTTCGGTGGAATCGGAACCGCTGCCGTGGAATCAGCGACGGTTCCGGGGCACCGGGGCCGGTCCGGTGCAGATCAGAACCGTGGCATGCCGCCGAACTGCCGGTCGCCGGCGTCGCCGAGCCCCGGCACGATGAACATCCGGTCGTTGAGCCGCTCGTCGATCGCGGCGGTGACCAGCCGCAGCGGCAGCCCGGAGCGGTCCAGCCGCTCGATGCCGGCCGGCGCGGCGAGTACGCAGAGCACGGTGATGTCGGTGCAGCCCCGATCGGCGAGCAGCCGGCAGCAGTGCTCCAGCGAGCCGCCGGTGGCGAGCATCGGGTCGAGTACCAGCACCGGCCGGCCGGTCAGGTCGGTCGGCAGCGACTCCATGTAGGCACGCGGCTCGTAGGTGTGCTCGTCCCGGGCCAGCCCGACGAAACCCATCGACGACTCGGGCAGCAGGCCGAGCGCCGAGTCGGCCATGCCCAGCCCGGCGCGGAGCACCGGTACCAGCAGTGGCGGGTTGGCCAGCCGGATGCCCTGGGTGGGTGCCACCGGCGTGTCGATCGGGAACTGTTCGACCGGCAGCGAGCGCGCGGCCTCGTACACCAGCATGGTGGTGAGTTCGTGCAGCGCGGCCCGGAACGACGCCGAGTCGGTCCGGGCGTCGCGCATCACGGTCAGCCGCGTCTGGGCCACGGGATGGTCAACCACGAGTACGTCCACGGTCGCTCAACCTACCGGTAACCCCGGGCCGGACCTTCTCCTGGTCACCGGGTCCCCGGAGCACCAGGTGCCGGCGGCCGCCGGACGGCTATGGCCAAGATCACACCTCCCGGCCGGTGCGTAGACTTGCCCGCATGACGGCGACAACGGCGTCGGCGCGGTCCGACCTGACCGAGGTGGGGCGTTCCGAGGCGACTCTGCGGACCTTCCTGCACGGCCTGCCCGGCGTGGACCAGGTGGGCGCGGAGCAGCGCACGGCGATGCTCGGCACCCGCTCGATCAAGACCACCGCCAAGGCGTGGGCGATCGACCTGGCGATCCGGATGGTCGACCTGACCACGCTGGAGGGCGCCGACACCCCCGGCAAGGTACGCGCGCTGGCCGCGAAGGCGCTCCGCCCGGACCCGGCCGACCCGTCGTGCCCGCCGGTCGCCGCCGTCTGCGTCTATCCGACGATGGTCCCGGTGGCCGCCGCCGCGCTCTGGGGCACCGAAACCGGTCCGGGCTGGCCGGGCGGCGGGAGCGGCGCGGGCGGAAGCGTTCCCCGGCTGGGGCTGCTCGGCGAGCCGTCCGACGGTCGGGGCCCCCGGGACGGTGCGAGCCCGGCCGGCGACGAGGCCAGCCCGGCCGGCAACGGCGCGGGGCTGCCCGGCGCACCGGGCCGGGTGCACCTGGCCAGCGTGGCCACGGCGTTCCCGTCCGGACAGGCGCCGCTGGAGGTCCGGCTCGCGGACACCCGCTCGGCGGTGGCCGGCGGGGCGGACGAGATCGACATGGTGATCAACCGGGGCGCCTTCCTCTCCGGCCGCTACCAGGAGGTCTACGACGAGATCGTCGCGGTGAAGGCGGCCTGCGGGGACGCCCACCTCAAGGTCATCCTGGAGACCGGCGAGCTGGCCACCTACGACAACGTCCGGCGGGCCTCCTGGCTGGCGATGCTGGCCGGCGCCGACTTCATCAAGACCTCGACCGGCAAGGTGCCGGTGGCCGCGACCCTGCCGGTCACCCTGGTGATGCTGGAGGCGGTCCGGGACTTCCGGGACGTGACCGGCCGGCAGGTCGGGGTCAAGCCGGCGGGCGGGATCCGGACCACCAAGGACGCGATCAAATACCTGGTACTGGTGAACGAGACCGCCGGCCCGGACTGGCTGCACCCGGACTGGTTCCGGTTCGGCGCCTCCAGCCTGCTCAACGACCTGCTGATGCAGCGCACCAAACTGAGCACCGGCGTCTACTCCGGCCCCGACTACTTCACCCTGGACTGACCCATGTTCGAATACGCCCCGGCGCCGGAGTCGCGCGCCGTAGTGGACCTCAAGCCGTCGTACGGGCTCTTCATCGGTGGCGAGTTCGTCGAGCCGGGCGACGGCGGCCAGATCAAGTCGATCAACCCGGCCTCGGAGGAGGTGCTGGCCGAGGTCGCCGAGGCCGGCCCCGGCGACGTGGACCGGGCGGTCCGGGCGGCCCGCCGGGCGTACGACGAGGTCTGGGGGCCGATGCCGGGCCGGGACCGGGCCAAGTACCTGTTCCGGATCGCCCGGATCGTCCAGGAGCGGGCCCGCGAGCTGGCGGTGCTGGAGTCGCTGGACAACGGCAAGCCGATCCGGGAGTCCCGGGACGTCGACATCCCGCTGGTCGCCGCGCACTTCTTCTACTACGCCGGCTGGGCCGACAAGCTCGGCCACGCCGGCTTCGGCCCCGACCCACGCCCGCTGGGCGTGGCCGGTCAGGTCATCCCGTGGAACTTCCCGCTGCTGATGCTGGCCTGGAAGATCGCCCCGGCGCTGGCCGCCGGCAACACCGTGGTACTCAAGCCGGCCGAGACCACCCCGCTGAGCGCGCTGCTCTTCGCGGAGATCTGCCAGCAGGCCGACCTGCCGCCCGGGGTCGTCAACATCGTCACCGGGGCCGGCGAGACCGGTCGGGCGCTGGTCGAGCACGACGGGATCGACAAGGTCGCCTTCACCGGCTCCACCGAGGTCGGCCGGCAGATCGCCCGCTCGGTGGCCGGCACCCGCAGGAAGCTCACCCTGGAGCTGGGTGGCAAGGCGGCGAACATCGTCTTCGACGACGCCCCGGTCGACCAGGCCGTGGAGGGCATCGTCAACGGCATCTTCTTCAACCAGGGCCACGTCTGCTGCGCCGGCTCCCGGCTGCTGGTCCAGGAATCGGTGTACGACGAGGTGCTCGCCTCGCTCAAGCGCCGGATGGCCCGGCTGCGGGTCGGTGACCCGCTGGACAAGAACACCGACATCGGCGCGATCAACTCGGCGGCGCAGCTCGACCGGATCCGGACGCTGTCCGAGATCGGGTCGTCCGAGGGGGCCGAGCGCTGGTCCCCGCCGTGCGAGCTGCCGGACCGGGGTTTCTGGTTCGCTCCGACCATCTTCACCGGGGTCAGCCAGGCGCACCGGATCGCCCGGGAGGAGATCTTCGGGCCGGTACTGTCGGTGCTGACCTTCCGTACCCCGGCCGAGGCGGTGGAGAAGGCGAACAACACGCCATATGGCCTGTCGGCCGGGATCTGGACCGACAAGGGCTCCCGGATCCTCTGGATGGCCGACCGGCTGCGCGCCGGGGTGGTCTGGGCCAACACGTTCAACAAGTTCGACCCCACCTCGCCGTTCGGCGGCTACAAGGAGTCGGGCTACGGCCGGGAGGGCGGCCGGCAGGGGCTGGAGGCGTACCTCGATGTCTGAACGGGTGGCGGTACGCAAGACGTACAAGCTCTTCATCGGCGGGAAGTTCCCGCGCAGCGAGTCGGGGCGGTCGTATCCGGTGCAGAACTCCAACGTGGCACTCGCCTCCCGCAAGGACGTCCGGGACGCCGTACTGGCGGCGCGGGCGGCGGTCAAGGGCTGGTCGGGCGCGACCGCGTACAACCGGGGGCAGATCCTCTACCGGGTCGCCGAGATGCTGGAGGGCCGGCGGGACCAGTTCGTCGGTCTCGGTGTGCCGGCCGCCGAGGTGGACGAGGCGATCGACCGCTGGGTCTGGTACGCCGGCTGGGCCGACAAGCTGACCCAGGTGTACGGCGGCGCGAACCCGGTCGCCGGGCCGTACTTCAACCTCTCGGCACCGGAGCCGACCGGGGTGGTCGGGGTGCTCGCCCCGGCCGAGCCGGCCCTGCTCGGGCTGGTCAGCGTGGTGGCTCCGGCGATCGTCACCGGCAACACGGTGGTGGTGCTGGTGGCCGAGGCGAGCCCGCTGCCCGCGATCACCCTCTCCGAGGTGCTGGCCACCTCCGACCTGCCCGGTGGGGTGGTCAACCTGCTCACCGGCCGGCCGGCCGAGACCGCGCCCTGGCTGGCCGGGCACATGGACGTGAACGCGCTCGACCTGACCGGGGTCGCCGACCCGGCGCTCGCCGCCGAGCTGGAGCGGGCCGCCGCCGGCAACCTCAAGCGGGTGCTCCGGCCGGCCGACGGACCGGTCGACTGGACCGCCGATCCCGGCATCGGCCGGATGATCGCCTTCCTGGAGACCAAGACGGTCTGGCACCCGAAGGGCGTCTGAGCCGAGGGAGGTACCCCGGGCGTCCCGGCGGCGTCCGGCCGCCCGGCGGTGGCGTCGTCGCCGGCCTCCCCCGACGTGCCGGGTCCGCCCGGCGGGGTGCGCCGCGCGGACCCGGCGGTGTTGGTCGGGGGCTGGGCCCGGCTACACCTGCCGGGCGCCCGGCCGGCCGTCCGGCACGACGAACGAGGCGTACGTCGACTCCGGCGCGTCCGGCCGGCTGACCGTGCTGACCATCCGCAGGTCGGCCCGGAGTTCCGAGCGGGTGACCCGGCAGCGCACGTAACCGCGCCGGTCCCCGTCGAAGAACCGGATGTGCGGGTTGTACTTGATCATCGGTCCGTAATACGGCCCGTAGACGTCGCCGTCACCGTTGGTGGAGATGGAGGTGCCGACGATCTCCGAGGCGACGACCGGCGAGGACGGGTCGTCGAAGTCCCGCAGGATGTCGTTGACGAAGGTGGAGTGCCAGTCGCCGGTGACCACCACCGGGTTGCTGACCTGGTGCCGTACCCATGCCTCGGTGAGCCGGTTCCGGGCGGCCGGGAAGCCGTCCCAGGCGTCGTGCCAGAGCCGCTCCCCGGCCGGGCCGTCGTGGTCCAGCCGGGCCAGCATCACGTTGCTGCCCAGGATGTTCCACCGCGCGGTCGAGGCGGCTAGGCCGGCGTAGAGCCACCGCTCCTGCTCGGCGCCGAGCATCGTCACCGCCGGGTCGTACGCCTCGGCGCAGGCGTCGGCCTCGCCCCACCCGCACGGCGGCACCGAGCGGTACTGCCGCCCGTCGACCAGGTCGAGCTGGGCCAGTCGACCCCAGCGCAGCCGGCGGTAGATCCGGGGTCCGCCGGGCCCGGGTCGGGCGGGGGCCCGTACCGGCTGGTGCTCGTACCAGGCCTGGTAGGCGGCGGCACGCAGCGCGCCGATCTCCCCCTCGTACTGCGACGTGCTGTTGGCGTAGTCGTTCTGCACCTCGTGGTCGTCCCAGGTGACCATCCACGGAAAGCGGGCGTGTGCGGCCTGGAGGTCCGGGTCGCTCTTGTAGAGGGCATACTGCATCCGCCACCGCTCCACGTCGCGCGGCGCCGCCCGGAGTACGTCCGGGGTGGACGTGCCCCGGTAGCCGCCGTCGGCCGGGATGCCACCCTCGTAGACGTAGTCGCCGAGGTGCAGCACCAGGTCGAGATCCTCGCCGGCCATGTGCCGGTACGACGGGTAGTAGCCGCTGTCCCAGGACTGGCAGGAGGCGAAGGCGTACGCCAGCGTCCCGCCGGTCGCGGACGCCGAGGGTGCCGTACGGGTCCGGCCGGTCGCCGACACGTCGTGCCGGTACCGGAACCGGTAGAACCACTCGCCGTCCGGCTTGAGCCCGTCGACCTCGACGTGCACCGAGTGCGCCAACTGTGGCGACGCCCACGCGGTCCCGTTCCGGACCACGTGCCGGAACCGCTCGTCCCGGGCCACCTGCCAGTGCACCGGTACCGGCCGGTCGGGCATCCCGCCGCCGGGCTCGAACGGCTTCGGCGCCAGCCGGGTCCAGAGCACGACTCCGGTGGCCGTCGGGTCGCCGCTGGCGACGCCGAGCGTAAAAGGGTAGTCGCCGCCGGCCGGTCGGGGTGTGGCGGCGGCCCGGTCCACCGGAAGCTGTGCCAGGGCGGCGGCTCCGGCGACCCCCGCCACGCCGGTCAGGAAGCGGCGGCGGTCGACGGCGGCAGCGGGTGGCATCGGTCTGTCGGTCATGCCGGAAGGTCTATCGACGCCACGTGACCGGCAGGTGGCGGCCGGATGTGCGGGGAAGGGCCCTCGGCTGGCGCCTCGTCCGGTTCGACGGGGGCGGCGGCGCCCGGCACCCTCGCCCGGTTCGACGGGCCGCGACCGTCGCTCCGCCCGGCCCGGCGGGACCGCGACGCTCGCTCTACGGGGGTTGGCCGGCCGGCAACTGTACGACACTGAGTAGTAGAATTGCCGCGTGACGCGACTCGGTGATCTCGAACGTGCGGTGATGGACGTGCTCTGGGACCGGGGCACCGGTACTGGGGCGACCGTCCGCGAGGTGGCCGAGGCACTGCGCGACCGCGAGCTGGCGTACACCACGGTGATGACGGTGCTCGACCGGCTGGCCGGCAAGGGCATGGTCGAGCGCGAGCGGGAGGGGCGGGCCTGGCGCTACCGGCCGGCAGCCAGCCGTGAGGCGCACATCGCCCGGCTGATGCTGGACGCCCTCGACCTGGCCGGCAGCCGGGACGCCGCGCTGGTCCGGTTCGCCCGGTCGGTGACCGGGACCGAGGCCGAGGTGCTGCGCGCGGCGCTCGCCGGGGAGGCCGACGACACCCCGGCGTCGACCGACCGGCCGCCAGCCGCCGAACGGCAGGGCTGAGTCGATGCTCTACGCCGCGCACTTCGCGCTCGCCGTCCTGGCCTGTTATCTCGCCGCCCAGGTACTGGCCCGGTCCGGCCGGCTGGGCGCCGGGTGGGCGTGGCACAGTCCGCGGGTCGCGATCGTCTGCTGGCAGTTCGTCGGGCTGGCCCTCGGGCTCTCCGCGATCGGTCTGCCGATCTCGCTCGGGCTCGCCCCGTACGGCCAGGGCACCGGCTCCGCGCTGCGGTCGCTTGCCGGTGACCTTTTCGGCGGCGGCGACCTGCCGCCCGGCCTGGGGGTGACCCACCTCGGTCTGGTCGGCATCGGCGTGGGTGTGGGTGTGGTGCTGCTCGGCTCGACGGCGCGGAGCCTGCTCGGCGCGCTGCGCGCCCAGCGCCGGCACCGGGACCTGCTGACCCTGGTCGCCCGGGATGACCCGGCCGCGCCCGGCGCGCTGGTACTCGACCACCCCAGTGCGGCGGCCTACTGCCTGCCCGGGGTACGCCCGCAGGTGGTGGTCAGCGCCGGTACCCTGAGCCTGCTCGACCGGGCGCAGCTCGCGGCGGTACTCAGCCACGAGCGGGCGCACGCCGACGAGCGCCACGACCTGGTACTGCTCCCCTTCACCGCGCTCTGCCGGGCCCTCCCCGGCGTCCGCTGGGTCCACGCGGCACACGACGCCGTCGCCCTGCTGGTGGAGATGCGGGCCGACGACAAGGCCCGGCGCCTGCACGCCGACGGCCCGCTCGCCGCCGCGCTGCTGCGGTTCGCCAGCGCCGGTGCCCGGGTCACCCCGGCCGGTGCGCTCGGCGCCGCGGACGGCGAGATCGACGCCCGGGTACAGCGTCTGCTGGCCGCCCGCCGACCCGGCCGGCTGCCGGGCGCGACCGCGCTGGCACTGGCGACGGCCCTGGTCACCCTGCCGGTGTCGCTGTTCCTGCACTGAGCCGCCGAGCATCTACTACGCCTCGTAGTAAGATGGCCCTGTCACGGAAGCTGCCCGAAGAGATGCGTGGGACATGGGTCTTCGATGGTCGCCGGCCCCGCCGGCCGGACGGGGCGGCGCCACCGGCACCGCTCCGGATCCCGGCACCGCCCCGGATCCCGGCACCGCCCCGCACGACGCCGCCGGCCGACGCGGACGCCGGCCAGCGCCGGCCGGTCGCCGGCAGCCCGGGGCACCGGTGAGCCGCCGCCCGTTCGACCCCCGCCTGCTGCACCGGGTACCCGGTGCACGGCGCCAACTCGGCCTGCTCGGCGCGCTCGGCGTCGCCGCCGCCGGGCTGGTGATCGCCCAGGCCACCACGCTCGCCACGGTGCTGGCCGAGGCGGCCGGCGGCCGCCTCGACCGGGCCGCGCTGGCCGGCTTCCTGGCCAGTGTGGCCGGCCGCGGGGCCCTGCTCTGGGTGCAGGGCACGGTGGCGGCCCGGGCCGCCGCCACGGTCAAGGCCGCGCTCCGCGCCGACCTGCTCGACGCCGTCGGCCGGCGCGGCCCGGGCTGGCTGTCCGGGCAGCGTACGGGTCAGCTCGCCACCCTGGCCGGGCGCGGGCTGGACGCGCTCGACGCGTACTTCACCGGCTATCTGCCGCAGCTCGTGCTGAGCATCACGGTGCCGCTGGCCGTACTGGTCCGGCTGGTCTTCGCCGACTGGAGCTCCGCCCTGGTCATCGCGGTGACGCTGCCGCTGGTCCCGATCTTCGGAGCACTGCTCGGCTGGCAGGCTCAGGCCGCTACCGAACGCCAGTGGCGCCGGTTGGCACTGCTCGGCGGCCACTTCCTGGACATGCTGCGCGGGCTGCCCACCCTGCACCTGTTCGGCCGGGCCCCCGCCCAGGTGACCGTGGTACGCGCGATGGCGGACCGGCACCGCCGGGCGACCATGAAGACGCTGCGGATCGCCTTCCTCTCCGCGCTCGTACTCGAACTCGTCGCCACCCTCTCGGTCGCACTGGTCGCGGTGCCGATCGGTCTCCGGCTGCTCCACGGCGGGCTCGCCCTGCAGACGGCGTTGCTGGTGCTGCTGCTCGCCCCCGAGGCGTTCCTGCCGCTGCGCGCCGCCGGCAGCCAGTTCCACGCCAGCCAGGAGGGGCTGACCGCGCTGGACGAGGCGTTGACCCTGCTCGACCCCGAGCCGACCGCCCGCACCGCCGGCCAGCCGACCGCCGCTAACTCCGGGAAGCCGGCCGCCGCCCGGCTGACCGGCGGCCCGGACGACCCGGACCACGAACGCCACTACCAACCGGGTCGGCACGGCGAGATCAGGTTCGAGTCCGTGACGGTCGAATACCAGCGCAGCACCGCGCTGCGCGACGTCACCCTCACCATCCGGCCCGGCGAGCGGATCGCCGTCGTCGGTCCGAGCGGCGCCGGCAAGAGCACCCTGCTGCACCTGCTGCTCGGATTCGTCAGCCCCAGCAGCGGGCGGATCACCGTCGACGGTACCGACCTCGCGGCGCTGGACCTGGCGCGGTGGCGCCGGCAGCTGGCCTGGGTACCGCAGCGGGCCCACCTGTTCGGCAGCTCCCTCGCCGAGAACATCCGGCTCGGCGCGCCGGACGCACCCGTCGCGGCGGTCCGGGCCGCGGTCCGGGCCGCCGACCTGGCCGAGCTGGTCGCCGACCTACCGGACGGCCTCGACACCCGGCTCGGCGAGCGCGGCCACGGGCTGTCCAGCGGGCAGCGGCAGCGGGTCGCGCTGGCCCGGGCCTTCCTCCGGGACGCCCCGATCGTGCTGCTCGACGAGCCCACCGCCCGGCTCGACGCCGGTTCGGAGGCGGCCGTACTCGCGGCCACCCGGCACCTGGTGGCCGGGCGTACGGCCCTGCTCGTGGCGCACCGCCCGACCCTGCTGGCCGAGGCGGACCGGGTGCTCCGGATCGAGGACGGGCGGGTGACCGAACAGGAGCCGGTCACGGCGCTGCCCCGGGAGGTGGTGGCGTGAGGCTGCGACCCGAACGTGCCGTCTGGCGGCTGGCCCGCCCGTACCTCGGTCGGCTGCTCGGCGCCGGCCTGCTCGCCGCCGGCACCGAGCTCGCCGGGCTCGCCCTGCTGGCGACCGCGACCTGGCTGCTGGTCAGCGCCGCCGGCCGGCCGCCGCTGGACACCCTCACCGTGGCGATCGTCGCGGTACGGGCCCTGGCGATCGGTCGGGGCGTGCTGCGCTACACCGAGCGGCTGGCCGGGCACGACGCCGCGCTGCGGGTCGTCACCGAGGTCCGGGCCCGGCTCTTCGCCACGCTGGCGGCCCGGCGCACCGCCGCTCCGCAGCGCTCCGCAGACCTGCTCAGCCGGCTCGTCTCGGACGTCGAAGCGGTGCAGGACCTGCTGCTCCGGGTGCTGGTCCCCGGGGCCGCGGCCACGATCATGGGCCTGCTCGCCGTGGCCGGCGCGTCCGCCGTCGACCCGCTCGCCGGACTGGCCCTGGCCGGCGGACTGCTGCTGGCCGGAGTCGCGCTTCCGGCGCTGGCGGCGGTGCTCACCCGGCGTACCGCCGCCCGGGTGGCGCCGTTGCGCGGCGCGCTCGCCGGGGACGCGGTGGACCTGACCGCCGGCGCCGCTGACCTGGCCGCCTTCGGCGCCACCCGGGCGGCGCTGGACCGGGCGGACGCCCGTGCCCGCGAACTCGCCGGGCTGGAACGCCGGACGGCGGCGGTGGGCTGGGCCGTGGACGGTCTCGGGGTCCTGGTGGCCGGTGCGACCAGCGCCACCGTGCTGACCGTGGCGCTGCGGGCGGGCGTCGACGGCGTACTCGTCGGGGTCCTCGCGGTCGGCACGCTCGCCGCCGTCGAGGCGGCCCTGGCGCTGGTCGGCGCGGCCCGGCACTGGGCCCGGCTGCGCACCGGCCTGACCCGGGTGGCCGACCTGCTGACCGCCCCGGCGAGCGAACCGGAGAGGCCGGCCGGCGCTCCGGCGTCCTCGCCGGGCGTCGAGCCGGCGGACGGCTCCGGGACGGAGGAGGTCGCCCGCCAGTGGCACTGCCGGGTCGAGGAGGTGAGCCTCCGATACCGCCGGCCGGGCCCGCCCGCACTCGACGGGGTCAGCCTCGACCTGGCGGCGGGAAGCCGGATCGCCGTCGTCGGTCCGAGCGGTGCCGGCAAGAGCAGCCTGCTCGCCGTGCTGACCGGGATGGTCCGGCCGGACCGGGGCCGGGTCGTGTGCAACGGCGTCGACCTGCTCGACCTGCCCGTCGACCGGCTGCCCCGGATCGTCGGCGGACTGCTCGCCGAGGCACACGTCTTCCACGCCACGGTCCGGGAGAACCTCCTGCTCGGCCGGGCCGGGGCGACCGACGACGACCTGGCCGGCGCGGCCGAGGCGGCCGGCCTGCTCGACTGGGTACGGCAGCAGCCCGCCGGCTGGGACACGATGGTCGGCGAGGACGGCGGTCAACTCTCCGGCGGACAACGGCAACGCCTGCTGCTGGCCCGGGCCCTGCTCGCGGCCCCGGCCGGGATCCTGGTGCTGGACGAGCCGACCGAGGGTCTCGACCCCGCCGCCGCCGACGCGGTGCTTGCCTCGGCGACCGCACACGCCGGCCCGGACCGCACGGTGGTACTCGTCACACACCGGCTTTCCGGTGTGGACCGCTACGACGAGGTCGTCGTCCTCGACCAGGGGCGGGTCACCGACCGGGGCAGCCACGCCGAACTGGTCGGCCGACCCGGCTGGTACCGGGACCAGTGGCTACGCCAGACCGGCGCGGAACGCGACTATCTGGCGATCGGCGCCTGAGCCGGGCATCGACACCGCGCCGATCCGAGCGGCCGGTCAGGCGGGTGCGCCGGGGGTGGGCGCTCCGCCGAGGAACTGCCCCACCGTCGAGCTGAACTCCTGCCAACTGGTCCGCTCGCCCGCCAGGGCGCGCTGCCCGGCACCGGTCAGCTCGTAGGTCCGGCGCTCGCGGCCGTTGACGGTGCTCCAGGTGCTGCTGACGTATCCGGCCCGCTCCAACCGGCGCAGCGCCGGATAGATGGTCCCGGTGGGCAGATCGAGCACGCCGCCGCTGCGGGCCCGGAGCGCCTCGATGATGGCGTACCCGTGCAGCGCGCCCCGCTCAAGCACCGCGAGCAGCAGCGCATCGAGATGGCCGTGCAGCGCCTGGGCGTTCATAAGTAGTAAGCCTACTAATATATGCGACGAAGTCCAACGGGGTGCCGGCATCCACGCCCGCCGCCGGCCTACTAGGGTGTGTGCGCAGAGTCACCGATCCGCCGGCACCCTCGCCGGGTCGGGTGCCCATATCGAGCGCACACGGAGGTCAGCGTGGCCCGCCAGTCGTCCCACCGGCCCGAAACCGACGAGCCCGGCAACGAGCCCGCCGGAAGCGACGGGGCTGTCGACCCCGGGCAGATCGACGGCTCCTCGGAAACCAGCGACGACGCCGCCGGCACCGACGACGCCCCGGCGGCGTCCGGCACGCCGGACCGCTCGCTGTGGGAAGAGGTCCGGATCGACCCGGTCGAGATCGCCCTCCCCTCGGGCGCCGGTTTCACCCTGCGGACCTACCGCCCGGAGAGCGAGCTGACCCCGACCGACATCGAGGACCGGGAGCAGGACGACCTCTTCGCCAGCCGGTCGCGGCAGGCCGAGGTCGACGAGGACGAGGACGACGAGACGGTCGTGATCCTCGACGAGGAACTCGCCGACCAGTTCGCCGAGGCCGACGAGGAGGAGGCGGAGCGGGACGGCAAGGCCAAGGCCGCCGACTCCGACGCCAAGGCCGCCGAGGAGGAGGACGAGGAGGACGAGGGCGAGGAGGTGCCGGCCTTCCTCACCCACCGGGGCAAGTTGCTGCTGTTCAAGAGTCCTGAGGCACTTGTCACATTCGTCAAGTCCGGAGCGCCGCACGATCTGGCCGACCTGGACACCTGGGACCAGCTCGTCGAGCGGATCACGCCGGCCGACGTCGCCCCGCTCGACGAGGACTCCTACGAGCTCGACCTCGTGGTGGAGAACCTCCGTGGCGGGCACGACGTCTGGGACTCGACGCTGCTCATCGAGGCTGGTGAGGTGGCCCGCGACCTGGCCTACGCGCTTCGGCTCCCCGCCGTACTCGATATGCTTTCCCCCGGCTCCAGCCTGGATGACCTCGACGAGGCGCTCCGGGCGACCGTGGCCGGCGGTCTCGGCGGATTCCGGGGTCGGCGGCGACTCAAGAAAATCGGGGCACAAACCGCAAGTCTCGGGTGGCGCACGATTATCGGCAAGATCTCTGCCGCCGTGGACTGGCGCGACTGACCCCTTACCAGGGAGCATCAGTCTTTGGCACACCACTTGTGTCTCGGGAGGAGGACGACGCCGTGGCGCTCGTGCGGGTGTACTGCGGTCTGGCCTCTGCGGACGCGACGGGCCGGCCGGCTTCGGCCGGCGCGACGCTGACCTCCGCGGTGGTCGATGACGCAGGCAGACTGCTCCATGTCTGCGAGATCACCGATGACCCGGCTGGCTACGCCCAGCTCGGCGCGGTGCTCGTCGAACGGAGCAGCGGGCCGAGCGGGGCCGCCGTCGCGGCGGACAGCGACGACCACATGGTCACCTCGCTGCTGAGCGCGGCCGGGCGTCCACTGGTCATCGCCGACGACGACTCCGTCGACGACTTCGCCGAACGGTTCGCCGACGACGAGTCGGCCGAGGAGCGGGAGTCCGCCCCGGCCGAGCGACGCGCCGTCGGGCTCGCCCGGGCGTTGCAGGCCGGCGCGCTCTCCGCGGCCACCCTGCCGCCGCCGCGCGAACTCGCCAGCTTCAAGCCGGTACTCGCCGCGCACGCCGCGCTCGCCAATGGCCGGCACGCCGCCGCCGTGGCCCTGCGCGAGGTGCTGCGCGAGCTGTACCCGGCCGCGCTGCGGGCGTACCCGGATCCGGCCGAGCCGGTCTCGCTGGCCGTGTTGGACGCACTGCCCGAGCCGGGCATGCTCGGCGGCACCAGTGCACGCGGCCGGGACACCTCGGTCGCCACCGACGCCATCGCCGCGCATCTCGCCGCGGACGGCGTCGCCGAGGCCGACGTCATCACCGACGCGGTCACCGCGCTCCGGGTCGCCATCGCGGAGACCCCTCGACGGGGCGCCGCCAACAAGGCCCTCACCTCCGCCGCCGCGGAGACCGTACGACAGGCCGTGGCGGCCGTACGTGCCTGCGACGCCGGTTGCGACGCGCTGGTCGCCACCCTGACCGCCCGGGTCGTCACGGCCCCGGCCCCGGCCCCGAGTCGGCGGGCCGGGCGGCGCGGCGCCGGCGAGGCACCGCCGCCGGCCGGCACCGGACTGCCCGGTCCGGCCCGGGAGCCGGTACCCAGCTCGGGGCGGCGCACCCGGCACCAGCCGGCGGCAGCCGGCAACGGGCCGGCCAGCCCTCAGCCGATGGGACCACCACCGGTGGCGCCGGCACCGGTCGCGCCGCCGCCGATGGCACCGCCGCCGGTCACCCCCTCCTCGGCACCGCCGCTGTCGCCGGCCGCCACGCTCTCCATGCCGGTCATCCCGGTCTCCGGGCCTCCCCGCGAACCACGCTCGGCCGCGCCTTCCTCGGCGCCGCCCGCCTACCACGCCGACACGATGGCGAACCGGCCGGTCTCCGCGCCGCCGCCCCCGCCGCCCGGGATGACGCCGATGCCACCGGCACAGCGTGGCTCGATCCCGCCGGCCGAGGCCGGCGAGCCGTTCCGGGCCACCCTGACCACCGCCGCCATCAACAGCGCCCGCAACGAGCGGCGGCCGACGCCGATCACGCCCCGGCCGAAGACCAACGGAGACGGCACGGCACGTCCGGGCACCATCTCCGCCGCCGGCCTGACCGTCTCGGTGCCGGCGACCCGGCCCGAGCCGCCGGCACCGCCCGGTTCCCGGGCCAACTGGCCGCTGGTGAACTCCGGCGAGGAGCAGGACGACCGGGCGAGCGGGTCGGGATACCCGGGATACTCGGGCGAGCAGTCCGGCCAGCGGGACGCGCCGGTCAGCCCGGCGCCCGCCGACGGGCGGGTCACCCCGCCGTGGCAGGCGGACGACCTGCCCCCGGAGCCGCCCACGCTGCGCCTCGTCGAGCCGACACCGCTGGCCGACCGGAACAACCCGCACAATGAGCTCCCCGCCGACAACCCGCCGCTGCGCCTGGTGGACCGGAGAGAACCGGCGACCCAGACCGGTTCGGGCCTGCCCCGCCGTAGTGCCGAGCCGAGTACGCCGCCGGTCTCCGACGAGGGTGACGGTGATCTGCTGATCTTCGCGGCGGCCAGGTCCGCCTGGTTCACCGGTCACTCCGAGGAGACCGAAGTGGAGTGGTCGTCGACGGCCGACAGCGGTTGGCAGGCCGCCCAGCAGGCGGCACGGCCCTCGGTCGGCGCCTCGACCACCGCCGGCCTGCCCAAGCGGGTGCCGCAGGCCAACCTGGTGCCCGGCTCGCCGCTGCGCGACGAGCGGCCGCTGCGCATCGTCCGCGACGCGGCCCGGATCGCCGAGCACACCACCGGGTACTTCCGGGGTTGGCGCCGTGGCCAGGAGATCGGCGGCTACGCCGTCGGCGGCCGGCCGGGTCGGGAGGCCGCCGGAGGCTGGGACTTCAGCCGTGATCCGGACGAGCGCGCCGACAACCACGACTACGAGTACCGCTCCGCCAGCTACCGGTCCTGACGGACCGGATACGCCACTCCACCGAAAACCCACACCGGCGTCGTCATCGACTTCCAGCCGGTGTGGGTTTTCCGCGTCGACCGGGCTGCGCGTGCTTGCTCGGACACGCTCCGCTCGCGCTGCCCACCCGGTCGACACCGCCGCTCGGACTGTCCGGTCAGGACCCGTCGCCTGACCGACCAATCAGCTTCAGACCTATGTCTACCTGGTGTTTCTCACCACAGTGCACGGAGTTGACGACGCCTGGGAGCTGCCGCCACCATTCCCCGGGACCGTAGGCGACACCTACGACCAGCGCAGGGAGGGTGGCGACGATGGCCGGACCGGCAACGCAGGCGTGGACGTTGAGCCGGCGTGGCCTCCTCGCGGCAGCCGCCACCACACTGCTCGCCGCCTGCGGACGGGAAGACGAGGACCGGGCTGGACCGCGCGGGCCCGGTTCGACCGAGCTGGTCATCGGCGCCAGCCTCGAACTGACCGGCCCCGGCCGGGCACTCGGCGTACTCCAGGAACGGGCGCTGAAGATCACGGCCGACAAGCTCAACGAGCAGGGCGTACCCGTCGGCAACCTGCGCCGCAACATCCGGCTGGTGATCCGGGACAACGCCAGCGAACCGCGGCTCGCCGCCCAGCACGCGACAGAGCTGGCCACCCGGGAGAACGTGCACGCGCTGGTCGGCGGTTGCCTCGCCGAGACCTCCCTGGCGATCATCCCGATCGCGCAGCAACAACAGGTGCCGTTCATCTCCTTCGCCGCCGCCGACAACATCACCGTGCCGACGGCGCAGCGGACGTACATCTTCAAACTCACCCCGGACGCCCGCGACGTGGCACGGGTGCTAGCCCGGCTGATTCGCTCGCAGGGCTTCGAACGGGTCGGTCTGCTGGCCGCGCCAGGGGGGCACGGAGATTCGGGCGTACGGGCCCTCACAGCGGCCCTGAAGTCCGTGGACGTCGACCTCGTCAAGGTGACCCGGCTGCCTCGGGCCGAGAACGCCGACTACCGCCCGGCGGTCCGCAAGGTGACCGGCCCCGATCCCGAGGCGGTGGTCGTCTGGGGCACCGCGCCGTTCTCCGGCAAGGCGGCCCGGGTGCTACGGCAGACCGACTACGAGGGCCGGATCTTCTTCGACGCCGGGGCGGTCGCCGAGGAGACCCTGTCGGAGGCGAACGCACCAGCGGTCGAGGGCGCGTACGCCGTGCACCCCAGCTCGCTGGGCAGCTCGTCGCTGACGAACACCAGCACGGCCGGGCTGGACCGGCGGGACTTCGTCTACCGCTACATCCACCTGCACGGCTCGTCCAGCGGGTTCGCACCGTACGCGTCGGACTCGCTGCGACTGATCGTCAACGCCGCACGGCTCGGCAAGAGCGTCGACCGGGGTCGGCTGCGCGCCTACCTGGGCAACCAGATCATCGAGGGGATCGCCGGGGCGTACTCGTTCGCGCCGATCCGGCACGGCGGGATGGAGCCGGACTCGCTCGGCGTCTTCACCGTGGTCTCCGGCGCTTGGAGCCGGGTCTCCTGACCAACACGAGGCCGCAACGTTCCTGAACCAGGTCTACGAGCGCGCCTTCCCGCGGCCGACCTCTCCGCCGGGCGCGATCACCGCCGTGCCGCAGGCAGCCGGAGGCAGCCGGAACGGCGGGACGGCGACCTCGCGCGGCCCGCTCCCCGAGGGTGAGCATCCGATTCGGATACCGGTCGACCGGATCCCCGGCGGCGCTCCCGCCGGACCCGGCCCTCGGCCCGCCTCGCGTCGCTCGGCCGTCGCCCGGGGCCCGGCACCGGGTGCTGGTGCGGGAACTCCGGCGGGATCGGCTCGCGGCGTGATTGGCAGGCGTCGTGTCCCGGCACCGGTGGCCGTCCGCCGCTACGACGCCGCCACCGCAGTGGAGGGTGCCGGACGGCCCGGCGGAGGGCGCATCCGCACCGTCGCCACCGGCACGCGGGCAGCAGGTCACCCGGCGCGGGCCAGGTGACCTCGTCGGCGGTGCCGGCCTATCACCGGACCACCGACGGGCGAGGTGCTCGCCGGTCAGGCCGGGGCGACGGCGCGCGAGCGCCGCATGGTGAGCACGTACTCGACCAGCGAGATCAGCACGTGCTTGGTCGACTCCCGGTTGCGGGCGTCACACGCGACCACCGGCACCTCGTTCGAGATCGCCAGCGCGTCCCGCACGTCCTGCGGGTCGTGGTACTGCATCCCGTCGAAGCAATTGATCGCCACGAGGTACGGCAGTCGCCGGTGCTCGAAGAAGTCGATGGCCGCGAAGCAGTCGGCCAGCCGGCGGGTGTCCACCAGGACAACCGCACCGATCGCTCCCCGCACCAGTTCGTCCCACATGAACCAGAACCGCGTCTGGCCCGGGGTGCCGAACAGGTAAAGGATGAGGTCCCGGTCGATCGAGATCCGACCGAAGTCCATCGCGACCGTGGTGGTCGTCTTGCCCGGCACCTGGCGGGTGTCATCGACACCCACACCAGCCGACGTCATGATCGCCTCGGTGGTCAGCGGCGTGATCTCCGAGACCGAACCGACCAGTGTTGTCTTGCCGACGCCAAAGCCACCGGCGATGACGATCTTCGCCGATGTCACGCGCCCGGCCGTTGGGCGGTGCGACATGTCAGAGCCTGCGAAGTCCACTCAGCACCCTCTCCAGCAGTTCAGTGCCCACCGCGTCGTTTGAGTCGTCCAGAATTGTCGGTTCGTGCACCGCCACCAGGCCATCGGCGGCCATGTCGGCGATCAGGACCCGAGCCACTCCGAGCGGTAACTGCATCCGCGCCGCGATCTCCGCGAGCGACTGCAGCCGACCATCACACAGCGCGGCGATGTATTGATGCTCCCGGCCCTGGCCGCCATTGCCGTTACCGGCGGACCGACCGCGCACCGTCGTCTCGACGAGCGCCTCCAAGGCGATGTCGAGCCTCGGCCTGGTACGACCACGGGTAACGGCATATGGCCTCACCAGCGCGCCCGTCGGCTCGTCGCGTTCGGCCATCATCGCCGTTCACCCCCTTCTCGTCGTACCCGAGAACTCAAAGCCTGGAGTTCGTCATTGTTGCATTGTCGTCGCACCGGCCAGCGAACCACACCGGCCGGATACCACCTAGCTCAGCATCCCCGCGGCGGCCCGGGTCGGCGGCGTCAGCGCGTCACCCACCCGGTCGACGAGCAGCGCCATCTCATATCCCACCTGTCCGACGTCACAGCTCCGGGCAGCGAGCACCGCGAAGGACGAGCCGTCCGAGATGGACATCAGGAACAGGAAACCATTGTCCATCTCGACCACCGTCTGCAGCACCGCCCCACCCTCGAAGCAGCGCGCCGCCCCCTGGGTGAGGCTGACCAGGCCGGACGCGATCGCGGCGAGCTGATCCGCCCGGTCGCGCGGAAGGTCCCGTGACGACGCCAGGAGCAGACCGTCCGCGGAGACGGCGATCGCGTGGGCGACGCCGGGCACACGATCGGCGAAGTTGGCCAAGAGCCAACCGAGATCCTGCGTAGATGTCATCCTTCATGCTCCTTCTGGCCGCTTGCGGTCGCGGGGCCCACCTCGGCCTGCGAGGACTGCTGCCCTCCCGGAGTCGCCTCCGGGTTGATCGACTGGTCGTCCGTCGGGTGCGTGCGGCCACGCTGCACCCCACGGTGGTACGCGGACAAGAGCCCGCGTACCGCCTCCGGCGTACGACGCTGCACCGAGGTGGTTGGCTTCTCCACGGCTCCGGGCACCAACTGGGCCATCGGCACCCGCTTGGGCAGCCCGGTCTGGGTGGTCTGGCCACCCGTGGTGGCGGCTGCCGTAGCCGCCATGGCTGCCCGCCAACCGTCGTCGGCAGCCGTACGCCAGCCACCGTCACCCGGCCGACCGGTGCCGTTGGTGATCGGCCCGCTCCCCGGCTGCTGGCCACCGGGCCTCGGACTGTCCACCGTTGCCGCGTTGCCTGTCGGTACGGGTCCGGTCTGGGCCGCGTCGGGAACGGCGGTGTCCACCGCGACGGCCTGGCTGGGCGCCTGGGAAGCCGCGCCGGCTCCCTGCGGCTGTCCACCGGTCTCCTCGGGCTTCCGGCGGGTGCGGAACCAGGCCGACTCCAGCTCGCGGAAGATCGGCAGTTCCATGGTCTCGTCGGCGAACTTCGGCCGGGCCTCCACGTTGGCCGCGGCGTCCACCGACGGCCGAGCCATCCGAGGCAGCTCGGCGGTCATGTCCAGGGCTGCGGCCAGGCGCTCCGGAACGGGCGGCGCGGCGGCCTCCCGGTCCGGCGTGTTGACCGGCGGCCAGGCCGGCGGCGCGTTGACCGCCGGAGCCGGCGGCTGCGCGGCCGGCGGCGGCACCGGGGCCGGCGCGGGCGGCGGCACGGCCGGCGACGGGGTCTGGCCGAACGGCGGCGCGGAGACCGGCGGTTGCGCGGCCGGCGGCGCCGAGATCGGTGGGATCGGCGGCGCGGAGACCGGCGGCAGCGCGGTCAGCCCGTTCGGCTGCGGATCCGGCGCGGCCGGACGCTGCCGCGGGATGAACCCGGACATCGTCGTCGTCTCGTTCGCCGAGAGGCCGGCCGGGTCCTGCTCGGTGGCCCGCCGCTGCGGCAGCGGCTCGATGTCGTGCCCGTTGGGGATCCGCGGCGTGAACGGGTCGCTTCCGTTGCGGCCCGCCCGGGCGCCGGTCAGGTCGGACCAGGCCGGCATGTCCCTGGGCTGGCTCGGCGCGCTGGTCTGCCCGCCGCCGTTCATCGCCGGCTCGTACGGCCGGTCGAGGGGCGCGCCGTCGCGGTTGCGACCGCCGCCGAAGCTCGGGGCACGGTCGCCGCCGAAGCCCGGACCACGGTCGCCGCCGAAGCTCGGTACCGGCGGCGTGGCCGGACCGCTCTCCAGGGCGAGCGGGGCGCCGAAGGCAGGGCGGGAGGTCGGTTCCGGCGTGACCGGGAGACCGCCCGGCTGCGTCCGGCCGGAGAGTGCCCGGGGGATCAGCATCGCGGTGGGCAGCGTGACGTCGGCGACGGTCCCCCGGTCGGGGCCGGGCCGCAGCTCGACCTTCACGCCGTGCCGGGAGGCCAGCCGGGCGACCACGACCAGGCCCATCATCCGGGAGACGGTCACGTCGACGGCGGGCGGCGTGGCGAGCCGTTCGTTGAGGTCCTGTAGCTGCTCGGCGGTGATCCCGATGCCCCGGTCCTCGACGAAGAGCGTCGCCCGGTCACCCACCCGACGGGCCTCCACCATCACCTGTGAGTCCGGCGGGGAGAAGGCCGTGGCGTTGTCGAAGAGCTCGGCGACCAGGTGCACCAGGTCGTTGACGGCGGCGGCCTGGACCTCGATGTCCCGGTCGACCATCCCGAACTCGATCCGGGTGTAGTGCTCGACCTCGGACTGCGCTGCCCGGAGCACGTCGATCAGTGCCGCCGGCTCGCGCTGCACCCGGGTCGAGTCGGCACCCGCGAGCACCAGCAGGTTCTCGTCGTTGCGGCGCATCCGGGTGGCCAGGTGGTCGAGCTGGAAGAGCTCGGCCAGCCGGTCCGGGTCCTCCTCGCCCCGCTCCAGCCGGTCCAGGTGACCGATGAGCCGGTCGACCAGGATCTGCGAACGGCGGGCGAGGTTGACGAACATCGTCGCGACCGAGGCCCGCAGTGCGGCCTGCTCGGCGGCGGTCCGGACGGCTTCCAGGTGAACGGCGTTGAACGCCTCGGTGACCTGGCCGAACTCGTCCTTGCTGCGTACCGGTAGTGGCTCGGCGATCTGGTTGGCCACCTGCACCGGCGACATCTGCGCGGTCATCTGCGGGTCGCGCAGTCGGGACACCGCGTGCGGCAGACCGTACTGGGCGATGGAGAGCGCGCCGTGCCGCAGCTCGCGCAGCGAGCGGGCCATCGAGCGGGCGACCAGATAGGCGAAGAGCACCGCCAGCAGCAGCATGCTGAGCAGCAGACCGGTCTCCAGGAAGACCTGCCGCTGCACGTCGTCGCGGAGCGCACTCGCCTCGGCGAGCACGTCGGAGTCGAGTCGGCCCTCGACCGAACGGATCAGCTGGGCGTTGCCGACCATCGCGGAGTCCCAGTCGTCGGCGTCGAACGGAGCGTCGGCCATGCTCTCGTTCGTCCGGCCCCGGATCCAGCCGCCGTAGCTGTCGACCTCACGCACGTCGGCGCCGGTGACCGTCTCGTCGTAGAAGGCGGACTCGGAGCCGGTGGCGATCGCCTTGAACGTCTGCAACGCCTGCTGCTGACCGGTCTCGGTGGCGATGTAGTCGGTCTGCAGCGCGGCGGTCAGCCGGCCGTCGATCAGGGCGCGGTGCACCACGACCCGCCGCATCGACAGGAACTCCTTGCCGCGCGCGTTGGCGGCGGCGGCCCGCATCCGGTCGCTCAGCGAGGAGTCGCCGGCGAGCTGCGAGGCCAGGTCCCGGATGTTCAGCAGGTCGTTGATCAGACCCTCGTACGACTGCGCCGCGTCGGTCAGCTTGAGCTTGGAGTTGATGACCTGGCTGCGGATCCCCGGCAGATCGGCCAGGCCCTGGTCGATCTGGGCCAGCAGCGCGTCGAAGTTGGCCGGCAGCTCGTCGAGCTGCGCCCGGCGCTCCGAGTAGGGCCCCTTGGCCTTGTCGACCTCGGGGTGCACCTTGTTGTAGGTGTCGCGGGCCGCCTTCCGGGCGGTCTCGTTGCGTGAGCCGAGCAGCAGCACGGCGCCCGCCCGCTCGTCCTGCAGGTCGTGCACCAGTTCGCCGGAGGTCTGGGCAAGCGTGGCCAGGGTGTGCGCCCGGTTCGCGTCGTCCAACGTCTCCATGTGGTCGACGATGCTGGTCGTACCGACCACGACGACCGCGATGGTCGGCGCGATCATGATCAGGCCCAGCTTCGACCAGATCGGCATGTCGCGCAGCCGGCCGGCGACCGGCCAGCGGAGACGCGACAGGAACGGGTTTGCTGTCTTCGGCCGCTTGCTCACGTCACCGCCTTCCCATCCAGTACCCGGCCAATGGCCCAGGGCACCGCTGATCGACCGACCCGGGCGGGTCGGACCTCCGAGATTCCATCACGCCGCAACTCAAGAAGAAAGCCCAGGTTGTCACCGACTGGAAGCGCATCGGGATGTCCCCGCGATTTGACAGCAGTCTGTCTTTCTGGTGTCACCCAGGGTAGTCACGCATCCTGTCCGTGCTCTACTGCCATCGACCGTCCACAACCGGATGGTCACTGCTCGGCCCGCACCCGGGACCCGTACCGCAACGTATCGAACGTTACCGGCACGGGGAAACCCTACGCCCTCGCGTACGGTGGCTGCGTCCGGCTCCGGTGTCACCGCCAGCCTGGTACCCGTACAGCGCAGAGAACCTTTGCCCGACCGCTCCGGTACGGCAAGGTCGAAGTGCCGGATTACGCGATCCGTGCGGACCACCGAATGGCCGCCCGGACGACCGGACTGACCGGCCCGGCAGTTTTCCCGGCCAAAAGAGATAGCAGACCGGAAATCGTGCGACAACGCCCTCGCTCGGCGGCCGATCCGGACCGGCCCCATCGGTGCGACGGTCAGGACAGCAGCTTGGCGTACGCCGGTTTGATCACCTCGTTGATGATGGCAAGCCGCTCGTCGAACGGGATGAAGGCGCTCTTCATCGCGTTGATGGTGAACCACTGCAACTCGGAGTAGCCGTAGCCGAACGCCTCGACCAACAGCGCCATCTCCCGGGACATCGAGGTGCCGCTCATCAGCCGGTTGTCGGTGTTGACGGTGACCCGGAACCGCAGGTCCCGCAGCAGCCCGATCGGATGCTCCGCGATCGACGGGGCGGCACCGGTCTGCACGTTGGACGACGGGCACAGCTCCAGCGGGATCCGCTTGTCCCGGACGTACGCGGCCAGCCGGCCGAGCACCGGCCGGGCGTCCCCCGGGGTGATGTCGTCGACGATCCGCACCCCGTGCCCCAGCCGGTCGGCACCGCACCACTGGATCGCCTGCCAGATCGAGGGCAGCCCGAACGCCTCACCGGCGTGGATGGTGAAGTGGAAGTTCTCCCGTTGCAGGTATTCGAAGGCGTCCAGGTGCCGGGTGGGCGGAAAGCCCGCCTCCGCACCGGCGATGTCGAAGCCCACCACGCCGGTGTCCCGGTGCCGGACGGCGAGTTCGGCGATCTCCTGCGACCGGGCGGCGTGCCGCATCGCGGTCAGCAACGTGCCGACCCGGATCGGGTGCCCGTTCGCCGCCGCCTCGGCCGCGCCCTCGGCGAAGCCTTCCAGCACCGCCTCCACCACGTCGTCGAGGCCGAGGCCCCGCTCCAGGTGCTGCTCCGGGGCGAACCGGACCTCGGCGTAGACCACGCCGTCCGCGGCCAGGTCGAGGGCGCACTCGGCGGCCACCCGGCGCAGCCCCTCGGCCGTCTGCATCACCGCCACGGTGTGCGCGAAGGTCTCCAGGTAACGCTCCAGCGACCCCGAGTCGGCCGCCGCCACGAACCACCGGCCGAGCTCCTCCGGGTCGGTGGTGGGTAACGGATGCCCCACCGCCTCGGCGAGTTCGACCACCGTGGCCGGGCGCAGCCCGCCGTCGAGGTGGTCGTGCAGCAGCGCCTTGGGGACCCGGACGATGTCTTCGTAGCCGATTGCCGCCATGCACCGACCCTAGTAGCCCGGCCGCCCCGACCAGCGGCGGGACACCGGGCGCCGGAGCGGCGGACCACCGCCGGTCCCGGCCAGGTCGGGCACTATCGTGACGGGGTGCCACCCGAGGTTCTGCGCCGGCTCCGCTGCCCGGTCTGCGCCCGGCCGCTGGCCGCCGTACCGCCCGCCGCGGTGGTCGCGCTGCGCTGCCCGGCGGGGCACAGCTTCGACCTGGCCCGCCAGGGGTACGTCAACCTGACCGCCGGTCGGGCCACGCACTCCGGGGACAGCCCGGCGATGGTGGCCGCCCGGGAGGAGTTCCTCGGCGCCGGCCACTACGACCTGATCTCGACCGCGCTCGCCGACCTCGCCAGGGCGGTCGCCGGGCCGGCACTCCAGACGTACCCGGAACTGGTGGTGGACGCCGGAGCCGGCACCGGCCGGCACCTCGGCGCGGTGCTCGACGCCCTGCCCGCCGCCGTCGGGCTGGCCCTGGACGTCTCCAAGCCGGCGCTGCGCCGGGCCGCCCGGGCCCATCCCCGGGCCGGTGCCGCGCTCTGCGACACCTGGCGCGGGCTGCCGCTGGCCGACGGCGCCGCCGGGCTGCTGTTGAACGTCTTCGCCCCGCGCAACGGACCGGAGTTCCGCCGGGTACTCCGGAGCGACGGCGCGCTGCTGGTGGTCACGCCGACCGCCGAGCATCTCGGCGAACTGGTCGACCGGCTCGGCCTGCTCCGGGTCGACCCGGCCAAGGAGGCCCGGGTCGCCGGCAGCCTGGCCGAGCACTTCGCGCCGGGTCCGACGGCGGTGCACCGGGCCACCCTCCGGCTCGACCGGACCGGGGTGCGCACCCTGATCGGGATGGGACCGAGCGCCTGGCACGCCGAGCCCGACCGGCTCGACCCGCGGATCGACGACCTCCCGGAACCCGTCCAGGTGACCGTCGCGGTCCAGGTGACCGCCCACCACCCCCGCTGACCGCCGGCCGGTCAGGTGGAGAGGTCGACCTCCTCCCACCCGGCGGGCGGGTCGTGGAACGGCCCCCGGAACACCACCGCCCACTCCAGCGCCCACCGCCGCTGGCCGATCGCGTTGCTGTCGATCAGCCCGGGCAGCTCCAACCCCTCCTGCTCGGCCTCCAGATAGCCCCAGTCCAGGCAGTAGTAGAAGTCGAGTACGGCGGCCACCTCCGCCGCGTCCCGGGGCGCCGCCAGGGTGCGGGAGCGCCACTGGCCGAAGGTCTCCCCCGCCGCCAGGTTGGGCAACTGCTCCATCAGCCGCTCGTCGCTGGGCTCCGTCGGGTCGAGGTGCCGGCTCAGCCCGAGTACCCAGGCCAGCGCGAAGATCGCGTCGTGGTGCAGTACGAACGACCGGTGGTCGCCCCGGCTGCCCATCACGAACTGCCACTCCGGCGGTGTCACCTGCTCCACCAGGTGCGAGCCGAGCAGCCAGCTCATCCCGGCCTGCGGCGGCATGCCGAAGCACCGCGCCAGTACCAGGTGCAGTACGGCCGTCCGGGCCTCGATCTCGGCGGTGGGCCGCAGCTCGACCGCGTCGCCCGGCTCCCACACCAGCGGAAACTGGGGCGGCGGCACGGGCAGCCCTAACCGCTGCAACTCGACAACGTTGGCGGCCCGGACCGCCTGCGGGTCGGGAGCGGATACGGTCACAGCCTGGTTTCCCGTCACGTCGGAGTCGCCTCGGGCGCCCGCGGCACCCCCGGCACCGGATGCGGTGTGGACCCGCTAGTCGAGCCGACTCAGCACCCCGTGCTACCCCCCGGCGACGGAGGATAGCCGGTCGGCAGCGCGTACACCATGGCGCCCGGCGTGGCAGCCGCGCTGGAGGCCGGCCGGACAGCCCGCGGATCCCGATCCGGCCGACGGCTAACCGATCCGGTCGATGACCAGGGCCGGCAGGGTCGGCGGCTCGGCCGAGATCGACACCGCCTCGGCGGCGGCGGCCCGGGCCGCCGGAATCCGGCCCGCGTCGTCGGCCCGCAGCTCGTACAGCGGCTCGCCGGCCCGTACCGGATCTCCCGGCTTGCGGTGCAGCAGCACCCCGGCCCCGGCGCTGACCGGGTCCTCCTTGCGGGCCCGTCCCGCGCCGAGCCGCCACGCGGCGATCCCGATCCGGTACGCATCGACGGCGGCCAGGTAACCGTCCCGGTCGGCCCGGACGACCTCCACCTCCGGGGCGACCGGCAACGGGGCCTCCGGATCCCCGCCCTGGGCCCGGACCATCGCCCGCCAGACGTCCATGGCCCGGCCGTCCCGCAACGCCCGCTCCGGATCGGCGTCCGGCAGCCCGGCCGCCACCAGCATCTCCCGGGCCAGCCGGAGGGTCAGCTCCCGCACGTCTGCCGGCCCGCCGCCGGCCAGCACCTCGACCGACTCGGCCACCTCGACCGCGTTGCCGACGGCCAGCCCCAGCGGCGTCGACATGTCGGTCAGCAGGGCGACCGTCCGGACCCCGTGTGCGCCGCCCAGCTCCACCATGGTCCGGGCCAGCTCCCGGGCATCCGCCTCCGACTTCATGAACGCGCCGGAGCCGACCTTCACATCCAGCACCAGGGCCCCGGTACCCTCCGCGATCTTCTTGCTCATGATCGAGCTGGCGATCAGCGGGATGGCCTCCACCGTGCCGGTGACGTCGCGCAGCGCGTACAGCTTGCGGTCGGCCGGCGCGAGCCGCTCGCCCGCCGCACAGATCACCGCGCCGACCTCACCCAACTGGGCGATGAACTCGTCGTTGCCCAGCGCGGCCCGCCAGCCCGGGATCGACTCCAGCTTGTCCAGGGTCCCCCCGGTGTGCCCCAGCCCCCGCCCGGAGAGCTGCGGTACGGCGGCACCGCACGCCGCCACCAGCGGGGTGAGCGGCAGCGTGATCTTGTCACCGACCCCACCCGTGGAGTGCTTGTCCACGGTCGGCCGGCGTACCCCGGAGAGGTCCAGCCGGTCCCCGCTGGCGATCATCGCGGCCGTCCAGCGGGCGATCTCGCCCGGCGTCATGCCGCGGAGCAGGATCGCCATGGCCAGCGCCGACATCTGCTCGTCGGCCACCCGCCCCCGGGTGTACGCGTCGACCACCCAGTCGATCTGCTCGTCGGACAGCGTCCCGCCGTCCCGCTTGACCCGGATCACGTCGACCGCAGCGAACCCACCCACAGCTACCTCTTCCCCACTTGCTTGCCGAAACCACGGTCCTGCCTGTCGAGACCACGGTCCTGCCTGTCGAGACCACGGTCCCTTGTCGATCGCGACCACGGACTCGTCACCGGCCCACGGCCAGTGCCCACCGAGCCGGGGCCTGCCGTGCCCGGCGGAGGGATCAAGCCTGACCCCCCGGAGCCGGGCACGGCAGGCCCCGGCCCACCCCGCGCCAGGCCGACTCAGCCCGGCCACCGCGAACCCCGGAAAGATCAGTCGCCCCAACGCCGAGGGATCTCGACCGGCGGCTCCGCCTCACCCGCCCAGAACATCGCCCCGTCCGCGTCGACCACCACCACCCGGGGCGTACGCGCCTGGCCCCAGCTCACCGCCTCGGCCGGGTCGTCCCAGGTCGGCGCCTCCTCGAGTACCCCGGTCTGCACCCCTTCGGCGTCCCCGGCGGCCCGCTCCCAGTACCCGGTCCAGACCTGCCGCCCGCCCGAGACGTCCGGATGCACGAAGACGGTGCCCCGCCCCCGCCAGGCGGCCAGTTCCTCCGGCACCGGAGGCACCTTCACCGACGCCGCGATCGCCTCCAGATCTTCCACCCCGAACGCGTGCGGCAGCAGCTCCGCCATCCGCAGCGGCACCGGCTCCGCCTCGACCAGGCAGTCCGGCCCACCGTTCTCCCAGAGCAGTTGCCGGCACCGCCCGCACGGCATCAACGGCTCACCGGTCGCCCCGACACAGGAGAGCGCGACGAGCCGCCCGCCGCCCGAGGCGTGCAGCGCCGACACCACCCCGCACTCGGCGCAGAGCGTCACGCCGTACCCGGCGTTCTCGACGTTGCAGCCGACCACCACCCGGCCGTCGTCGACCAGCGCCGCCGCCCCGACCGGGAAGTTCGAGTACGGCGCGTACGCGTGCCGCATCACGTCGGTCGCCGCGGCCCGCAGCTTCGCCCAGTCAATCTCCATGGTCACGCCCCCATCCTGCCCCGCCGCTGGTCAGCCCTTGATGTAGGGCTTACCGTCCGCGGCCGGCGCCCGCACCTTGCCGACCAGGCCGGCGACGGCCAGCAGGGTGGCGAGGTACGGCAGCATCGCCAGGAACTCGCTCGGAATGCTGCTGTCGATCGCGCCCAGGTACGTCCCGAGCTGGTCCGCGAAGCCGAAGAAGAGCGCCGCCAGCAGGGCCCCCGTCGGGCTCCACCGGCCGAAGATCAGCGCCGCCAGCGCGATGAAGCCCTTGCCGCCGATCATGTTCTTGCTGAAGGTGTAGAGCGCAAGCGTGTAGGAGGCGCCGCCCAGCCCGGCCACCATGCCGGCGAGCAGTACGTTCCGGTAGCGCAGCGCCAGCACCTTCACCCCGAGGGTGTCGGCGGCGGTCGGGTGCTCACCCACCGAGCGGGTCCGCAGCCCCCACCGGGTACGGAACAGCGCGACGTGGATCACCACCACCAGGATCAGCGCCAGGTAGAGGAAGATGTTGCCCCGGAACAGCGCCGGGCCGAGCACCGGGATGTCGGACAGCACCGGGATCGGCCACGCCTCGAACCTCGGCGGCTGGTTGTATTTCGCCGCCTCCGGCTGCATCAACCGCTCGTAGAGGAAGCCGGTCAACCCGACCGCGAAGAGGTTGAGCACGATCCCCATCACCACCTGGTCGACCAGGTAGCGGATGGTGAAGATCGCCAGCAGCAGCGAGATCAGCGCGCCACCCAGCGCCGCCGCGATCAGCCCGATCCAGGCGCTCGCCGCGATGGTGCCGACCAGGGCGCCGGCGAAGGCGCCCATCAGCAACTGGCCCTCGATCGCCACGTTCACCACGCCGGACCGCTCGCAGAGCACGCCGGCCAGGGCACCGAAGATCAACGGCAGGGCCAGGATGAAGGTACCCCGGACGATGTTGACCAGCGGCATGAAGTTCTGCCCGGCCGGCGCCGCCGACACCTGCCAGCAGAGGAACGAGAGCACCACCCCGGCCACCGCCACGCCGAGCAGCGGCACGAACCAGCGCTTCGGCAGCCCGGCCAGCAGCGCCGCGCCGGCCGCCGCCGCGACCAGCCCGAACAGGATCGCCCCGACGGTGCCGTTGACGGACAGCGCCGCGCCGCCGGCATCCTCGCTGAGCGTGAACCGCGCGTCCGCGCCGGTGGCCAGCGCACCGAAGAGCACCGCCGCGACCAGGCCGAGCAGTACGGCACCGGCGCCGACCTTGCGGTCCCGGGTCCAGAAGCCCGGCCGTACGGTGACGGCCAGCTCCTCGACAGTCATGGTCGACATGTACGCCTACCAGCCCTTCGCCATGCTCGTGGACAACCTGGCGGCCCGGGCGGCCCGGAGCCCGAAGATCGCCTTCACCAGTGCCGGCGCGGCGATGAAGATGACGATCAGTGCCTGGAGCACGGTGACCAGCTCCAGCGAGATGCTGGCGTACGACTGCATCCGGTTGCCGCCGGCCTGGAGCGCGCCGAAGAGCAGCGCGGCGAGCGCGACGCCCCACGGCTTCACCCGGCCGAGCAGCGCCACCAGGATGCCGTCGAAGCCGATCTGGGCGATCACCAGCGGGGTGAGCGCGGTCGCGGTGCTGCCGAGCACCATGTTGGCGCCGCCCAGCCCGGAGAGCGCCCCGGCGATCACCATGACCAGCACGTACGTCCGGCCGACGCTGATCCCCGCGGTCCGGGCGGCGTCCGGGTTGGCGCCGACCGCGCGCAGCTCGAAGCCGAAGGTGGAGCGGTTGAGCAGCCAGCCGACCGCCCAGGTGGCGGCGACCGCCAGCACGATGCCGAGGTGCACCCGCAGGTCGCTGCCGAGCAGCCGGGGTAGCTGCGCGGAACCGTCCACCGGCCGGCTGATCGCGTCCGTCCGGTCCGGATCGTGCACGCCGTCCTGCACGATGATCCAGGCCAGGAAGGAGATGGCGACGTAGTTGAGCATGATCGTGGTGATCACCTCGTGTGCACCGGTACGCGCCTTCAGGAAGCCGGGGACGAAACCCCAGATCGCCCCGCCGAGCGCTCCGGCGAGTACCGCCACGATCAGGTGCACCACCGGGGGCAGCGGGAGCAGGAAGCCGGCCAGCGCGGCCAGGATCACCCCGATGGTCGCCTGCCCCTGGGCGCCGATGTTGAACAGGCCGCCCCGGAAGGCGAGCGAGACCGCCAGCCCGGTGAAGACCAGCGGGGCGGTGTAGGTCAGCGTCTCCGAGATCGGCGCGAAGACCGGCTGCCAGCCGCCGGTGCCGTTCGCCCAGGCCTGCACCGCCGCCGGGTCGAAGACCGCGCCCTTGAACAGGTTCGCGTACGCCTCGCTGACCACCGTCCAGCTCGCGTTGAGCGCGTCGGAGGGCTGGGCGGTGAAGTAGCCCCAGGTGGCCAGCACGTCCGGGTCGGAGACGACGATCAGTACGGCGCCGATAAGCGTGGCCAGCACGATCGCCAGTACGGTCACCGTGACGGTGTTGGCCGCCCAGAGGTTGTGCACGAACGCCTGGAGCAGTTGCCGGCCGCCGCCGTCCCGGTCGGTCAGCCCGTTCCCGGGCCCGCCCGGTGCCGTACCACCGGAATCGGCCGGTGCCGTACCACCGGAATCGGCCGGTGCCGTACCACCGGAATCGGCCGGACCGGCTGCGGTGCCGGCGGCGGCGGACGGATCGGCCGCGCCGACCCCGGCCGCCGTCTCGGCGCCGGGCCGCTGGCCGGCCGGAGACTTCTCCGGCGACGGTGACCCGGGCTCGTTCACGTCGGTCATCGGGTTTCCTCGCTACCAGCGACGTCGGGAGCCGGGGTCACCGGCCCGTCGGGGGTTGCGGTCTCTGCGGTGCCGCCGGTGTCGGCGGTGCCGGCTGTCTCTGCGGTGCCATCCGGTGCGGCGTCGGTGATGCCGGCCATCAGCAGGCCGATCTCCTCGCGCGGGGTCTCCGGCCCGACGACGCCGAGGATCCGGCCCCGGTACATCACCGCGATCCGGTCGGCCAGCCCGATCACCTCGTCCAGCTCGCTGGAGACCAGGAGTACCGCGGTGCCGATGTCCCGCTCGTGGATGATCCGGCGGTGGATGAACTCGATCGAGCCGACGTCCACCCCCCGGGTCGGCTGGGCGGCGACGAAGAGCTTGAGCGGCCGGGACATCTCCCGAGCGATGATCACCTTCTGCTGGTTGCCGCCGGAGAGCGTGCCGACGGCCGCCTCCGCCGACGAGGTGCGTACGTCGAACTCCGGGATCCGCTCCCGGGCCGAGGCGGTGATCGCGTCCGGCCGGAGCACCAGGCCGGAGCCGAACGGCGGCCGGTCGTAGATGTCCAGCACCAGGTTCTCGGCGACGCTGAACTCCTTGACCAGCCCGTCGACGCTGCGGTCCTCGGGGACGTAGCCGACGCCGGCCCGCAGCACCCGCTTGGTCGGCCAGCCGTCGATGCGCTGACCGGCCAGGCTCACCGTGCCGTGCAGCACCGGGCGCAGCCCCATCAGCGCCTCGATCAGCTCGGTCTGGCCGTTGCCCTGCACACCGGCGATGCCGAGCACCTCGCCGGCCCGTACGGTCAGGTCGACGCCGTCGACGGCCCGGACCGACCGCTCGTCGTCGACGACGAGTCCCGCCACCTCCAGCACCGGTTCACCCGGCGCGGCGGCGGCCTTCTGCACGGTCAGGTTGACGGTCCGCCCGACCATCAGCGCGGCCAACTCGTCCTCGCTCGCGCTCGGGCTGGCGGTGCCGACGGTCCGGCCACGCCGGATCACGGTGATCCGGTCGGCGATCGCCTTGACCTCTTTGAGCTTGTGCGTGATGAAGACGATGGACTTGCCGGACTCCTTGAGCGACCGCATGATCCCGAGCAGTTCCTCGGTCTCCTGCGGGGTCAGCACGGCGGTCGGCTCGTCCAGGATGAGCAGGTCGACGTCCCGGGTCAGTGCCTTGAGGATCTCGACCCGCTGCTGCACGCCGACCGGCAGGTCCTCGACCACCGCGTCCGGGTCGACCCGCAGGTTGTAGCGGGTGGAGACCTCGGTCACCTGACGGCGGGCCCGCCGCCGGTCGAGGAAGCCGGCGATGCCGCCCCGGACCTGCTCGGCGCCGAGCATCACGTTCTCGGCAACGGTGAAGACCGGGACCAGCATGAAGTGCTGGTGCACCATGCCGATGCCGGCCGCGATGGCGTCGCCGGGGCCCTTGGCCGCAAGCTGCCTGCCGTCGACCAGTACCTCGCCCTCGTCGGGCTGGAGGAGGCCGTACAGCACGTTCATCAGAGTGGACTTGCCCGCGCCGTTCTCACCGAGCAGCGCGTGGATCTCTCCGGGCTCCACCGTCAGGTCGATGTGGTCGTTGGCGACCAGCTCACCGAACCGCTTGGTGATGCCGCGCAGTTCGAGTCTCAGCGCAACCTCCTGGAGTGCGGGCGATGGTGCAGCCTAGCTGCTGTTCGGACCGGGTCGACAGGGTCGGTCCGTCGATCACTGCGGGCTGTTCGGCCCGCCCGGGCCGGTCTGTCGGCCCGTACCGGCTGGCGTGAAAACCGGCCGCCCCGATCATCGCGGAGATATGTCTCCACGACGATCGGAGCGACCGGATCGTCGGCGTCGCAGCCGTACCGGTCGGCCGTCCGACCTGGTCAGACGGCCGACCCGGGGTCACTTCGGCTGACTGGCCGAGGTGACCTTGATCGCACCGGAGCTGATGTCGGTCTTGATCTTGTCGACCTCGGCCTTCAGCTCCGCCGGCACCTTGCTGTCGAACTCGTGGTACGGCGCCAGCGAGACGCCGTTGTTGGCCAGGGTGCCGAGGTAGCCGGGGTCGTGCGCCAGCTTCTCGCCCTTGGCCGCCGTCACCACGGCGTCCTTGACCGCGTCGGTGATGTTCTTGACCACGGTGGTCATCAGGGCCGGGCAGTTCGGGGTGCTCTGGCAGCCGTCGACGTCGACCCAGATCACCGAGTACTTGCCGCCGGAGGCCTGCGCGGCCGCCGTGGTGCCCAGACCGGCGCCGCCGGCCACCGGCATGATGATGTCCGCGCCCTGGGCGACCAGGGTGTCGGAGACCTTCTTGCCCTCGTCCTGCTTGACGAAGTCGTTGGTGAACGACCCGTTCTGGGTCTGCTTGTTCCAGCCCAGCACCTGGACGTTCTTGCTCTTGGCCTTGTTGTAGTGGGCCACCCCGTCGGCGTAGCCGTCCATGAAGATGGTCACCGGGCCGATCTTCATGCCGCCGTAGGTGCCGACCTTGCCGGTCTTGGTCATCCCGGCCGCCAGGTAACCGGCGAGGAAGCCGGCCTGCGCGGTGTCGAACTGCATCGGGAAGACGTTGCTCTCCGGCAGCTTCGCGTCGACGATGCCGAACTGCTGGTCCGGGTTCGCCTTGGCGATCTTCGAGGTCGCCTCGCCCATCAGGCCGCCGACGGCGAGGATGAAGTCGCAGTCCTGGTTGACGTACTGGGTCAGGTTCGGCTCGTAGTCGGCCTCGGCCTTGGACGCCACGTACTTGATGTCGATCTTGTCGTCGGCGGCCTTGGCCGCCTCCAGGCCCGCCCAGGCGGAGGTGTTGAACGACTTGTCGTCGATGCCTCCGACGTCCGTCACCATGCACGCGGTGTACTTGTCGGCCGCGGCGCCGCCCGCGTTGCTATCGCTCGGTGCCTCACCACACGCGGCGGCGCCCAGCGCGAGCCCGCCCACCGCGAATACCGAGACGATCCGCATCCCACGCACAGAGCGCAAGACGGTCTCCTTCCCATTGCACACCGCCCACCGCGGTGGCAGCCAAAAGCCGGCCTGCGCGTTGCCGCCGGCTGTCCCACGTTACGGACGGGAGCGTACGCCCGCGCCTGTCCACCGGCCGACAATCGTGCCTGACTGTTGAACGCCCGTTACCCTTACGTAACTTCGGGGTGCGCGACATCACTTCCCGGCCCGCCCGGTGCGTGACCTCGACCTATGGGACGTCCCGTTTCGGCTGTTCCGTCCGGGAGGTGCCGCCGGAGCGGCCCCGGCCGGCCAGTTGGCAGCCCGGGTGCCCGGTTAACAACTCGGGCGCGGGGTTAACGCCAGAAGACCGCGACGGCGGCATTGACCAGGGTCAGCCCGATGATCGCCAGGAAGTGGCCACGGTTGACCTCCTCCCGCTTGCGGGAGAAGAACACCATCACGAAGATCATCAAGCCGATCACCAGCTTGGTGGCGAGCTTCGCCGGGGCCGGCTCGTCGCCGTCCCGCAGCGGTGCGGAGAGCCCGATCCCGGTCAGCACCTGGATGACGGCGCCCCAGAGCATCAGCGGGTTGATCCGGATCCGTCCGGTGGCGTACTGGGCGGCGGCACCACCCAGCAGCAGGGCGAAACCGATCAGGTGGGTGTAGAGGAGTATCAGCCGGAGAGGTTCCACGGCGGCCATCCTCCCTCATCGGGTACCCGCACGTCGTCCCCGGCCCGCCGCACGGCCCGGGGACGACACCGGGAGCGGCACGCCCCTTCCGGGAAGTGGTGGCTTCCCGGGGAGGTCGAGGGCACTACATCACCGAGACAGCACGATCATCCGCGCCGACGACGGAGGCGGGTTCGGCGGCGGCCCGCGGGTGGCGGGGGCGGGGGCGGGCCAGCGTGACCAGGAGCAGGCCGACGGCGGCGTAGCCGGCGAGGACCAGCAGCGGGGTGCCGGCTCCGGCGCCGTCGAAGAAGGCGGTCGACCGGAGCAGGGTGCCGCCGGCACCGACCGGGAGCCACTGGCCGACCTCGCCCCAGGGCTGGGGCAGCAGTTCCGGCGCCGCGCCGACCGCCGAGAGCGGGTTGCCGACCAAGAAGACCAGTACCGCGCCGAGCCCGAGACCGGGACGGCCCAGCACCGCGCCGAGCCCGGCGACGGTGGCCGCGACCGCCAGCCCGACGAGCCCGAGAGCGGCACCGACCGCCACAGCGTCGCCGGGCAGCAGGCCGAGCCAGCCCTGGAGTACCAGCGGTCCGGCGACGCCGACCAGCAGCCCGAAGCTGACCAGCCCGGCCAACCGGGCGAGCCGACCGCCGAGCAGCAGTACCAGCAGCGCCCCGAGCACCATGCCGGTCAGCGCGAGCGGCAGGAACCCGGCCGCGAAGCCGGCACCCCGGGGATCGTCCGGGTCGGCCGGTACCACGTCGACCACCCGGACGGGCTGGCCACCGGAGAACTGCCCGGCCGCCTGGGTGAGCAGAGCCGCCACGGTCGGGCTCGCCGCGCTCGCGGTGTGCAGGGTCGCGCCGTCCGGGCCGAGCACGAAGGCGGCGTACGCCTCGCGGTCGCGCAGCGCCCGGTCGGCGGCCGTACCGTCCGGCAGCCGGATCACCTCGAAGGCGCCCGGTGCGGCGGCGTCGAGTTGCCCGACCAGCCGGTCGGTGGCCGGCGCCGGGCCCGCGACGACCACCGGCAGGTCGCGCGGCTCCAGGTGCGCCGCCGGGCCGGCGAAGAGGGGTACGAGCAACGACTGCAACAGCACCACCGCCACGGCCAGCAGTACGGCGACCGCCAGCGGCCGGCGGAGGTGCGTGGGGGTGGGCGGCCCGGAGGGGGCCGATGGACGAGTCATCTCAGGACTCCTTCTAAAACGAATGCTCGTTCTTTTATTCAGCGTCCTCCCGGCGCACTCCGCAGTCAAGGAACGAGCGTTCGTTTTACACTGTGTGCCGTGCCACGCGTATCCGACG
This sequence comes from Plantactinospora sp. ZYX-F-223, assembly GCF_039649625.1. NCBI lineage: Bacteria > Bacillati > Actinomycetota > Actinomycetes > Micromonosporales > Micromonosporaceae > Plantactinospora > Plantactinospora sp. ZYX-F-223. Next base: position 6,373 of record NZ_JBDJAV010000024.1, on the reverse strand, counting down.
AACACCTGGCGGCCCGGCGGCAGCAGATCCTCGACGCCGCCCGGCGCTGCTTCCTGCGCAACGGCTTCCACGCCACCTCGATGCAGGATGTGATCGCCGAGGCCGGTCTCTCGGTGGGCGCCGTCTACCGCTACTTCGGCAGCAAGCAGGAGCTGGTCACCTCGATCGCCGAGTCGGTGGTCGACGGCGCGGACCAACTCTTCGCGGCCCTGGCCACGACCGAGCCGCCACTGCCGCTGATCGAGGCACTTGACCGGGCGCTCCAGTTCGTCGAGTCCCAAACCCGCCAGGACGGAGTCTTTCCGCTCGCCATCCAGGTCTGGTCCGAGTCGCTCCGCGATCCGGCGCTGGCCGAGTTCGTCGCGCGGCTGTACGCCGGCTTCCGGTCCAACTTCGTCGTACTGGCCCGCCGGGCCCAACAGGCCGGTGAACTGCCGGCCGACGCCGATGTCGAGGCGGTGGGTGCCGCCCTCTTCGGCCTGATCCCCGGCTTCGCCCTGCAACGGATCCTCGCCGCCGGCCCGGACCCGAAGACCTATCTCGACGGTGTACGCGCCCTGCTGGCCAGCAAGGGCGTTGAAGAGTAGGTAGAGCCGACGGAAACTGTCGGCACGGCGGCCGAGGTCAGGGCGTACTCGATCTTCCAGGGTCCCGGCGGTCGGGCTACCATCGGCCCAACCCGGGGTTGACGACCCGGCCCCGGCGCAGAGCCCCGGCTACGCCTCGACCGGCCGGCAGGGCGGACGGGAGTCACGCTGTGGTGTTGGCCAGGAGCGCGACCGGCGGCAGTCGCCGACCGGTGATCGTGTTTCTCGCGCTGGTGGAATCGGCGGCGGTGCTGCTCGCCCTCGGCATCGCCGGGATCGCCACCACCCGGGAGGGACGCCAGCCCGCCCCCGTCGCCGCTCCGGCCACCACGACCCCGGCTCCGGTGCCGTCGGCCCTGCCCACCTCGGCCATCGGCACGGCGCCGGTGATCCAGCCCGGCCGGCCGGGCGAGTCGGCCCAGGTGCTCCGGCCGGACCAGCTCACCCCGCCGCCCGGGGCGCAGCACAACGCGGCCGACATCCGGTTCGTCGCGATGATGGTGCCGCACCACGAGCAGGCGTTGCAGCTGGCCGCCCTGGTCCCGGACCGGGCCGGCAGCACCGGCGTGATCGCGGTCGCCGACCGGATCCGGGCCGCCCAGCAGCCCGAGGTCGAGGTGCTGCGGGGCTGGCTCCGGGACCGCGGCCTCGACTCGCTGCTCGGCGGGACCGGTCACGAGCACCCCACCATGCACGGCATGCAGACCCCGGAGGCGATCGCCACGCTCACCGCGACGACCGGGACCGACTTCGACCGGATGTTCGTCGAGATGATGAGCGCGCACCACCAGGGCGCCATCGCGATGGCCCAGGAGGTACTCGCGAACGGCGTCGACCGGCAGATCCGGGAACTGGCCCGGAACATCGCCTTCGAGCAGGCCGTCGAGGTCAACCGGATGCGCGAGGTGCTCGACCCGCAGTCGAGGTGAGCCGGCGCCGGCTCAGCACGGCCGCCACACCTGGAAGGTCCGGCCGTCCTCGGGCGGCGTCAGCACCGTCGGAACGGGTCACCCCTTGGTGCCGCCGCCGGTCAGCCCGGAGACCAGGTGCCGTTGGGCGTAGAGGAAGACCAGGCCGGCCGGGATGGTGACCAGCACCGCCGCCGAGGTGAGGTACTCCCACTGCGGGTTGAACTGGGGTACGAACTGCTGGAGCCCGTACGCCAGGGTGAAGTTCCGGTCCTCCTGGATGAACGCCGAGGCGTACGCCACCTCGCCCCAGGCGGTGAGGAAGGCGTAGAAGCCGGTGACCGCCAGCGCCGGGCGGGCCAGCGGCAGCACCACCCGCCAGAAGATGCCGTACGGCCCGCAGCCGTCGATCGCCGCCGCCTCGTCCAGGGCGGTGGGGATCGAGTCGAAGTAGCCCTTGAGCATCCAGGCGCAGAACGGCACCGCGATGGTCAGGTTGGCGATGACCAGCGAGGCCGGCGTGTTGATCAGCCCAAGCCGGGCCATGATCATATAGATCGGCACGATCAGGATGGCGACCGGGAACATCTGGGTGACCAGGAAGACCGTCATCAGTGGCCGGCGGCCCGGGAAGTTGAACCGGGAGACCGCGTAGCCGGTGGTGGCGGCCAGGAAGATCCCGAAGAGCATGGTGAACGCGGCGACCAGCACCGAGTTGCCGAACCAGCGCAGGAAGTTGGTCTCGCCCAGCACGTACGCGTAGTTGGCCAGCGTCGGGTCCTTGACCAGGGTGAGTTCGCTGCTCTGCACCGCGTACCCCGGTTTGAAGGAGGAGAGCAGCACCCAGAGGATCGGGCCGACCGCGATCAGCGAGGCGACGATCAGCGTGGCGTGCAGCCCCACCGATCGCAGCGGGCTCCGGCCGGTACGCACGGATCGGCTCATGCTCACCACACCTCGCCCTGCTTGCGCAGTGCCCGCCGGTAGAAGATCGAGAAGACGAGCAGGATCGACAGGATCAGCACCCCGTAGGTCGAGGCGAGCGAGTAGTTCCGGATCCCCTCGAAGGCGGCCCGGTAGGCGCCGGTCACCAGGATGTCGGTCTGGCCGGCCGGCTGCCCCTCGGTGACCAGGAAGATGATCGGGAACATGTTGAAGGTCCAGATGGTGCCGAGCAGCAGCACCGTCATGCTGACCGGGCGCAGGCCGGGCAGGGTGATGTTGACGAACCGCTGCCACGGGCTGGCGCCGTCGATCTCGGCCGCCTCGTACAGCTCGCCGGGGATGGTCTGCATGCCGCCGAGCAGCGCCACCATCATGAACGGCACCCCGAGCCAGATGTTGGTGACGATCGCGGTGGAGAGCGAGGTCCACCGGTTGGCGAACCAGTCGACCGGGTCGACGCCGACGGCGGTGAGCAGCGAGTTGGCCAGCCCGAACCGCTCGTTGAAGATGAACTTCCAGGCGAAGGCACTGACGAAGGCCGGCACCGCCCACGGCAGCACCAGCAGTACCCGGTAGAGGCCGCGCAGCCGCATCGGCCGGTTGAGCATGGTGGCCAGTCCCAGCCCGAGCCCGTAGTGGAAGATCACGCAGACCGAGGTCCAGATCAGCGTGACTCCGGTCCACTGCCAGAACTCGCCCACTCCGCCGGTGAGTACCCGGGCGTAGTTGTCCAGCCCGACGAACTCCCACCGGTTGGGGTTCTCCTTGCAGATCTCGCCACCGGTGATCGACCTGGTGCAGACCTCGGCGAGCTGGTTGGCCTCGGTCAGGTCGGTCAGCGAGAGCCAGATGCCGCGGACCAGTGGATAGAAGATCAGTACCGCCAGCACCAGCACCACCGGCAGCACCATCGCCCAGGCGTACCAGTGCTTGTCCCAGCTTCGGCGCAGCCGGGACGGGCCGGCGGGCCGGCGTCCGGGCGGCGCGGGCGCCGGCGCCGGGCCGGCGGTCAGGGTGGTCATCAGCAGCGCTCCTGGGAGGGAGCCCGGCAGGGCCGCCGGCCAGCGCCGGTCGGCCCCGCCAGGTGCCGGACGGGTACGCCGGCCGGGGCCGGCGCCGATGATCGGATCACATGCCGTACGACGGTACGACCTCGGACTTGTACTTCCCGGCAACCTCGTCCAGTGCCGCCTTCGGGTCCTTGTTCTGCACCAGTACCTGGGTGGCCAGTTGGTCGAGCGGGCCGAAGAACTGGCCACCCTCGGGGATCCACGGCCGCGGCACCGCCGACTCGACCACCGGCCGGAACGCCGAGATGACCGGGTTGTTCTTCACCGTGTCGAGCTCGTACGCCGACTTGCGGGTCGGCAGCAGGCCGAGCCGGTCGGCGAGGAAGCCCTGCGACTCCGCCGAACTCATGAACTTGACGAACGCGATCGCCGCCTCGACCTTCTCCTGCGGCATGCCGGACCAGACCACGTAGTTGTGCCCGCCGACCGGCGCACCGGCCCGGGCCGAGCCGGCCGGGACCGGGGCGATGCCGAGGTTCTCCAGCCCGCCGAAGGTCGGCGCGTTCTTGATGTTGTTGACCTCCCACGGCCCGTTGACGATCATCGCGACCTTCTTCTCCTTGAAGAGGGTCATCATGGTGCCGTACGCGTCGTTGGCGGCCGGCTTCGGCGCCGCACCGCTGGCGATCAGGTCCTTGGCGACGTTCAGCCCGGCGACGTTCTGCGCCGAGTTGACGACGATCTTCTTCGCCTGGGCGTCGACCAGGTCGCCGCCCTCGCCGTACATGAAGGGCAGCATGAAGTAGCCGGCCGGGTTGACGTAGACGCCGTCCACACCGGTCTTCTGCTTGACCGCCAGCGCGGCGGCCTTCAGGTCGGCCCAGGTCGCCGGTGCGGTGGCGATGCCGGCCTTGGTCAGCAGTTCCTTGTTGTAGAGCAGCGCGAGCGAGTCGGTCACCTGCGGCACACCGTACGTCTTGCCGTCGTACTTGTCCGCCGAGAGCGGGGTGGCGAGGAAGTCGGACTCGTCGCTGGTCAGCTCCGAACCGTCGAGGGCGTAGAGATAGCCGAGCGAGGCGAACTCCGGCACCCAGGCCACCTCGGCGCGCAGGATGTCCGGGGCACCGGTCTTGGCCTGGGCTGCGGTCTTGAACTTGTTCTGGGCCTCGCCGAACGGCACCGACTGGTAATTAATCGTGACGTTCGGGTACGTCTGGTTGAACTTCGCGACGAGTTCCTGGAAGGCCGGTCCCTCGTTCTTCGGGTCCGAAGTGTCCCACCAGGTCAGTTCCGCCTTCAGGGCGGCGGGGTCGGTCTTCTGGCCCGACTCCCCCGACGGGTCGTCCTCGCCGCCGCAGGCGGCGAGCGTCAGAGCAAGGGTCGTGCAGGCGAGTACGACGATCCCTCTGGCTGTGCGACGCATCTAGCGCTCCTAGTCTGCCGGCCGGGTATCGGCGGGACAGTAGCAAGGAGTTGCCGATTACGAAACCCCTTGCAAACCTCCTTGCAACAACCGGCGCCCAGTGGGCGCCCAGACAGGCCGACTCGCCCCCTTGAAGTTGCCTTTTCATCGGCTCAACCGCACGCCAGACCCCTCTGCAAGTACTTGCCGTGGCCTACGCAAGAAACGACTCGTGGGCTACAGTTCCGCCATGCGTGCACGACTGGCCGACATCGCCCAGCAGGCCGAGGTGAGCGAGGCCACGGTGTCGCGGGTGCTCAACGACCGCCCCGGGGTGGCGCCGGAGACCCGGCAAGCTGTCCTCACCGCGCTCGACGTACTCGGCTACGAACGCCCCGCCCGGCTGCGCAAACGCAGCGCCGGGCTGGTCGGGCTGGTGGTGCCGGAGCTGGAGAACCCGATCTTCCCGGCCTTCGCCCAGGTCGTCGAGTCGGGGCTGGCGCAGGCCGGCTACACCTCGGTGCTCTGCACCCAGACCCCGGGCGGGGTCACCGAGGACGAGTACGTCGAGATGCTGCTGGACCGGCAGGTCTCCGGGATCGTCTTCGTCTCCGGCCTGCACGCCGACACCGCCGCCGACACCGCGCGCTACCGCACGCTGATCGCCCGGCCGCTGCCGATCGTGCTGGTCAACGGCTACCAGCCCGGCCTGCCGGCGCCCTTCGTCTCCTGCGACGACCGGGAGGCCGGCGAGTTGGCCGTGGCCCACCTGGTCGCGCTCGGGCACCGCCGGATCGGCCTGATCACCGGGCCCGGCCGGTTCGTGCCGGTGCAGCGCAGGGTGACCGGCTTCAAGGCCGCGATGAAGCGGCTGGTCGGGCTCCCCGACGCCGAGTTGGACGAGCTGGCCGAGCTGTCGCTGTTCGGTGTGGAGGGTGGCGAGGTGGCCGCCGCGCGGCTGCTCGACCGGGGCGTGACCGGGGTGGTCTGCGGCTCCGACCTGATGGCGCTGGGCGCGATCCGGGCGGCCCGGCAGCGCGGCCTGTCGGTGCCGGCCGACCTCTCCGTGGTCGGTTACGACGACTCGCCGCTGATGGCGTTCACCGACCCACCGCTGACCACGATGCGGCAGCCGGTCACCGCGATGGCGGTCGCGGCGGTACGCGCACTGGTCGACGAGATCCACGGGCACGCGGCGCCGCACTCGGAGTACATCTTCCGGCCCGAGCTGGTGGTGCGCGGCTCGACCGCGGTCGTACCGGGGGTGCTGGACAAGCCGGTGGACGAGCCCCGGCCGCCGGCCGCCGACCTGCCGCTGCCGGTCTGAACCGGACCGCCCTGCGGAGTCGCCCGGCAACTACTTGCGCAAGAACTGCTTGACTCTTTCAGGCGCGGCCCGGCATCCTGCTCTGATCCGCCCCGCGTTCCACGCCCGACGAACGGACACCCCCGCATGAGTGAGCTGCCGGCATGAGCGAGCGCAGCGAGCGAATCAGCCAGTTCAGAGCGGATGTGCCTCAT
>NZ_JBDJAV010000231.1:0-202 GCF_039649625.1 Plantactinospora sp. ZYX-F-223 | reverse complement strand
GGCCCGGACGCGCCGGGCGCGGTGGAGCTGACGCAGCGGCTGGAAGCCCTCGGTGCGACGGTGCGGGTGGTGGCGTGCGACGTGGCTGATCGGGCACAGCTACAGGGCGTGCTCGAAGACGTCGACCAGCTCGTCGGCGTCATCCACGCTGCCGGTGTGCTGGACGACGGTGTGCTGGAAGGGCTGTCGGCGGAGCGGGTCG
>NZ_JBDJAV010000230.1:0-208 GCF_039649625.1 Plantactinospora sp. ZYX-F-223 | reverse complement strand
GCGCACGGTCCGGGCCTTGACCAGTTCCTCCAGCTCGGATTCGTCGCCCTCCACCGGCAACGCGAGCCGGGCGGCCACCTCGCCGGCCACCTCCGCCCGCTTGATCGAATCGATACTGAGATCGGCCTCCAGATCCAGATCGAGATCGATCAGGTCGACCGGGTAACCGGTCCGCTCGCTGAGCACCGCCAGCACCGCGCCCTGGAAG
>NZ_JBDJAV010000023.1:0-162389 GCF_039649625.1 Plantactinospora sp. ZYX-F-223 | reverse complement strand
TCTCCTGCCCTACCGGCCTGGCCTGCTGACACTACAGCGCTAGCGGCGCGTGACACGCAGGTCCGGCTCGGGTGTTCCTGACGTCCACCGACAACGGCGCAGGCCGATTCGGGTGAGCGTTGTCACGGTTCGCGATCAGGATGGGGCGGAACTGGAGCGGCGGGCTCGGTGCAAGGCCGAGCCCGCCCGGGTCACGCCGAGAGCGAGACCGTCCTGATCTCCGAGCGAGGGCCCGGGGAGCGTTAGGCCGCCCAGGGCTGCCCGGACGCCGGTGCCGGCAAAGGGCCGAGCAGGCTACTGACGTCGCAGGTCACGACTGAAATCTAGCCTCAGCACCGGCAGGTCGTTGACGATGTGTGTGGTGGTGAGTATCCTCATACGTCATATGACAGAGATCGATATCGATCGAAGTTTCGAATTCGGCTTCGCCGCGAACGCCATGCCGATGGGGCCGTGGCTCGCACCCGAGTCGCAGGTGGGCAAGTCATCATCTCCGCCAGGCGATGTACCGGCCGGTAGCTGATTCACCTGGTTCATTGCGGTCACCCAGACCGCCGGACCGCACACCGTATGGAGGGCCGCGTGAAGCGCGTCATCACCACCGCAGCCGTCTTCGCCGCAGCCGTGATGCTGGTCTCCGGCTGTTCGGGAGGATCGGACGGCGACTCCGGTTCGTCCGGGTTCGAGTTCTGGTCGTTCACCGGGATCAACCAGAAGGCCGACGTCGAGGCCTACACGAAAGCGCACCCGGACGTGCCCATCAAGCTCACCGAGGTGGGCAGCACGAGCGAGACCGCCCAGGCGCTCACCGCGGCACTGGCCGGCGGCAAGGTGCCCGACCTCGTGCTGATCCAGGGTGACGACCTGCCGAAGTTCATGCAGTCCCCGGAGAACTTCGTGGACCTTTCCACTCTCGGCGCCGACAAGATGAAGGGTGACTACCTCGACTGGGTGATGAAGCAGTCGATGACCGAGGACGGCAAGGTGGTCGGGATACCGACCGACGTCGGCGGCATGGCGATCGCGTACCGCAAGGACCTGTTCCAAGCTGCGGGTCTGCCGACCGATCGGGACCAGGTATCCAAGCTGTGGCCGAACTGGGACGCGTTCACGGAGGTCGGCAAGCAGTACGTCCAGGCGACCGGCAAGCCGTTCCTGGACAACACGCCGACGAGCATCTTCTTCCAGGCGGTCAACCAGGGCACAGAGCGCTACTACGACGCGGGCCACAGGCTGTCGTACGACCGGAACCCACAGGTCAAGGCCGCATTCGACCTGACGCTGAAGGTCTCCGCGACAGGCATCTCCGCCAAGCAGAGCACGTTCTCGACCGGGTGGACAGCGGGCATGAGCAAGGGTGACTTCGCCGTCGTGTCCGCGCCGTCGTGGATGCTGACCTCCATCCGCACCAACGCGCCCGGTACCGCCGGCAAGTGGGATATCGCCACCATCCCCGGTGGCTCGGGCAACTGGGGCGGTAGCTATCTCGCCATCCCCAAGCGCGCCAAGAATCCGAAGGCAGCGTGGGCCTACATCGCCGAGATGCAGTCACCGGCCGGACAGCTCGCCCACTTCCTGTTGCAGGGGTCACTGCCCACGACACCGTCCGTCTACTCCGACGCGCAGCTCATCGGTAAGACCGACCCGTTCTTCTCCGGCGCACCGATCGGCAAGATCTACACCCAGTCCGTCGTGAACATCAAGCCGTTCTATATCGGTCCCGACGACGCCGCCATCGGATCCGAACTGCTCAACACCCTCACCAGCGTCGAGCAGGGCAAGGTCGCCCCGGCCAACGCGTGGAACACCGCGCTGACCAACGTCAAGAATGCCCTCCGCGGCTGAACGGACGACTGGGGCGCGGCGGTCGGCGCCGAGCCGACCGCCGCACGTCGGGAAGGTAACCGCTGTGACCACCACGCTCAGCCCGGCCACGGCCGCGGAGGCCACCTCACGGCCACCCCGGTACCGGCACGTCCAGCAGGGCTTGCGCGAGCGACTGGCGCCCTACGCCTATGTGGCGCCGTTCTTCCTGATCTTCTTCGTCTTCGGTCTCTTCCCGCTGCTGTTCACGTTCTATGTCGCCCTGTTTGACTGGGACCCCATCGGCGAACGGCACTTTGTGGGGCTGGCCAACTTTTCTCAGCTCGTCGATGACCCCCGGTTCTGGGGCGCGATGCGCAACACGTTCAGCATCTGGGTGCTGTCGACGGTTCCGCAGTTGCTGCTCGGGCTCGGCGTGGCGCACCTGCTCAACCACGTACGGCTGCGGGCGGCCACGCTGTTCCGGATGTCGGTACTCGTTCCCTACATCACCTCCGTGGCGGCGACGACCATCGTCTTCGCCCAACTCTTCGACCGCGACTACGGCATGCTCAATTGGTTTCTCGAACTGCTGGGCTTCGAGCACGTCGATTTCACGGCGTCGGTGTGGGGTAGCCACCTCATGATCGCCGCGATGGTCGCCTGGCGGTGGACCGGATACAACACCTTGCTGTATCTCGCCTCGCTTCAGGCAGTTCCCCGCGAGCTGTTCGAGGCCGCCGCCGTGGACGGCGCCAACGGCTGGCAGCAGTTCCGCCACATCACCATCCCAGCTCTGCGGCCGATCATCGTGTTCACCGTCGTCACGTCGACGATCGGTGGGCTGCAGATCTTCACCGAGCCACTGCTGGTCAACCCGGTGGGTGGACTTACCTGTGGAGCGGCACGGCAGTGCCAGACCCTCACCCTCTTCCTCTACGAGCAGGGATTCGGCCGGTTCCACTTCGGCTATGGCGCGGCGATCGCCGTCGCGCTGTTCGTCATGGTCGTGATTGTCGCCGCGATCAACTACCTGTTGGTCACCCGGACCCGCTCGGAGCGCCCATGAACCCCGCATCCACATCGTCGACCACCGGACGGGCACCGCACCGCCGACGCAGCGTCAACCGGGTCCCGTTCGTGGCGTACGCGGCGCTCGGCGTCATGGTGTTCCTCAGCGTGTTCCCGCTCTACTGGATGTTCGTGGTGTCCACGACGGACTCGGCCACCGCGACCAGCCTTCCACCACACGTCCTGCCCGGCGGCAACTTCCTGTACCTGGCGAATCTGGTCTTCGACACCGTGCCGTTCGTGCAGGCACTCGTCAACAGCCTGATCGTCTCCACCGCAATCGGTGTGGGCCAGGCGGTGCTGTGCGCGCTGGCCGGCTTCGCCTTCGCCAAGCTGCACTTCCCGGGCCGCAACACGCTGTTCCTCATCGTCGTGTTGACCATGACCGTACCGGCCCAGCTGGCCGTCATCCCGCAGTACCTCATCATGTCGGAGCTCGGTTGGGTGGACACCCTGCAGGCCCTGATCGTCCCCGGGCTGGTGAGCGCCTTCGGCATCTTTTGGATGCGGCAACATATGAGCAGCATCATCGACGACGACCTGTTGCACGCCGCCCGGGTGGACGGCGCGACGACCTGGCAGATCTTCTGGCGCATCGCGTTCCCGCTGGTCCGCCCGGCGGCATTCGTCCTGGGACTGTTCGGGTTCGTCAACGCCTGGAACGACTTCCTGTGGCCGTTCATCGTGATGAAGTCCCCGGAGCGGTACACCGTCCAGATCGCCATCAAGGCCCTGCAGAACAGCCGGGACATCGACCTGGGCCTGGCCATGTCGGGCTCGTTCCTGGCCACGCTGCCGCTGCTGGTGTTGTTCGTCTTCGTCGGGCGGCGCCTGGTGCAGGGAATCATGGAAGGTGCGTTCAAAGGCTGACCAAGGAACCCGAACTCGGTGGCCGTCCACTCCCCTGGTGCCGGCCGAACCGGCGGTTACCCGTACCGTGGCCACGAAACCACCGGTCCACGAGTTCATCGACACCGACACTGAACCTTTTCAACCTGGATCGCGCGGCGCTCACGCACCGGGTCCGACCTTGCGGTCCGCCGGACCGCAGGGGGAGGTTGAAGCCAGGGTACGGCGGTGCGTACCGCCGAGGTGGGATTGCGATCGCTCCCGATCGGCGTTGCGGGAAACGTGGTGCCAGGTGGCGCGGCGGCGACGGCGACCTCCGCAGCCGCCACAGTACTCCTGAAGCCGCCGGTCAGCGCCGTGCCGGCCGCCGTCAGTACGAGCATTGCCGTGACTGCGACGGCCGGACCAGGGATCGACGGTGCGCTGATGGCGTCGCGGGCGAGGTTGTTGTCGCCCGTGTTGCCGTGGTCGGCGCCAACTCACTACCGTTGCTGGAACTGCCACCAGTCGATGTTGAGCAGGTAGCCGCTGCCGCCGACGAACCGCAGGTACAGGTCGTGGGTGCCGGCCGCGCCGCTTACCGGGCAGGTGACGGTCGTCCAGGTCTGCCAGCCTCCGGTACCCGGCACGGTGCAGGTGCCCACGAGAGTGCCGTTGGTACCGCCCAGCCGCAGCTCGATGCGGCCGCCGCTGGTTGCCGAGGCCACTCGGGCGCTGAAGGAGCCGGCGCCGGCGCCGAAGGCCACACCCTTGACCTTGATCCAGTCCGCGTTCTCGATCCAGCCGACGTTCATGCCCCCTTCGCTGGCGGGCTCGGTCTCCACACCGGTCTCCCAGGCGATCGTCTCGGCCTCCTGCCGAACGTAGGGGTTCAGCGTCCCGACCTGCGGAGCTCCCGTCGCGGTCATGTTGATCGTCGGGATCGTGCCGTCGGAGTTGTAGTGGAACCTCTCCACCGCCACGGATCGCGTGAAGCCGCCGCCGCCCGGCAGAGCACCGTTGTGGTAAAAGAAGTACGAGCCGCCGTTGAAGTCGATGACGCCGGCGTGGTTGGTGAAACTCCCGCCCTGCCGGGGCATGACCGTCCCACGGTAGGTCCACGGCCCGGTCGGCCCAGGGGCCGTCGAGTAACCGATGAACTCCGAGCAGCACTCCGCGGCGAACACGTTGTAGTACAGCCCGTTCCGCTTGTAGACCCAGGGCGCCTCCTCGTAGAGGGTCGGGCGACTCGCGTTCCCGCTACGGGCGCCGAATCCCGCCGCCGTCAGCGGGATCTGCGTCGCGCCGCCCGAGAACGAGATCATGTCGGCGTTCAACCGCACGTACCACAGATTGGGGTTGCCCCAGTACAGGTACGCCTGCCCGTTGTCATCGATGAAAGCGGCCGGGTCGATCTCCCCGTTCTCCACGAGTGGACGACCGAGCGCGTCTCGGAACGGCCCGGTGGGGCTCTCCGACACACCGACCCCGATGGCCATCCGGCCGGTCGCCCGGTTCTTTACCGGCACGTACCAGTAGAACTTGCCGTTGCGGTAGATGGTGTGCCCAGCCCACGCGTCGGCGCTGGCCCAACTGAAGGTGGCCAGACTCATCGGAGAGCCGTGGTCGGTCCAGTTCACCATGTCCGCCGACGACCAGACCCGCCACTCGCGCATGGTGAAGTAGGTCGAGCCGTCCTCGTCGTGACCGGTGTAGAGGTACACCCGGCCGTTGTGTACCAGTGGCGCCGGATCGGCCGTGTAGATGGTCTGCACGATGGGGTTGTCCGCCCGGGCCACCCCAGGCAACACCGCGAGGCACAGCAGCGCGGACATCAAGGCCGCGCCGCGCCTGACCGCGACACGGCCGGAAATTGCGGATTTCATGGTTACCTCCTCGGGAACCACGCTCGCCTCAAGCGCGGTCGATTCGTCGCAGGTGGTGGTCGCCGGCTGGGCCGGCGCGGAGCTTGCCCTCTCCGCGCCGGCCCTCCCAGGTCACGGCGGCAGCGGACATGTCGGCGTTGATGCCGCTGCCGGCCGTGCCTGGAGTCCGCGCTCCGGCCCTGCCCGGTGCAGACCGGCAACAGGCGGAGTTGCCGTACGAGGCTGCGAGGCATGCCTGGCTCTGCCCTGTCCTGGCAGTCCGCCTATCCGGCACGTACCAGTTGCCACTGCTGGTTGTTGCCGCCCCAGTCGGTGTACTGCACGACGTTCCCGCCGTCGTTGACATCCGCGTTCTGCACCTCCAGGGCCTTGCCGCTGTTGCGGTTGATCAGGCGGACGTAGCCGCCGGCCGAGTCGGCGAGCCGGAACTGCTGGTTCGCTCCGTTGTGATCAGCCCACTGCACGACCGCGGCACCGTCCGCCATGGACGCGCTGGTGACGTCGAGCACCTTGCCCGAGTGCCGGGACTTCAGCCGGTAGTAGCCTCCGCCGGAGTCCACGAACTGCCACTGCTGCCACGCACCGTCGTTGCGCGCCCACTGGGTGATCCGCGCCCCGTCGTTCGTGGCCTGGTTGTAGACGTCCACCGCCTTGCCGCTGTTCCGGTTCACCAGCACGTACCAGGCCGTCGTGTCGACCTGCCCCGGGTTGGGGACGCTGCCGCTGTTGAGGGCGGCGAGGACCGTGTCGTAGGCAGCCTTCTTGTTGCCGTTGCCGTCGAAGAGCAGCGGGTTCTGCCCGGTGCGCCAGGAGTCGGTGTCGCGGATACCCCAGACGGTGATGCCGGTGCAGCGGGCCACGGCGAGGCAGGCTCGGGTGACGGTGCCGTAGACGGCGGCCTGGTTGGAGCCGGAGATGTCCAGCTCGGTGATCTGCACGTCGACGCCGAGGTCGGCGAAGCGTTGCAGGTTGGCCTGGTAGTCACCGGGCACCGAGTTGCTCAGGTGCGACTGGAAGCCGACGCAGTCGATCGGAACGCCACGGGCCTTGAAGTCGCGCACCATGTTGTAGATGCCGGTGGACTTCGCGTTGATCCCGTCGGTATTGTAGTCGTTGTAGCAGAGTTTGGCGCCCGGGTCGGCGGCGTCCGCGGCGCGGAAGGCCGCCTCGATCCAGTCGTTCCCGGTGCGCTGCAGGTTCGAGTCCCGCCGTCCGCCACTGCCGCCGTCGGCGAACGCCTCGTTCACCACGTCCCAGGAGTGGATCTTCCCCCGGAAGTAGGTGGCGACCTGGGTGACGTGGTTCATCGCGGCGTTGCGCAGCGCGCTGCCGGACATGCCCTCTGCCCACCCCGGCTGCTGTGCGTGCCACAACAAGGTGTGACCCCGCACGGACATGCCCCGCGACCGGGCGTGGTTGACGATCCGGTCCGCGTTCGTGTAGCTGAACCGGCCCTGTTGCGGCTCGGTCGCGTCCCACTTCATCTCGTTCTCGGCGGTGACGCTGTTGAACTCGCGGTTCAGGATGGTCATGTACGTGTTGTCGCCCATCCTGCCGGCCGCGACGGCCGCGCCGAAGTAGCGGCCCTTCTCTGCCGCCGAGGCACCCAAGGTGGTGCCGGCACTGGCGGGACCGGCGATCTGCAGTGCCATGCCGGCCCCGAACAACCCGGTCGCCAGCAGCGACAGGACCGCTCTCGTCCACCACCGTCGCCCGGGAGGTCTGGTCGGGTATCCGAGCTCGTTCATCGGTCAGTAACCTTTCGACATCGTTACCGGGGCGGGAGTCCGTCGCCACCCGAAGGGGTTGGGCCCAGCGCGGCGGGGCCGGAGGGTGAGTTCGCCAGGTCGGTCGGGTCCGCCGCCGATGCGTTCCTCAGGCGAGACCGGCGGCGGCGCCAGGCGTAAGCCGGACCTCGCGCCGCCGGGGACGTGACCAATGAACCTTCTTCAACCTGAACCGCGCGGCGCTCACGCACCGCGTCCGACCTTGCGGTTCGTGCGACCGCAAGGGGAGGTTGAAAAAGGTTCAATGACACGTACCCCATCGATCCTCCCTTGCGACTCGGCAGCCCGCCTGTTAGCGCTAACACTCTCTGCCCTCCTAGTCCGAGGCGCCAAGACCAGGCGACAGAAGAGCGCTCACATCGATGTATGGAGATTGCCAGATTGTTTCGCATCCTTCAAGAGGTACTCGGGCGGCCTACGCGAAATCCGACGACCGCGCAGTTCGCAACAGGTGCGGACTATTGACCAGCACCGTCAATAACACTTTTCCGATCGCAGAGTTCACATGGCGGAGGCGTAAAACTACAGCAGCTTCCTGTTATGAGTACCGGTGGCATATGGTCGCGGCTTGTTCCCTCGTAGCGATACGCCAGGCGGCACCTACTCCGACGATAGGGCCGGGGCCGCGAGGAGCCGTCCGGACGACAGCCACAGCCGTCGGCCGGGTCGACCCGGCAGCGGTACCCGGGTTCAGGTCAAGCCCCATGAAGAAGCGCGACGCCATCGTCCCGGGCAACAGCGGAGACTGCTGCGACCCAACGGAGCAGCGAACCGCAGCGCCGGCACCTTCTACGACGGTGCCATGGTTGCCGGCTGTCCGACGAACAGGACCGGGGATGCCGTGCAGGCCGACATCACCGCCGTCAACTATCGCCGACCGGGGACCGGGGCCCGCCGCCCCCGCGGGCGGGCCCCATCCGCCGGGCAGAGCACCACAGCCGACAGCGCCAGCGGGACGGGCAGCAGTGCGAGGCCAACGATCAGCCGCTCGAGGGGAACCGGTTGCCCGCGACGCGGGCAGACCGGACAGGACCGGGTGTGCCGCGTGATGCGTTTACGCCACAGCGGGCTCGGTACGCCGTCCCACTCCTCCAGCGCGACGCTGAGCTGTGCGCACCTGGGCCGCGCTTCCAGCGCCGCGACGAGTGAGCGGCTCAGCTCCAGCCGGTTGCGCATGCGCTGGACGCGTACGCCGGCGTGAGCCACGCTTGTTGCCAGTGTTGCGGCAAGGACGGTCCTGGTCAGCAGCCCTGCGGTCTCCAGCCACCACAGCGACAGCAGCCTCCGATCGTGCCGGTCGAGCCAGGAACTGGCGCGTAGCACCTGCCCCCGCTGGCGGGAAAGCTCCACGCGGAGCAGGGCCAGTCCCTCCGCGTCGGCATCCGGCGTCTCCGTCACCTCGGCGAGGGGCCCGGTCCGTTCGGCGTCGGCCTGCCGCCGGTCCCGGTGGGTACTGACCTGGCGCGTCGCGATCGTCACCAACCACGGCCGGAAGCTTTCCGGAGACCGCAGCGCCCGCAGCTCCCGCAGGGCGCGCAACATGATGTCCTGCACGACGTCGTCGACATCGGACAGTTCGCCCAAGGCTCGGCGCACGATGCTGTACACAAGCGGCAGGTACGCCGCGAAGAGTTCGTCGAGCGCCCGGGGATCGCCGGCCCGTGCGGCCACGACCAGGTTCGTCTCGTCAACCCCGCTGGCTGGCATACTCCCTACACCCGTTGGCGAGGTCCCGGTCAGGTCCACCCGCGAGCGACAGAATCCACTTTGTTCGTGCATCGCGAGGCTCCCTTGGGTCGGCCCGCGCCGCAGGTAGCCGCCACCGGAGGAAGCCGGTGGGTGGGACCGCGCCCCCGGCCCGGCCCCACCCACCCTCTGGTGTCAGCTACGCAGGTTCCACTGCTGGTTGGTGCCGCCGTGGCAGGCCCAGAGGTGGACCTTCGTGCCGTTCGCGGTGCCAGAGCCGCTCGCGTCGAGGCACAGCCCGGACTGCGCGCCGGTGACGGTGCCATCGGCGTTGACGTTCCACTGCTGGTTGACCTGGCCGTTGCAGTCCCAGATGATCGCCAGGGTGCCGTTGGCAGTGCCCTGGCCGTTGGCGTCCAGGCATTTGTTGCCGTACACCGTCAGCTGCTTGCCCGCGGTGTACGTCCACCGCTGGTTCGTCCCGCCGTGGCAGTCCCAAAGCTGCGCCTGGGTGCCGTTGGTCGTACTCGATCCGCCGATCTCGAGGCAGCGGCCGGACTGACCCCCGACGATCTGCACGTTCTGCTGCCCACTGCCGCTCTGCGGCCCGGCCGCCGTCATTACGGCCTGGGCGCCGGAGGGCCAGTTGCCGTTGGTCACGGTGACGTTGCCGGAGACGACGTTGCCCCGGTCGCCGTTGGTGACGTTGGTGCTGCCGTTGGTCGACCAGTTGTTGGTGACGGTGAAGTTGCCCATGTTCTCGGCGAACCAGTAGTTGGCGGTGGCCCAGGTGCCGGTGGCGGAGAAGACGTTGTTGCGGGCGGTGTAGTAGCGGGAGCCCTCGTCGAAGTAGATCCCGAAGTAGCCGTTGGTCCGCAGGCAGTAGTTGTCGCTGATCAGCCCGCCCGGGTTGGCCGACAGCGTGTAGATGCAGCCGCCGTCGTTCATCTGCTGCATGACGTCGTGCACGTAGTTGCCGACGAGCCGGTTGTTGGACGCGGTGGTGGCCGTGGTGTAGCGCGGCTGGTAGTTGTACAGGCCGCGGTCGGCGTAGTGGTCGCTGCCCCCGGCGTCGTTGGAGCCCCAGCCGTACCCGATCGACATGCCGGTGTACGGCATGTTGTAGACCTCGTTGTGCGAGACGGTGGCGTTGGTGACGTAGGTGGTCAGCACCGACACGATGCCCCGGTGTTCTATGCCGAGATCGTGGAGCCGGTTGTTGCTGATGGTGATGTCCCGGTTGACCATCCGCTGGTCGCTGGGGTGGTGCGCGTCCGCGCGCACGCCGCCGACGACGATGCCGCCGGCCGAGTTGCGGGCGATCTCGGACCTGGTGATGGTGATGTTGCTGGCGCCGAGCCCGACCCCGCTAGCGTGGGCGCTGGGGTCGTTGCCGATGCCGACGGCCGTCTGCCCCAGGTTGACGAACTGGGAGTCGGTGAAGGTGATGTTGTTGGCGGCCGAGACCTGCACGGCGGCGGGCGACTGGAGCCAGTTCGGCCGGGTGGCTTCGAACTGCGGACAGCCGTTGTGGCAGGAGGTGAAGCTCGGCCAGCTCCAGTTGCCCGCGATGTAGGCGCCGGTCTGCTGGTCCACGTAGCCCTGGTTGCTGCTGGGCCCGAGCCAGCTCGTTCCGGTGAACGTGATCCCGCTGAAGGTCATGTGGTGGGCGGGTGCGTCGTAGCTGCCCCCGATGTTCAGCAGGGACTGGAGTGTCGGCAGTTCCACACTGACGTTGCTCATGTTCTGGCCGGCGAGTGGGATGTAGGACAGGGCACCGCTCGTCGGATCGAGATACCACTCCCCGGGCGCGTCCAGGAACTCGTAGGCGTTGCTCAGGTAGAGCGGACCCGCCCGGTGCGGGCTGGTGAAGGTGTCGTACCCGAAGTTGTTGTTGCTCCAACCCGGCTGCTGCATCGTGATCAGGTTTCCACCGATGCTCTGCACCGAGACGTACCGATCGGTGAACGAGTTGACGCTCTCCAGCTGGATCCGGTTCTCGTTGGCCAGGTTGTTCAGATAGCCCAACGCGCTGCTGGTGAACCTCATGCCGGTGCTGTCCGCGGTGAAATCGGCCCGGTTGACCTGGGTGCGGGCCCGGGTGGCGATGGCGCCGTTGACGTAGAGCTGCCGGCTGTCGACACCGGCGCCGACATTGGCCCGCCAGATGTTCCGGCCGGCGTCGACGACGGACCAGCCGGTGACCGCCCGGGCACCGCTGATCACGGGACGGGCCGACGGGGCCGCCTGCCACGTCACCCGGTAGCCGTTCGTGCCGGAGTCGGCGGCCGTCAGCCGAAGCGGGGAGCTGAGCCGGTACACCCCGTCAGCCAGCTCGACCACGATGTCGCCGGACATCGAACCGGTGCGGGATCGGACCGCGGTCTGCGCCCCGGTCAGGGCACACGGCGCGGCGACGGTGCACGCGGTGCCGCTGCCCGAGGGGGAGGCGTACAGGGTGGTGGTGGCCGCGAGCGCGGGGACGGCCGAGGTGGCCACCACGGTCGCGGTGGCCACGGTGGCCAACGCCGCCGCGGCTCCGACCAGCACCCGCCGCCGGGCAGCGGGAACTGAGGGTACGGACACGGGAGGTCTCCTTACCTGAATGGGGGTGGTGCGGTGTGGCCGATGGTCCAGATGTGACTGTTCGACGCTGCGCGGGTGTCGGCGCTGAGCACGAGTCGCCACCGGCAGCAGGCGCGGCCGGGCGGCCGTGCCGGGAACGGACCGCCGCGCCGCGGAGGCGACACCAGTGAACTCGACTGCTAGAAGTTCATCATACGAATGATGTCTTTTGCAAGAATCGATCGGACCACCCGGAGCGGCCGTCCCCGGGTGGCGTCCGCCGGACCAACGGTCCACGGCACGGCGTCGGCGAGCGCGAGAGCCGGCGGGTCAGCGGAGGATCCGCCGGAGATAGGTCAGGCCGTCCTGGGCGAGCCGATCCTGTGACGGGGCGAGCGGACGCCAGATCGACGCGGCGGTGGCGATGGTCTCGTTCTCAGCCGTGAACGACTCGATACAGACCGCCCCCCGGTAACCGGTGGCGTCCAACGCGGCGAAGAAGCGGGGCCAGTCGAGATGGTCCGCACCGGGAGCGCCCCGGTCGGTGCCACTGACCTGGACATGCTTGATGTACGGGCCGGCCAGGACGACGGCCGCGTACGGGTCGGCCTCCTCGATGTTCATGTGGTACGTGTCGATCATGATCCCGACGTTCGGCGGCAAGCCGTCGAGCAGCTCCAGCGTCTGCTCGACGGTGTTGGCGACGCTCGTCTCGTAGCGGTTGAGCGCCTCCACTCCGATGGAGACGCCCCGCTCCCCGGCGTGCTCAGCGACCGGCGCCAACGCCCGACGGAAGTCCGCGTAACAGGCCGCCCGGGCCGCCGGGCTCATCCGCCAGGTCCGGCCCACCGCGGCGTAGACCGGTCCTCCGACGCACGGCGCACCCACGACGGCCGCGCTGTCCACACAGCCCTTCAGGTACGCCACCGTCGCATCGACGACGGCCGGGGCGGCGTCCACGAGGTCACGCCCGGGTGGGGTGACCGCGCAGACGCCGGCCACAGCCAGGTCGTGCTCTGCCAGCAGGTCCCGGGTGCGGACCGGATCCCAGTCGCCGGGTTGCTCGATCGGCAGCTCGACCGCGTCGAAGCCAAACGCGGCGATCCGTGGAATCAGCTCGGCCAGCGCCTCGTCGTCGACCGGCGAGGCCCACACCCAGGGATTGACACCGATGGCGTGCAACGGAGCCTACTTCCAGCGCTGCGGATAACCGGGCAGGTCGGTGCAGCCACACATGGCGTAGTGCAGCGGCGGCATGTCCGGGTCGAGATAGCGGTCCAGGTTCTCCCGGGTGACTGTCGGCTGGGGCAGTTTCCACGGGCTGGACACCTGTTGGCCGTCGAGGATCCGCAGCGCGGCGATGACGGGCGTACGCCACTGGTAGGTCGGGTAGGTCGGTGCGATCGCGGTGAGGTTCTTGTCCTTCCAGATCTTCAGGAAGTCGAGCTGGTCCTCGCCGTTGATCGGCGGCACCGGCTTGCCCGCGTCCTGGAATGCCTCGACCGCCGCCACCGCGACCGCACCGGCGTCCATCCAGACGCCGTCGATCGTGCCGTGCCGCTGGAGGTAGTCGTCGACGATCTTCTTGGTCTTGGCCGGGTCACCGTCGGTGAACTCGACGCCGACGACGTCGACCTTCGCCTTGTCGAAGGCGACCTTCGCGGCGGACCAGCGGGTCTCCAGCACGTCGACCCCGGGCAGGATCCGCAGGGCGAGCAGCTTGCCGCCGGGCTTCATCTGCTGGCTGACGAACTCGGCGCCGACGTGGCCGAACCCGTACCCGCCGACGGGGTTGATGAACGTCACCGGGCACTTCGTGTTGACGCCACGGTCGAAGACGACGACCGGCAGGCCGGCACGGCAGGCCGCCTCGACGGCCGGGGTGAGCGTGGCGGTGGTGTTCGGCGAGACGATGAGCGCGTCGCAGCCCTTGCCGAGCAGGTCGTTGATGTCCGCGATCTGCTTCTGGTCCTTGCCCTCGGCGTCGACGTGGACGAACTCCTTGATCCGGCCCCGCTGCGCCTCGACCTCGGCCTGCATGGTCTTGAACCCGACCTGTCGCCACGGGTTGTTCAGTGCGGCATTGGAGAAGCAGATCTTGTACGGGCCGGGCTTCTTGAACTTCGCGGTGTCCACCATCGTCGGGTTGAGCGCCTGCTCCCACGGCTTGTCGGCCGGGCCGGTCGGGGTGGCGGCGAGCAGTGCAAGTTCGTTGTCGTAGTCGGCCTGCACGAAGAACTTCGACTGCTCCCCCGTGCCCGACCCGGTGGCGCCGGTGGAGGTGCCCGACGGGGTCGCGGCTGGCTCGTCGGTGGCGCAGCCGACGAGCGAGAGCAGGGTGACCGCTACCACGGCCGCCAAATGACGTTTCACTGGAAATCCCCTATCTGGACGAGAAACGCAAAGCCGAGACCGCCACGGCGCACAGGATGATCGCGCCCTGGACGGTCGATCTGAGGGCGCCGGAGACGCCGTAGAAGTTCATGAGGGCGAAGAGCAGTTCGAGGGTCAACGCGCCGAGCATCGCGCCGACCACCGAACCGCGACCGCCACCCAGCGCTACGCCGCCGAGGACGACCGCGGTGATCGCCCCGAACTCCAGGCCGGCGCCGGCCTGGAACGAGACGCCGCTGTAGCCGCCGAGGAGGATCGCCGCGACCGCCGCCGCGAGTCCGCTGAGGACGAAGGCAGCGGTCCGGGTACGCCAGACCCGCACCCCGCTCAGCTCGGCCGTGCGCGGGTTGTCGCCGACGGCGACCAGGGTGCGACCGAAGTCGGAACGCATCAGCAGCACGGCCAGCACCGCGAGGACCAGCAGGACGACCAGGGCGTACGGCAGACGGCCGAGCACCGGTACGTCCTCGAACGCGCGCCGGCCGAACCGGCGGAACTCCTCGGAGAGCCCGCCCTTCGGAGCGCCGTCGGACCAGAGGTACACCGCGCCGACGAGGATCAGGAACATGCCGAGGGTGGTGATGAACGAGGGCACCCGCAGCCGCGTCGTGACCAGACCGTTGACCAGCCCGACGAACGCGCCACCGCCGAGCAGCACCAGTACCACCGGCCAGGTTCGGGACGGGTCGCTGTCGATGAGCCGGGCGGCGACGACGACCTGGGCGGTGACCAGGGAGCCGACGGAGAGGTCGAACTCGCCGGAGACGATCACGAAGTACTGGCCGGCGGCGAGCAGGATGATCGGCGCCGAGCGGCCGAGGAACGACATCAGCGACGGCGGGGCCAGGAAGTCGGGCTGCCGGACGGCGACGAGCACCAGCAGCACCGCGAGGATCGTGAGGATCGGCAGGACGCCACCGGCGCGGGACCGCAGGACCCGCAGCGGGAGCGGAGGGCGTTGGACGGTCTGCATGGCTAGGAGTCCGCCTTCCGCAGGGCCCGGCGGGCGTAGACGGCGACCGCGGCGATGATGACGGCACCGCGGATCACCTGCTTGAAGAAGGCGTCCACCTCGAGCTGGTTGAAAATGGCGTCGATGCTGGCGAGCAGCAGCACCCCGCCGACGGTGCCGATGACACCGCCGCGTCCGCCGGCCAGAGCGGTGCCGCCGATCACCACCGCGGCGATCGACTCCAGGTCGTAGAGACCCTCGGTGCCGACCCGGGGCGCACCCGAGCCGAGCCGGCTGGCGAGGTAGATCCCGGCGAGCCCGGCGCAGAGCGCGCAGAGCACGTGGGCGGTGACGAGGATCCGGTCGTTGCGGACGCCGGAGAGCCGGGCGACCTCCGGGTCACCGCCGACCGCGACCAGGTGGTGGCCGAACCGGGTCCGCGAGAGCGCAAACCAGGCCGCCCCGGTGACGGCGACCAGCAGCAGGAAGGAGAGCGGTACCGGACCGACGCGCTGGTATCCGAGGGACTGCACGAGGGCGGGGGCGGTGGTGCCGGCAGGGCCGTCGTAACCGTTGTCGAGGTACCCCTTGAGCAGCAGCCCGACGCCGAGGGTCGCGATGAACGGGTTGATCCGTAGTTTGGTGACGAGCAGCCCGTTGAGCAGCCCGATGCCGGCGCTGACGGTGAGCGCCAGGCCGACCCCCGGCAGCAGCGCGCCGCTGCGGCCATCCATCGTCTCGGCCGCGACCAGGGTACTGAGGCTGATCACGTACGCCACGGACAGGTCGAGCGAGCCGCCGAGGATAACCAGGGTCTGGCCCACGGCGACGAGCCCGAGCCCGGCGGCAACGTGCAGCAGGCTCACCGTCGTCGACTGGTTGAACAGCTGGCCGCCGTCGATCATCACGACCAGCCAGCCGATCGCGAGGACGAGGGTCAGTGCCACGAACACACCCGGTACGGGCCGCCGGGCTGGCAGGAGCGGAAGGCCGCTCACTGGGCCGCCTCTGCTCGCGACTGCGGGGCTCGCAAACCCGGCTCACTCCTCACGCTCACTGGGCCGCCTCTGTTCGCGACTGCGGGGCTCGCAAACCCGGCTCACTCCTCACGCTCACGCGGCCGCCTCCCGCACGGTCCCGACCGCCAGGGCGAGGACGTCCTCCTCGGTCGCGCCGGCGGGCAACTCGCCCGCGACGCGGCCGTCGCGCAGCACCACGATCCGGTCACTCATCCCCAGCAGCTCCGGCAGGTCGGACGAGATCATCAGAACCGCCGCCCCGTCGCGGGCGAGGCGGCGGACGAGATCGTGGATGGCCACCTTCGCCCCGACGTCGATGCCCCGGGTCGGCTCGTCGAAGAGCAGGATCCGCGGGTTGAGCGCGAGCCACCGGGCCAGCACGACCTTCTGCTGGTTGCCGCCGGAGAGGAAGCGGATCTCCTGGTCGTCGTCGACGGCCCGGACCTCCACCGCGGCGAGCAGCTCGCGGACCCGCACGGTCCGGGCGGCGCGGCCCGCCCGGGCCGCGAAGACCGCCCGGCTGGCCAGTAGTGCGTTGTCGAGTACGGACTGCCGGGCGACGATGCCCTCGCCCTTGCGGTCCTCGGTGACGTAGGCGATGCCGGCCCGCATCGCGGCGCGCGGCGAGCGCAGTCGGACCGGTGTGCCGTCGAGCGTGACCTCGCCGGTCGTGAACGGGGCCACCCCGAAGAGCGCACGGGCCAGCGCCGACCGCCCGGCGCCCTGGAGGCCGCCGACGCCGAGCACCTCACCCGCGCGCAGTTCCAGGTCCACGCCGCGCAGCTTGCCGTTTCCGCCGGCCCGGACGGTGAGCCGGACCGGACCCCGGTCCTCGGGACCGGCCCGGTCCGGGTAGTAGCTGGACAGTTCCCGGCCGACCATGTGCCGCACCAGCTCGTCGGCGGTGGTGTCCGCGGTCCGCACGGTGGTCACCCGGCGGCCGTCCTTCAGGACCGTGATCCGACCGGACAGGTCGAAGACCTCGGCGAGCCGGTGCGAGACGTACAGCAGGCCGATGCCCCGCTCCTGGAGCCGGCGTACCAGCCCGTACAGCAGCTCGACCTCGTGGTCGGCCAGCGCCGCGGTGGGCTCGTCCATGATGAGCAGCCGCGCGTCGAGAGCGAGCGCCTTGGCGATCTCGACGACCTGTTGCTGCGCGACGCCGAGACGTCCCACCCGGGCGTCGGGCGGCAGCGCGGTCTCCCCGATCGAGGTGAGCAGTTGCCCGGTGCGGCGCAGCATCTCCCGCCGGTCTACGAGCCCGCGGCGTACCGGCTCATGGCCCAGGTACACGTTCTCCGCGACGGTGCGCTCCGGCAGCAGGTTGAACTCCTGGTGGATGATGCCGATGCCGGCCCGCTGCGCGTCGCGCGGACCGCGGAACGCGCGTGGCTCACCGGCGAACTCGATGCTGCCCTCGTCCGGGACGTAGCCGCCCGAGACGATCTTCATGAGGGTGGACTTCCCGGCGCCGTTCTCGCCGACGACGGCGTGCACCTCGCCCGGCAGGACGTCGAGGTCGACACGGTCGAGGACGCGTACCCCGAGGAAGGACTTACCGATGCCGCGCAGGGCGAGCAGCGGCGCCGGTCGTGGATCTGACATCGGAAAAGGCCCTTACAGATAGTAGTCAACGACGTATTCGTTCACCGCGCGTCGAGTCGTTTGCTCGGGCGAAGACGAACTTTCGGGCGCGGCGTGGGGGGCTTACGTTCGTGCGTTGCAAACATTCGCTTGACACGAGCGAAACATCACACGTATGAAGATAGATGTTTGGATGCGGCTCCGCAATCCTCGACCTGAGGCGACTGCCGGGCCCGCCACTCGATCGGCAGCGGCGCCGGACCGAGGGGCCAGACACGGCCGCCCCCACCTCGGGACGACGTGAGATGCACGCGCAGACATCGATGGTCGTTGATGTAGAGCCCGCATCCCGACACCTTGCAGACACGGGACGAGGACACTCCCTACGTCACGTTGTGTGATGTCCTGCGGGGCTGACTGCCGTTGCGGCGGACGGCACGACGACCGACCAGCACACCCGTGCCCCTACGCGTGGCCAGGCACAACCTGACGCGCCGCCGGGCCCGTGGCCGCAACACCCTCGCCCGCCCGAACTAGGAGACGGCATGCGTCGCAACACATTGATCATAGGAGTGCTCGCCGGCCTGTTACTGTCGCTCGCGCTCGTTCCCCCGGCGTCGGCGGCTCCCGCCTTCCGCGCCCTGCTGTTCACCAAGACCACCGGCTACCGGCACGACTCGATCCCCGCCGGGATCTCGATGTTCCAGCAGCAGGCGGCGGCGAACAACTTCGAACTGGTGCACAGCGAGGACTCGAACGTCTTCACCCCGGCCAATCTCGCGACCTTCGACGTCCTCATCATGTTCCAGACCTCGGGCATGGTGTGGACCTCGGCGGCCCAGCGCCAGGCGGTGGAGGGGTTCCTCGCCGGCGGCAAGGGCATCGTCGCCGTGCACAACGCCACGGACATGGGCATCGAGGGCGAGTACCCGTGGTGGGACCAGACCGTGAACGCCGGTGCCCACATGCCGGAGCACTCCCCCGGCGTGTTACCCGGCACCGCCATCGTCGCCGACAAGAAACACCCCTCGACGGCCAGCCTCCCGGACCGCTGGAACCGCAGCGAGGAGTGGTACAACTTCGACAAGAACCCGCGCGGCGACGTCCATGTCCTGGTGACCGCCGACGAACGCACGTACAACCCCGGCTCCCGGGCGATGGGTCCGGACCATCCGATCTCCTGGTGCCGCAACGTCAGCGGCGGCCGGGTCTGGGCCACCGCGATGGGGCACGCCGCCGAGTCCTACAGCGAGACCAATTTCCGCAACCACGTCCTCGGCGGCGTCAAGTGGGCCGCCGGCAACGAGCCCGGCGACTGCGGCGGCACCGTCTGGGGCAACTTCGAGAAGCGTGCCCTCGACGACAACACCGTCGACCCGATGGCGCTGGCGGTGGCACCCGACGGACGGGTGCTCTACGTCCAGCGGGGCGGGCAACTGAAGATCTTCAAGCCGTCCACCAACACCACCGTCACCGCCGGCACGCTCAGCGTCTACACCGGCGGCGAGGACGGCCTCACCGGAATGGCGCTCGACCCGAACTTCGCCAGCAACGGTTACGTGTACCTGTACCACTCGCCGGCGAGCAGCACGACCGACGTCAACCGGGTCTCCCGCTACACGCTCACCGGCGACACGCTGAACCTCTCCAGCGAGGTCCGGATCATCGACATCCCCGCGTACCGCGACCGTACGTTCCCGGAGCCCGGGCACACCGGCGGATACCTCGAGTTCGGCCCGGACGGGAACCTCTACATCGGTACCGGCGACGACACGCCGCCGAACCTCGACCCCAACTGGCAGGGCTACGCTCCGCTGGACTGGCGGTCCGGCAAGGCCAACCTCGACGCCGCCCGGACCGCCGGCAACACCAACGACCTGCGAGGCAAGCTCCTGCGGATCCGGCCCTCGGCCAGCGGCGGCTACACCGTCCCGGCGGGCAATCTCTATCCTCAGGGAACGGCGCAGACCCGGCCGGAGATCTACGCGATGGGCTTCCGCAACCCGTTCCGCTTTTCGATCGACCCGGCCAACGGCTGGGTCTACCTGGCCGACTACGGGCCCGACCGGAATCCCCCCACCACCAACCGCGGCCCGGAAGGGCTCGTCGAACTCAACGTGATCAAGTCCGCTGGCAACTACGGCTGGCCGTTCTGCCACGGCGACAACCAGCCCTACGCCCCGTACAACCCGGACACCGGCGTCGTCGGCGCGAAGTTCAACTGCTCCGCGCCGGTGAACAACTCGCCCAACAACACCGGCCTGACCAGCCTCAAGCCGATCGTCGCCCCGAACATGTGGTACGGCTACGGCACTTCACCGACGTTCCCGGAGCTCGGCTCCGGCGGCTCGGGCCCGATGGGTGGACCGGTCTACCGCTACGACGCGGCGAACCCGTCCGCGACGAAGTTCCCGCCCTACTACGACGGCGTGCACTTCTTCTACGAGTGGACCCGTAACTACATCAAGGAAGTCCACTTCGACTCCGCGACGGCCGTCACCCGAACCAACCCGTTCCTGCCCGCCGGCAACTTCATCAAGCCGATGGACATGGAGTTCGGCCCGGACGGCTCGCTCTACCTGCTGGAGTGGGGCTCCAACTTCGGCGGCGGCAACAACGACTCCGGGCTCTACCGCATCGACTACATCCAGGGCGGGCGGTCACCGGTCGTCAAGGCCACCGGCACGCCCACCAGTGGAAACGCGCCGCTGACCGTGCAGTTCAGCAGCGCCGGCACGACCGACCCCGACCCGGGCAACACCCTCAGCTACCAGTGGACCTTCGGCGACGGCGCCACCTCCACGGCGGCCAACCCGTCACACACTTACACCACCAACGGCAACTACACCGCACAGCTGAAGGTCACCGACAACACCGGCAAGACCGCCTTCGCCAACGTGCAGATCACCGTCGGCAACTCCGCACCGGTGGTCACCATCACCGTCCCGACCAACGGTGGCATGCTCAACTTCGGCGACCGCGTCTCGTACACGGTCACCGTCTCGGATCCGGACGGCGGGACCATCGACTGCACCAAGGTGTTCGTCAAACCGGCCCTCGGCCACGACGACCACGAGCACGAGACCACCGACTACCCGGGCTGCTCGGGCACCATCGCCACCGAACTGCTGGGCGGCCATCCCGACGGCGCAAATCTGTACTACGTCCTCAACGCCCGGTACACCGACAACGGCGGCACCGGTGGCGCGGCGCCGCTCACCGGCTACGCCAAGGTGACCCTGCAGCCCAAGCACAAGCAGGCCGAGTACTACACCAGCCAGTCCGGCACCCGGGTCGTCGACCAGGCCGGCGCGGAGAGCGCCAAGCGGGTCGGCGACATCTCCAACAACGACTGGGTGGCGTTCAACCCGATGAGCCTGTCGGGCATCACGAACGTCAGCTACCGGCTGTCGTCGCCGTCCGGCGGCGGCTCCATCGAGCTGCGCGCCGACTCACCGACCGGCACGCTGCTGGCCACGACACCGGTGCCCAGCACCGGCGGCTGGGACAACTACCAGTCCACGCCGGCGGTGAACGTGGCCGCCCTCGCCGGAACCCATACGCTGTACATGGTGTTCAAGGGCAGCACGAACAACTGGTTCGACCTCGACTCGTTCACCTTCGGCGGCCCCGGCGTCGGCGTCGCCGACACCACTGGCATAGCGGGCCGGACCTGGACGCTCACCGCGCAGCACAGCGGCAAGCTGATGGACGTCAGCGGCGTCTCCACCGCCGACGGTGCCCAGATCCACCAGTGGGCGGCCACCGGCGGCAACAACCAGAAGTGGCAGGCCGTCGACGCCGGTGGTGGTGCGGTCTACCTGAAGGCGGTGCACAGCGGCAAGTGCGTCGAGGTGACCGGCGGCTCCACCGCGCCGGGAGCCTTCCTCCAGCAGGCCACCTGCAACAACGGCAACCAGCAGAAGTTCACCGCCACGCCAACCGGGACCTCCGGGGTGTACACGGTGAAGAGCGTGCCCAGCGGGCACTGCGTGGACGTCAACGGCGCCGCCACCAGCGACGGAGCCCGGCTGTTGCAGTGGAACTGCCTCGGCAGCACCAACCAGCAGTGGCGGTTCACCCCGGCGTGACGGGACCGCGGCTGCCGCGGTGAGCAGTGACGGTCCGGTCGGGACCGGCATCCGATAAAACGGAGCCGGTCCCGACCGGGACGTCGGCGTCGACGGGACGGGCCGGCCCCGCCCTACCCGGGCGGCGGCGCGGCGAGCAGGCCGGCTGCTGCCAACGCGTCCCAGAGTTCGTCCGGCACGGTGGCCTCCGACCGTCGCGCGGCCTCGGTCACCTGAGGTCCGTTGCGCACACCGACCACCGTCGAGACCACGGCCGGATGCCGGCGGACGAAGGCAAGCGCCGCCTGCGGCAGGGTGACGCCGTACGTCTCGCAGACCTCGGCGATCCGCCGGGCCCGCCCGACCACCTCCGGCGGGGCCTGCCGGTAGTCATAGCGCGCGTCGACCGGTGGCCGGTCCCGGGACAGCAGCCCTGAGTTGTAGACGCCCGCGATCACCACGCCCACCCCACCGTTCGCGGCGGCGGGCAGCAGGTCATCGGCCGCGCCCTGCTCCAGCAGCGTGTACCGCCCTGCGCACATCACCACGTCGATGTCGGTCTCCCGCACGAACCGGGCCAACATCGCCGACTGGTTCATTCCGGCCCCGATGGCGCGTACGACGCCCTGATCGCGCAGCTCGACCAGGGCGGGTACGGCCTCGGTCGCGGCCTGCTCCCAGTGCTCGTCGGGGTCATGGAGGTAGACGACGTCGATCCGGCCCAGGCCGGTACGGTCCAGGCTCGCCTCGATTGACCGGTGGACACCGTCACGACTGAAGTCCCACACCCGTCGGTGGCTCGCGGCGACGTCGAACCCCTCGGGGTCACGCCGGTGCGCGTCCTCCGGCGTGGGTACGAGCAGGCGGCCCACCTTCGTCGACACCACGTACTCGTCGCGCGGTCTGTGCCGCAGCGCGGCACCGAGCCGTCGCTCGGACAGCCCGAGTCCGTAGTGCGGCGCGGTGTCGTAGTACCGGACTCCCGCGTCCCACGCGGTGTCGACCGCTGTGGCGAACTCCTCGTCCGTGGTCGCCCGGTACAGGTTGCCGCCCTGGGAAGCGCCGAAACCCAACTCGGTCAGCCGTACCCCCGGGCGGCGCGGCAGTGCGAGCGTCCTCACGACGCCCCCAGCCGGTAGACCCGCCGCGCCGTCTGCTCCCAGATCAGCGCCCGGTCGGCTGCGCCGAGGTCGCCCAGCAACTCCGCCAGTACCTCGACCCACCGCCGGTACGAGGTGGCGAGCAGGCACACCGGCCAGTCCGAGCCGAACATCAGCCGGTCCGGCCCGAACGCGTCGAGAGCGGCGTCCACGGCCGGTCGAAGATCCTCCGGCGTCCAAGGCGACCGTCGTACCTCGGTCACCAGGCCGGAGAGCTTCGCCGTCGTGTTCGGCGCGGCGGCCAGTGTCCGCAGGTCCCGGGCCCAGTCCGCCAGTTCCGGCCCGCCAAGTGTGGGCTTGCCCAGGTGGTCGAGGACGAACCGCACCTCGGGCAGGTCGTGCGCCAGACGCGCGGCCATGGGTAGCTGGTGCCGGCGGACCAGCAGATCGAACGCCAGGCCGGCGGCGGCCACCGCCGCGATCCCCCGGCGCACGTCCGGACGGTCCAGGTACGCCGGGTCGGTTTCCCCCTGGACGAGGTGGCGGATGCCGACGAGCCGGTCCCCGCCCCGTCCCGCCCGCAGCCGGTCGATGCGGTCGGCGGCGTCGTCCGCGGTCAGGTCCACCCAACCGACGACCCCCCGGACGAGTGTGCTGTCGGCCGCGAGATCCAGCAGGTCCTCCGTCTCCGCCTCCGACGCGATGGACTGCACCACGACCGTCCCGGTGACCCCGGCGCTCTCGGCCAGCGGGGCGAGGTCGACAGGTTCGAAGTCGGCGTCGATGGCCGCCATGGCCACCGGGTCGATCCACGGCTGCGGATGCCGGGCCCGGACCCAGAGGTGGTGGTGCGCGTCGATGATGCCGGGGTGTCCCGGCACCTGACCGCCCGTCATCGGCCCAGCCAGCCGCCGTCGACGGGCAACACGATCCCGTTGACGTAGTCCGACGCCGCCGACGCCAGGAACACGGTGGCGCCGCCGAGGTCGTCGGCGCGACCCCAGCGGCCCGCCGGAATCCGGGCGAGAATGGCCCGGTCACGGTCGGGGTCGTCGCGGAGCGCCCGGGTGTTGTCGGTGGCGATGTAACCGGGTGCGATGGCGTTGACGTTCACCCCACGGGGCGCCCACTCGTTCGCCAGCGCCTTGGTCAGCCCGGCCACGCCCGACTTCGACGCGGCGTAGCCGGGAACGGTGATGCCACCCTGGAAACTCAGCAGCGACGCGGTGAAGATGACCTTCCCTCGACCGCGCTCGACCATCGTCCGGCCGATCTCCCGGCTCAGCACGAACTGGCTCGTCAGGTTCACCTCGATGACGTGGTCCCACATCTCGTCCGGGTGATCCGCGGCCGGGGTACGGGCGATCGTGCCGCCGTTGTTCACCAGGATGTCGATCGGCCCGAGCGCGGTGAGGTCCCGGGCCAACCGGTGCACCGCCGCCCGGTCGGCGAGATCGGCCCGCAGTGCGGTGAACCGGCGGCCGGCCGCCCGTACCCGGCGTTCCACCTCGCTGCCGTCCGGTTCCAGTTGGGCGGAGACGCCGACGACGTCGGCGCCGGCCAGGGCCAGCGCCTCGGCCATGGCCAGGCCGATGCCGCGCCGGGCGCCGGTCACGACGGCAGTCCGGCCGGACAGGTCGAACAAGGTGGTCACCGGTTGTCCTCCCGCCAGTCAAGCAGCACCTTCAGCACGCCGCCGCCCTCCAGGGCCGTGAACGCGGCGTTCACGGCTTCGACGGGCTCGACCCGGGAGATGAGCCGTTCCGCCGGAATCGCGCCGGACGCGACCAACCGGATCGCCTCCGCCATGTCGCCCCGTTGGTACAGGCGGGCGCCGAGCAGCTCCAGCTCGCGCCAGAAGAACCGGTGCAGGTTGACCTCCCGGGGCCGGGGGTGGATCGCCACCATCACCAGCCGGCCGCGGGTGGTCAGCACGTCCACCGCCGTAGCGACGCCGGCCGCGGAGCCGGAGACCTCGAAGGCGATGTCGGCGCCCGCGCCGTCGGTGCGGTCGTTTACCAGCGCCACGACGTCGGTCGTCCCCGGGTCGACGGCCTCGATCCCCATCCCGCCCGCGGCGGCACGCCGGAACGGATCCGGCTCGACGAGCAACACCCGCGCGCCGCAGCCCCGCGCAACGGTGGCGATCAGTACCCCGACCGGCCCGCCGCCGATCACGACCACCTGGTCGTCGGCGGTCACGTTTCCCCGCCGGACGTCGTGCACCGCGACCGCGACCGGTTCGACGAGCGCCGCGTGGTCGAGCGGCAGTTCCTCGGGCAGCGGCAGGACCAGGTCCGCCGGGACGTTCCAGGACGACTGCATGGCGCCCGGCGAGTCGATGCCGAGGAAGTTCATGGCGTGGCAGATATGGGAATTGCCGCGCCGGCAGGCGACGCACTCCCCGCACGACCGGGTAGGCATCACGGTGACGGCCTGGCCGACGGACCAGCCGGTGGTCTCCGCTCCGACGGCCGCGATCCGCCCGGACATCTCGTGTCCGATGATCGCCGAGGCGCCGATCCGGGCATCCATGTCCCCGTGGTAGATGTGCAGGTCGGTACCGCAGATCCCGGTGTAGGCCACCGCGATCCGCACCTGACCACGACCCGGCGGTTCCGGGTCGCGTTCCTCGATCCCGAGTTGGCGGGCTCCCCGGTAGACCACTGCCTTCATCGATCCTCCGTCTCGGCGGCCGGTACGTCGGTCGTCCCGACCGCGCATTGCTCGTGGATGCGCCGCCGTGGCGGTGCACCCAGGACCTCCCCTTGCTGGCTCAGCTCACGCTGACGCTGGTGATGGGTGGTACGGGCGATTGAGCACGCGGATGTCCTTCGGTACGCGGACCCGGTGCTAGTCAGTGGCGTGCGGTGGGCGACACGTCGTTGTGGCGGTGCAGCGGCGCGCCGGCGAACTCCGGTGCGGGGGCGATGCCGTCGACCCCGGCCAGCAGTCGCCGTCCGGCCCGCTCCGGCCGGACGTGCGGGCCCTCGGACATCGGCGCCTCCGGGCGCCGGGTGGTAGCTCGGATCCGGTCCTCGTCGACCCGGACGCCCAGGCCGGGCGAGTCACCGAGCACGAAGGCACCGTCCTCGACGTGCAGGTCGATGGAGACGCCGACCGGTGGCGTTAGGTCCTGCAACTCGCTGGTCAGGTGGTTCGGCACCGAGGTCGCGGCGTGCAGCAGCCCGACCGGGCTGTTACCGATCGGGCTGACCGGCAGGTCGTGGGCGTGTGCCAGGGCGGACGCCCGCAGGAAATGGGTGACCCCCCAGACGGCAGCCATCTGCACGATGTCGACCGCACCGGCGGCGATCAGCGGGCGGTACTGCTCGAGCCCGGTGAGGTTCTCCCCGGTGGCGACCGACGCACGGATGCCCCGGCCGACCGCGGCGTGACCCTCGGCGTCCCAGCGCCGGACCGGCTCCTCGATCCAGATGAGGTCGAGGGTGCGTTCGAGCTCGCAGACGTGCCGGACGGCCTGCTTGCGGGTCCAGGCCTCGTTCACGTCGAGCATCAGACCCGGCCGCAGGCCATGCCCGGCCTCGGTCAGCACCTCCCCCACCAGGCAGAGGCGGTGCCGGTCGCGCTCGATGTCGAGGCCGCCCTTGACCTTGGCGGCCCGCAGGCCGTACCGGGCGTAGACCTCGTAGGTCGAGACGAGTTCGTCGTCGGTCAGCCCGATGTCCAGGCCGGATGCGTAGGCGGGGACCCGCCGGTCACGTCCGCCCAACAGCCGCCACAGTGGCTCGCCGGCCGCCTGTGCCTTGATGTCCCACAGGGCGGTGTCGAGCGCGCCGATGGTGCCGAACACCGGGCCCGCGTGGCCCGCCTTGAAGGTGTGCCGCAGCATGCGGTCGTAGAGGGTCGTCACGGCGCGCGGGTCTTCGCCGTCGATGGCCGCGAAGATCCGCTCGATCTCCACGTGCGGCCCGAGGCCGACCCCCGAGATGCCCTCGTCGGTCTCGACGATGACGATCGACACCGGGACCACCCCGTCGGCGAAGACGCCGTTGGCGTCGCCGACGGGCCGCCCCCATTCCTGAACAGTGGTGAGTGTCCGATATCCGGTGATCCGCATGTCAGCCCTTCGTGGAACCGGCGGCGACGCCGTCGGCGATCTGGCGCTGGAGGAACAGGTAGACCACCAGGACGGGAACAGCGGCGATCAGGACCCCGGAGGCGAAGGTGGGGATGTCGTCGGAGTACTGCCCCCGCAACGAGGTCACGCCGACCATGAGGGTCCGGTGGTCGGCCGAGGGCATCATCACCAGCGACATGAGGACGTCGTTCCAGCAGAACAGGGCGTCGAGGATGCCGACCGACAGCAGCGCCGGGGTGCCCAGGGGCAGCATGATCCGCCGGTACACGCCGTACACGCTGTTGCCGTCGATCCTGGCCGCGTCGACGATCTCCGGCGGGATGCTCTTGTAGTAGCTCGTCATCAGGAAGACGGTGAAGGGCAGGAACTGGGCCACGTAAACGAGGACCAGCCCGGGGTACGTGTCGATCAGGCCGCTGTCTGCCATGATCCGGGCGAGCGGCACCATGATCACCTGGAACGGCACGAAGAGTCCCGCGAGGCAGCCCAGGAACAGCGCCGTCGAACCGCGGAACCGCAACTGGCTCAGGGCGAAGCCGGCCATCGAGCCGAACAGCAGCAGCAGGACCACCGACAGCGTCACCACGATCAGCGAGTTGACGAAGTACCGGCCCATGCCGACGCTGTTCCACGCCGTACTGATGTTCTCCCAGCGCAGGGCGTCGGTCGGGGAGAACCGGTCGAGGATGTAGTCACGCCGGGTCTTCATCGCGACGTTGGCGGTGAACAGCAGGGGGTAGACCGTCGCCAGCGCGAGCAGCGCCATCGGGACGGCGACCAGCCACCGACCCAGACGGATGCGGGACATCAGTCCTCCCTTCCCGCCCGCTTGAGCAGCTTGACCTGCAGCAGCCCCACGACGAGCATGATCACGAAGAGGACCGTCGACGCGGCCGACGCGAGGGCCGGCCGGTTCATCTGTCCCTGCTGGATCCAGATGTAGTACTCCGGCAGGTATGTCGACCCCTCCGGGCCACCGCTGGTCATGACGTAGAGCAGGCCGAACATGGAGGTCAGCATCCCGATCATCGTGGTCACGAAGACGAACTGGATGGTGCGGGACAGGCCCGGGACGATCACGTGCCAGATGACCTTGGGTAGCGACGCCCCGTCCACCCGGGCCGCGTCCAGGAGCGCGGAGTCCAGGGTGGCGAAGCCGGCGAGGAACACCACCAGGCCCATGCCGAAGGTCGCCCAGACATGCACGCCGACCACCATGAACATCGCGACGTCCGGGTTGCCGAGCCAGTCCACGGGACCGACGCCGACCGACCCGAGAACGGCGTTGACCGGGCCGTCGAAGGCGAGCAGGAGGTTGAAGATCGCGCCGACGATGACCGGGGAGAGCACTGCGGGAAAGAAGTAGACACCGCGGTAGAGCCGGTGACCGGGTACCCGGAGGTAGATGAACGTCGCGAGCAGCCCGGGGATCGCCACCGCCACCGGAAGCAGCAGCACCAGCAGTCCCACGTTGCCCAGCGCGGTCCGGAACAGCGGATCCCGGAGCAGTTCCAGGTAGTTGTCGAGACCGACCGCCACCCCGTTCCGCTCACCGTCGCCGGTGAAGGAGAAGTTGACCCCGAGCAGCAGCGGGTAGAGCCGCAGCACCACGATGATCAGGACGGCCGGGGCCACCAGGACGTACGGAGCCAAGCGTTCGGACCGCAAGCCACCGGCACGCCGGGTACGAGCGCTGCCGCGCCGGGTGGCGGACCCGGCCGCCGCCCCGTCGGTCCGTCCGGCCTGGGCCGGACGGACCGACGGCGATACATTTCCGATCGGCACGGGTTCAGCCCGCCTGGTCGGAAGCGGCCAGCTGCTTCACCACCTCGTCGACGGTGATCGAGCCGCTGAGGAGTTGCTGGGAGAGCCGACCCATCAGGTCCAGGGTCTTCGAGGAGAGCGCCACGTGCAGGGCGGGCTTGCCGCCCTTGATCTCGGAGACGATCGTGGCAACGGCCGGGCCGCCCTGCGACACGTCGATCGTGGTGTCGGCGGCGATCGCACCGGCGCCGGTGTAGAAGGCATTCAGCGCGTCGGTCGAGGTCAGTGCCCGCACCAGGTCGGCGGCCACCTTCGGGTCCTTCGTCCACTTGGCGACCCCGTAGCCGATACCGCCGTCGTAGGGCAGGCTCGGGGTGGTCCCGGCGGTGACGACCGGGGCGTCCATGACGCCGAGCTTGTCGGCCGTCAGGAACTCGTTGAAGTCCTTCCAGTGCCCCACGTCCGACATCAGCCCGATGACGTGGGCGGCCTTGCCGGACTGGAAGAGCGCGAAGGAGTCGTTGAACATCGCGGTCGAGTTGGCCCCGTCGTTGTTCAGACCCGCGTCGCCGGCCTCCTTCCAGAGCTGGAAGACCCGCTTGACGTTGGGCGAGGTCCAGTCGCGCTTCCCGGCGACCCAGTTGTCGTACTCCGGTGCGGTGAGGATGCCCGACGCCAGGCCCGAGAGCCAGAACTGGATACCGGCACCCTCCTTGTTGCCGAGGGCGAAGCACTTGGCGCCGGCCTTGGCGATGGCGGCGCAGTCGGCGACGAACTCGCTCCAGGTGGTGGCCGGACTCGCCGGATCGAGCCCGGCCTTCTGGTAGAGCGCCTTGTTGTAGTAGATGGGGTGCCCCTGCAACGTCACCGGGCCGGCGTAGATCTTGCCGTCCTTGGTGAACGCGTCCCAGCCGGCCAGCCGCTGCTTGTCCTCGGCCACGTACTCGTCCAGCGGCACCAGCGCGTCCACCCGGTCACGGATCTGACCGCCTCCGTTGAACAGGATGACGTCCGGGCCCTTGCCGGACTGGATCGCCGCACCGAGCAGCGTGTAGTACTGGTCGAAGGGCTGCGCGACGAACTCGACCGTCACGTCCGGATGCTTCTTCGCGAAGTCCGCCTTCGCCTTCTCGATGTAGGGTGCGGCGGAAGCCTCGCCAGACTTCCAGTCCCACACCACCAGCTTGCCCTCCGACCCGCCCTGCGACGAGTCCGACCCTGTGGCACTTCCACAGCCGGCCAGCGCCAGTCCCACAACGAGGACGGCCGGCCACATTGCTCGCTGTTTCATCGTTGTCACCCTTTGAATGAGGGGTGGCCGGCGAACCGACCGTCAGGCGTCATCATTACGCGGAAACGTAACTCGTATGATGTCTGCCCGTCAACGGTCGGCCGTACACTGACCACGGACACCGGGCTAACAGCGCGGCGA
This sequence comes from Plantactinospora sp. ZYX-F-223, assembly GCF_039649625.1. NCBI lineage: Bacteria > Bacillati > Actinomycetota > Actinomycetes > Micromonosporales > Micromonosporaceae > Plantactinospora > Plantactinospora sp. ZYX-F-223. The sequence continues at coordinate 132,346 of NZ_JBDJAV010000023.1, read as the reverse complement.
GCCACCCGGAGGGGACATGACGCGATCGCAGGAGACCGCCTTGAATGCTGCAGCGCCCCCGGCCTGGACGCGACGACCGACCAACCTCGCCCGGGCCGTCACCGCCGAGCTGGTGGAGCGGATCGTCCGCGGGACGCACCCGTCCGGGACGTCGCTCCCGCCCGAGCCGGTGCTCTGCGAGACCTTCTCCGTGAGCCGGACCGTCGTCCGGGAAGCGGTGAAGATCCTTCAGGAGAAGGGGCTGGTACAGGTCCGCCAGGGCGCCGGCACCATGGTCACCCCGCCGTCGTCGTGGGACATGCTCGACGAACTCGTCCTCGCGGCCACCATCGCCGAGGACGACAGCCTCGCCATCCTCGACGACCTCGTCGTCACCCGGCGGGTGCTCGAGTCCGACATGGCGAACGTCGCCGCCCGACTGGCGGACCAGGAGACCATCGAGCGGTTACGCGGTCAGGTGAAGCGGATGGACGAACTCGTCGACGACCACGTCACCTACCACGAACATGATCGCGCCTTCCACGACACGATCATGCAGGCGTCCGGCAACCGCATCGCCCGTGGTGTCGTACGCGCGCTGGAGAGTCAGGTCGTCAACACCTCCCGGTACATGGGCCGGACCGAACGTTCGCTGTGCGTAGCGTCCAACCGCGGGCACCGGCGCATCTACGAACGCATCGCCGCGCACGACCCGGACGGCGCCGCCGAGGCGATGTTCACCCACATCACCGAGGCCTGGCTCGTCCGCCGCAGCGGACCGGGCAAGCCGAGCCGTCTCCAGCGGTGACATATCGCCGAACGGACGGGCTCCCGGTCCGCAGCGGGTGCCGGCACCCCTGCTCGCGAGCCCGCCCGTCAGGTCTGCCGAGCTGTTCAGGAGAACTGCGCGAAGAACCGCCAGATCTCACCCTTGGTCCAGGTGGTGACGCCGCTCTCGGCGTAGCTCCCGTCCACCGGACCGGGCATGTGGCCGTTGTCGAACGCGGCCCACTGCACGGGGTAGCCGGACCGGCATCCCGAGTAGGTGGTGGTGACGTGCGTCCGGCTGCCCGCCCCCGGCTCCGGCGGGCTCTGGGCGGTGCAACCGTTGTTCCGGACGAACGTGTCCCGCAGCGACCGCCCCTGGGAGATGTTGAGGACGTTGTCCGAGATGCCGTGCAGCCCGAAGTACGCGATCGGCTGGGTACCGCCGCTACACCCGCTGATCTGCGCTCCAGCGATGACCGCGACGGCCCGGAACACGTTCGCCCGGGCGCAGGCGAGCGCGTAGCTCATGCCGCCGCCCCAGCTGAAGCCGAGCGCGAAGCGCTGCCTCGGGTTGACGCAGAGGTCACTCTCGATCCGCTGGATCATGTCGTCGACGAATGTCACGTCCTCGCCGCCGGCATTGCCCCAACCGTTGCCGAGCCCCTGCGGCGCGACCAGGATCGCGCTGTTGTTCGACTGCTCCTGCTGGCCGTAGTAGGACCAGGCGGCCCCACTGGTGCCGCCCGAGGAGATGTCCTGCATGGTGCCGCCCCGCCAGTGGAATGCGAAGATCAGCCGGTAGGGGTTGCTGTTGTTGTAGTTTGCCGGCATCCGCAGGATGAAGGACCGGCTCTTGCCGTTGCTCTGGATCGTGTACGTGCCGCTGGACAGCGTCGGGGCCTTGCCACAGCCGGTGCCACCCGGCGGTGGCTCGCCGCCGTCGACGCGGGCGAGCTGCCACTGCTGGTTCGCGCCGTTCCAGTCGGAGTACTGCACGACGTTCCCGCCGTCCGCCGAGGATGCGCCCTGCACCTCGACGACCTTGCCGCTGTGCCGGCTGATCAACCGCACGTGCCCCCCGTCGGAGTCGGCCAGCCGGAACTGTTGGTTCGTCGCGTTGAGGTCGGACCACTGCACGATCGCACCGCCGTCGGCGGTCGACCAGTTGTGCACGTCGAGGACCTTGCCGGAGTGCCGGGACTTCAGCCGGTAGTAGCCGCCGCCCGAGTCCACGAACTGCCACTGCTGGTTCGCGCCGTTGTTCCGCGTCCACTGGCTGATCCGCGCGCCGTCGTTGGTGGCCGAGGCGTAAAGGTCCAGTGCCTTGCCGCTGTTCCGGTTCACCAGGACGTACCAGGCGTTGGTGTCCACTGTCGCCGCCGACGCGGGCGCGGCGTTCACCGCGACGAGCGTCCCGGCCGCGACGACCGCCGCCGCCGCGACGGCCAGCCCAGACCGCCAGCGACGTCTCTGTGGAGAGGCGGGACGAGCCTCACCGGTGGCCTTCATATCCGCTCCTTCGGTCGGGGTTACACGCGAGCAGGACGGACGCGTGCGCCCAGGGGGGTGGTGCCGGCGTCCGGTGGTGGCGTCGGCACGTGAGGTGATCCGCGGCATCCGCGCGGCCGCCACCCCCGGACGTCCGGCCCTGCCATGAGCCGGCGATGCGGCGAGTCCGCGCGAATCGCGGCGGTGCGTCAGGGCTCCCGGCAGCCACCTGACGCGCGGCTGAAAAGTTAGCGCTCACATCGTCATACGTCAAACGACTCATGTCAATCCGTCTCCCCGGCCGGGTTACCGGGCCGGCGCCGGGCGGAGGCGCCGGCTACGAACGCGCCCGGCTCTCCGCCCGGCCTTCTTCCCGGGCACGGGCGAGCAGTTGGGTCAACCGGCGACGGCGGCGTCGAGCCGAGGTTCGGAACCCGATGACGAGTACGCCCAGCAGTAGCAGCAGCGCGAGTTGCGACCAGGGCAAGGCCCAGGTCGTCACGGTGGCCCGGGTCTGGTGGATCTCGGCGCCGGACTGGTCGCTGCCGAGAGGTTCGGGGGTCATGGCAATGGTCGTCCGTAGCTGCCCGAGTGCCCAGACAGGGTGGAGGCGAGACTCGACCAGCCGGCTGCCGCCCGGGAGCATCTCCTCGACGTCGGCGGTCGAGTGCTGGCCGGTCAGGCCGAACAGCTCGGTCACCGCCAGGCGGCTCGTGCCGCTCGTCCGGACGTTGCCGTCGTTCGACAGGAGGTATCGGACCCGGATCGTGCCGCCCCGAAAGGGATTCCACGACGGTGTGTACCTGGCGGTGAGGTCCTTGACCGCCACGGTTGCCCGGACCGTGCCGCTGGCCCGCATCATGACCCGGAACCCGACCCGGCTCTCGACGTTGACCGTGCCGCCGGTACTGATGACCGACGCGGCGATGCCGGCCGGGTGGTCCCCGGGCGTGGCGTCCTGCGGCACGGTGATCGTGAACGGCACCACCTTCGTCTCGTTCGGCCCGACCGTCACCGCCTGCTGTACGTCGATCCACGTGCCGCCGGCCACCGAAGCCTGGCCGGACGGAAGCATGTTGAAGCGCCCCTTGTCCGTGAGGTAGCCGTCGGCGGACGTCAGGGAGAAGACGACGGCCGCGGAGCTGAAGTTCCGTACTGCCAGGTGCTCGGTCACCACCTGCCCCGGATCGAGGGTGAGTTCGATCCACCGACGGCCGTCCGGCCCGCTCGGATCGGCCGGCTGGACCGTCCAGGTGACGGTGGTGCCCGGTTCCGCCGCGACGGCCGGGGTGACCGGGGCGGCAAGGGTCGCGACGACGAGTACCGTCAGCGCCCGGCGTAGCGGGGTGGTCATCCGGAGCAGCCCCTTCGGTGGAGCTGGGCGGGGCCCGCGCGGGCCCCGCCCAGCCACTACTCGAACAGTGAGAGGGTGAGCGTTGAGGCGTACTCGCCGGCGGCGACATCCGCCGGAGTGCGCAGGTACAGGTCGGCGTTGACCGAGTACGCGTCACCGGCTACGGCTCCGGAGTCGAAGGTCGACACCAGCAACTCCTGGTCGACCAGACCGACGTTGTTGCCGGGCTGGGTCTCCTCGTCGAGGACGGTCACGACCTCATCACCTTCGGTGACCAGGCCGGTGTCGCCACCGTCGAGCAGGCGCGGCTTCCAGCCCAGGTGGCCGGCGCTGATCGGTGCTTGACCAGCCGCACCGACAAAATCGGTCGCGCTGCCCAGTACCGCCCAGGCGGCGCCCTCGGGCACCTCGTCCGGGTTGCGGGTGTCGGTGACCGTCACGGTGGGCAGGGTGCCGACGAACTGGCGGACCAGCAGGGTCGAGCCGTTCTCGGACAGCGCGACGGCGTTGCCCGCGATGGACATGGCGAGCACGCCCGGTTCGTGAATCTCGTCGATATCGACCGTCACCTGCACGTCGGTGTCGTCACCAGGCTCGGCCACGGCAGGCGGCGGCAACGCCGTCGCTCCGGCCAGGGCGGCGCCGGCGGCGCAGGCCGCGAGCAGGTGCCGCCGTTTCCGTATCTTCATTCGCTCCTCCGTTGTCAAGCTGTTGTTGCCGGCGAGGTGGTTGGTCGGGGGCGTTCAGGGTCATCCGGTGCAATCGACGCCGGGGTGTTCCACGGTTCGCTCGGTCGTCACGTCCTCGCCGTCGACGCTCCCGGTGACCCGGACGGTCGCCGACCCGGCCGTGACCGAGGTCGCCCGCGTGCCGAACGCCTGGTAGGCGTTCGCGCCCGGCGCGACATCGGCGAACGACCGCGCGCCGTGCGCGGTCTCCAGGGCGATGTCCACCGGCCCGTCGTGGTCGTTGCGGGCCTGCACGGCGACGTACGCCCTACCGGCGAGGCATCGTGCCTGCACGGTGGTCGTGACGGGCAGCTCGGGCTGGGTACCCGTCGCCGCGAAGGACCAGGAGTCGATCTCGAAAAGATCCTCACCGGCCGGGCCGTGGTAGGTGAAGTAGACGTCGTGCACGCCGCTGACGCCTTCGAGCTCGGCGGTCACCTCGGCCCACTGCGCGGTCGGCGTGCCGGCCGGGACGGTGCCGACCACAGGACCTGCGAGAGTATCCAGCCGCACCTCGATCCGGGCGCCCGCGGCCAGCGCGCGCACCTTCGCCGTCACGCTCCGGGCACCACCGTCACCGAAGTCCACGGAGGACAGCGCCGTCCAGTCGCCGTCGTCGACGTCCCGGACCACCAGGTTCGGCGCCTCCGCACCGAACTGGGTCGACCCGCCGTCGACCTTCGCGGTCGCGATGCCCTTGCTCCAGCCGAGGGTCTCCGCCTCGAACACCCGGAACGGGTCGAAGTTCCTGACCTGGTCCACGCCGCCGTAGGTGCCCACGACCTGCTGGATGGTGCCGTCCGGGTTGAAGGTCAGCTCCTGGATGTGCGGGCTGCGGTAGCCCTGGGTGGTGTTCCCGTTGATGCGCTTGTTCAGCGTCGGGGCGTGGTACGTGAAGTAGTACTTGCCCTCGAACTCGAACACCGACTGGTGGTTGTTGCCACCGGTGCCGGCGCCGAAGAACTGTGACTGGTTCGGGAAGAGCACGCCCGCGTAGGTTTCCTTCGGCCACGACATCGGGTCGTCGGAGATCATGTAGCCGATCTGACCGCCGCCGGGGTAGCCGGGCAGTGGCGTCTGGTTGCCGCCGAAGTCGTTCCCGCCGAAGTGCGAGGAGTACGAGAAGTAGTACCTGCCCTCGCGCTTGAAGACATGGCCCGCCTCGAAGGCGACCGGGGCGTCGACTACCACCGCCGACCCCTCGGTGGAGACCATGTCGTCGCCGAGTTCGATCGCCCGGAGGTTCTTCGGGTTGTTGAAGCGCTCGGCCGGCGGCATGCTCGTCGACGCGGGACCGCCCCCGAAGTAGAGGTACTCCTCGCCGTCGTCGTCCACGAGCGGCGCGGGGTCGAACTTCCAGGCGACATCCTCGGCACCGGGGGTACCGCCGTTGATCAAAGTGCTCGTGCGCTCGCTGGCCCACGGACCGAGCGGCGACCCGCCTGTGATCACATTGCTCGAACCGCCACCGTTGGCGTAGTACAGGAAGAACTTCTCCTCCCCGTCCACGACCTGCCTGGCCATGCCAGGCGCCCAGGAATTGTTGGTGAACGGCGCCACGCCGTTCGGTCCAGCGACCTGAACCTCACCGTGATCCGTCCAGTTCACGAGGTCCTCGGAGGAGATCACCGTGATCCGGTTGATGTCGCCGTAGTTGATCTGTGGTGAGATGCCGGTGACCGGGTCGGGCGCATAACCCTGGGTGTCGTTGGTCAGGTACATGTACACCCGGCCGCCGTGCACGAACCCGAACCCGTCGGCGCCGAACTTGTGCCCGATCAGGGGGTTGTGCTCTCCGGGCAGCTTACCGACGACCTCGATGGTCTTCGACGGCGTCGGAGGCGGCGGAGCGCCGATCACCGACACGTCGTCGAGCGTGAAGTCCATCAGGTGGAGGTGAGGATCCGAGGAAGGAGCGCTCGTCCACGGCGTCTCGAAGAAGAGGCGCGCCGTCGACACACTCTGTCCGGCCGGGATCGTGAACGTCCCGCTGAACTGCGCCCACTGGCCGCGCGTCGCCACCACGCTCACCAGGTTGGTGTAGGTACCACCGCCGTAGTGCATCGTGGCGAAGAACTGCTTCGTCTCGGGCGAGTCCGGGTTCGCGTACTTCAGGCGGGCGGTGAGGCTGTATGTCTGTCCTGCCTGCACCTTGCCGCTGAGGTCCTGCATCGGGCCGGATCCGGTGGTCACCCGGTTGCTGACGAGCGCGGCGCCCGTACCGGAATAGGCGTCCGTGGTAGGCGCGAGGGTGGCGCTGTCGTTCGCGTTGCCGTTGTTGACGAACCAGTTGGCGAGACCCTCCTCGAACCCGCCGTTCAGGATGAGATTCTGTTCGGCGGCCTGTACCGGCACCGGCGTGGTGACCAGTCCTGCGGCCAGCACGACGCCGATGGTGGTGATCGCGGCGAACCGTCGACGCACCGCCCCTCGCGAGCGCTGTTTCAAGTGACACCTTCCTTGATCTCTGACTGGCATCTGGACTCTCAGTCACCCCGGACCAGTGGGGTGGCCCGGACGGGGATCGGGTCACCCCGACCGGCGTGGGGCAGGGTCGAGGCGCGGCGGTGACCGGAGCCGGCCGCAACCGTCCGCCGTCGCGGCCGGCTATCCGGCGCAGTGGACGCCGGGATGTTCTCCGGTCCGAACGGTCGTCACGTCCTCGCCGTCGACGCTCCCGGTGACCCGGACGGTCGCCGACCCGGCCGTGACCGAGGTCGCCCGGGTACCGAACGCCTGGTAGGCGCTCGCACCCGGCACGACATCGACGAACGACCGCATGCCGTACCCGGTCTCCAGCACGATGTCCACCGGCCTGTCGTGGTCGTTGCGCGCCTGCACGGCGACGTACGCCCTACCGGCGAGACACCTCGCCTGCACGGTCACCGTGACAGGCAACCCGGGAGCGGCCCGGAGCATGCCGAGCCGGGCCAGCTGATAGCTGAGTGCCCGCTCCGGCGCGTCGATCTGGTTCTGGGTGCCGAACTCACCGGCGCGCGCCGTCAACGCGGCGGCGAGGGCGGTCTGCATCGCGGCCCAGGCGTCCGCTGGGTAGTCGGCCTCGCGGAGCGCCTCCGCGTGCGCGACAGCCGCGTCGAGGTCGTTCCTGTCCAGCGCTTGGCCCTGCGCGGTCAGCGTGTCGCTGAGCAGGTAGTAGTCGAAGTCGACCCGCCCGCCCGTCGCCAGCGTCGCGTAGTTGAACAGGCCGACCCGGTGTCCCATGAAGTGCGCGAGGCTCCCATCCAGCGTCTGGGGGCCGACGCGGCCGCCCAGCTGGCGCCACGTCAGTCCGTCGAGGCTGTAGTAGAACGTCGTCCAGAGCTGCCCCGCTGGCGACGCGAAGTCGAGATCCGCCTTCACGTACACCTCGGTCGCGTCTCCCAGCGGCACCGTCGTGCCCGGTAGGAAGTTCTCGAGCGTCGCCTGGTCGAGGTCCACCGCGAAGGGCTGCCCCCGGTTGACCACGCCAAGCGTGTTCGCGTCGCCGACGCGCTTGACCGCGACGTACGAGAATCCACGGTTGTAGGCGGCCAGGCCCGCAACGTCGCCGTTCTTCATACCAGAAATGTCCATCTTGGTCTCGACCGACTGCCGCGGCCCGAAGGTACGCTGCGACAGGGTGTTCCTGGCTTCCTCGAACCAGGCCAGCTCGGACCGGTTGGACAGCTTTGTGTACACGTACCGGCCGGTGACCACCTTGCCGGTGGTCAGCCGCAGCCAGCCGTCCCGGTCGGTGAGCGACCAGTACCGGTTGTCGGGCGCGTGGTTCCACTGCCACGCCATGTCCAGCCGCGACCCGTTGGAGACGATTTCCTCCTCGGCCGGCTGCTCGGCCGTCACCGGCTGTCCGATGATCGAGACATCGTCGATCAGGTATTCGACACTCGACGACGGCGGTTGCGGGTTCGCCCACGGAGTCTCCACGGCGAACTTGACGTTGTCGAGGTTCGCCGTCGTCGGGACGGTGTACTGGCCCGACACCGTCGTCCACTGCCCCACCGGCACACTTCCGGACGCCATCACCTGCACGCCGGAGCCCCAGTCCGCGGCGAGGTTGAACCGCACACTACTCGGCCCTGACGCGTACTTGACCTTCGCCGACACGGTGTAGGTCACGCCGCGCTGCAGCTTCCCGTTCACGAACTGGTTCGGGCCGGAGCCGTTGACCGTGCGGTCGCTCACCCGCAACGCCGCCGATCCGGCGGCCGGGTCGGTCTCGTCCAAGCCGAGCGTCGCGCCGAACTGCGCGGCCCACGGGCCGACTGCCCCGGATTCGAAACCGGCGTTCTCCAGCAACTCGACACCGATGAGCGACTCGTCGATGTCCGGCGGCTCCGGGATCGTCCACTCCTCGTCCATGTACGCCTTGTGCGGCGCGTCGTTGGAGAAGTCGTCCGAGGCGACGATGCTCCGCTGACGCTCGACGAGGTCCTCTGCCGGGCGCAGGTCGATCGGCTTGTCGAACAGGCCGTCAACGGGCACGACCCCGTTGTTGCCGAAGGTCGGCCACCCGTCCTGCCACCTGGCGGGAATGAGCGCCGGGATACGTCCGACCGGGAACGTGTCGCGGAAGAACATGCCGTACCAGTCGGTTCCGCCACCCTCGCGCGAGATCGGCACGAGGCTGCCCTGCGCGAACCCGTTCGAGTTGAGCACTCCACGCGCCTCGTAGCTGTTCACACCACCCGGCGACGTGTAGCGGCCGAGCAGGTGTGGCGAGCGAAACATGACCACCTGACGTCCCTGCCCCGGCGGCCAGGTGATGATGACCGCGTAGTAGTAGCCGTCGATGTGGTAGAACTGCGCTCCTTCGAACAGGCCACCGATGAACGGCTGGCCCGCGTAGTCGTTGGCCGTGAAGATGTTCGGATAGTCCTGCGCGATGGCGGTCAGGTCGGTGTTGAGACGCACCGCGCTGGTGCCGCCGGAACCGTAGAAGACGTACGGCGTGCCGTCGATGTCGAAGAAGAGCGACGGGTCATGGAGACCGCGCCCCAGAGCGGTGCGCTGCCACGCGCCATCCTCGATGTCATCCGTGCGGTAGGTGTACGCGCCGCCGAGGTTGTTGGTGTTGAAGGCCACGTAGAACACGCCGTTGCGATAGCGCAGTGACGACGCCCACTGGCCCTGGCCGTACGAGTTCTGGCCGTTGCGCAGCGAGAAGGAATCTCCGATGCTCGCCCGATCGAACACGTAGTTGACGATCGACCAGTTCACGAGATCGTAGGACTTCATGATCGGCGCACCCGGACTCAGGTGCATCGTCGTACTGATCATGTAGTAGATGTCCCGACCCTCGTCGTTCTCGGCCGCCGGGACGCGCTCCACACTGATGTCCGGAACGTCGGAGCGAAGCAGCGGAACCGAATACCTGCCGTCGCCGATGTCGGTCGACGTGTACCCCGGCTCCGGCGACCAGGCGACACCGGCGTTCGCATGGCCTCCGACGGAGAGGAGGCCGGCGCACAGCAACACGCCCACCAGGGCGAGCGAGGGACCGCGCCGGCCCGAACCCTCGGGCAGCACCCTCGCTCCCGCCCGGTGGAGTACGCCGGCGAGTTTCAGGAATCCGGTGCCGACGACCGACCCGGGCAGTCGCCGTGGCCGCGCCTCGACCTGGCTCCGGCCGCGCACGTCCACCCTTGCCACGCCGGCCGGCGACGACCCGCCGGACCCCGACGCCACCACCCGTGCCACAGACGCAGGGATCCGCATCCCACTCCTAACGATCACCGAACACCCCCTGGGACGACCGGTCGTGGCCCGCCCAGACAGCGACCTCGAAGCTCCGTGGCGACACCGAGGCAACCACCAGTCGCTTCACCCGCGCTACCGGCGTGGCCGACGACGGACACTTCATCGGTCCTCCCTCACAACCGCCGCCTACCCACCAGAGATGTTAGCGTTAACATATATAGCCCCCTAGGTCCCAAGCCCATAGACGGGAAGGGGGAGCAGCGCTCACATCGGCGTAGGGAAGATTGCCAGATTGTTTCATCGCCTTCAAGAGGTACGCGGGTGTGCGTACGCGAAACCTGATCAATACAGAATCCGCTCCGGAGCCCGGACTTTCGACGAGCCCGGTTCATAACACTTTCCCGATGGTCACGACGAAGTGCGGGAAGAAAAACATCACAGCAACTTCTTGTTATGGGAGCCGGCCACACACGGTCCAGGTCGTGCGTCGCCGAGGGGCCTCCGCGTAGGTCTGGCGATGGCTACCCCACGGACGATGGCCGGGCCGGGCGGAGCCGTTTCGGCGACAGCCACCGCCCGGCGGACGTCAACCCGGCGACGGGAGTTGTGCGAATCGAGCACGATTCGTGATTCGCCCGGGAACCACGACGGAAGGAGACGGTGGAGACGGTCCGGTGACCTCGTCAGGCCGCTCAACACGGTATCCGCCGCGCCGAGATTCCACCTTGCGTTTCCTAGCACGGCAGCGTATGTTACCGCTCACATCGATATTCGCCCATAGACCTACCCGGCGTCACGTCGTCCGGGTGCGCGGGTGCGACTTCGCCCGAGTGGTACGGGGGCGGCAATTCCCCGACCCCAGAACCGGCCCGGTTGCGAAGTCCGACCGGCCTTGTTCCGGGACGTGCGTTGCCGCCCGTCCCCTGTAGACCGCTGGAGGCTCAATGAACGCAGGTACGAGGTTGTTGGCTGTGCTGACCACAGCTCTGGTGGCGGTGGGACTGGCCGTCGTCGAGCCCACCGCCTCGCCGCGACCGGCACAGGCCCTGAACAACGGAGTGGCCCGGACCCCGCCGATGGGTTGGAACAGCTGGAACACCTTCGGCTGCAACATCAACGAGACGTTGATCCGGCAGATGGCCGATGCCATCGTCAGCTCCGGCATGCGGGACCTGGGCTACAAGTACGTCGTGGTCGACGACTGCTGGATGAACTCGACCCGGGACGCGCAGGGCAATCTACAGGCCAACCCGTCCCGGTTTCCGAGCGGGATGAAGGCGCTCGGAGACTACCTGCACGCCCGAGGTCTGCTCTTCGGCATCTACCAGGCGCCGCTGGACCGGACCTGCGCCCAGTACTTCGGCAGCTACCCGGGGGCGACCGGCGCCCAGGGGCACGAGGCCCAGGACGCCCGCCAGTTCGCCGCCTGGGGCGTGGACTACCTGAAGTACGACTGGTGCTCACCCACCGGCACCATCGACGACCAGGTACGCACCTTCGCCGTCATGCGCGACGCGCTGGCCGCCACGGGCCGGCCGATCGTGTACAGCATCAACCCGAACAGCATCCACGCCAAGACCGGGCCCATGCGCAACTGGGGCGACGTGGCCAACATGTGGCGCACCACCGAGGACATCACCAACGCGTGGGACACCGGCCAGAGCAACGGGTACCCGATGGGCATCCAGAACATCGTCAACGTCACCGTGCCGCTGGCCCACTACGCCGGGCCGGGTGCGTTCAACGACCCGGACATGATGGAGGTCGGCCGGGGCGGCATGACCGACACGGAGATGCACAGCCACTTCGCGCTGTGGGCGATGATGGCGTCCCCGCTGATCGCCGGCAACGACGTGCGGAGCATGAACGCGAGCACCCAGGCCATCATGAAGAACCAGAACCTCATCGCGATCAACCAGGACTCGCTGGCCCTCCAGGCGGTCCAGGTGTCCTTCGACGGCACCCGGCGGGTGCTGGCCAAGCGCCTGTCCAACGGTGACGTGGCAGTGGCGCTGTTCAACCAGGGCGGTGCCACCACGACGATCTCCACGACCGCGGCGGCGATCGGCAAGACCGGCAGCTCGTTCACGCTGCGTGACACCTGGACCAACGCCACCTCGAGCAGCACCGGTACGATCTCGGCCAGCGTGCCCGCACACGGCACCGTCGTGTACCGGGTCAGTGGCGGCGGTATCACCAACCCGCCGACGACCTTCCGGCTGCGCGGCGAGGCCAGTGGCCGGTGCCTGGATCTCGACAACGGCAACACGGCCAACGGCACCGGCACGCTGATCTGGGACTGCCACAGTGGGGCCAACCAGCAGTTCACCCAGTCCGGCCGGGCCCTCCAACTGCTCGGCAAGTGCCTGGACATCCCGCTGGACGCCGCTGCCGGCACGCGGGTGCAGATCTGGGACTGCAACGGCGGCACCAACCAGCAGTGGGTCCAGAACGGCAACGGCACCGTCAGCAGCGTCCGGTTCCCCTCGCTCTGCCTGGACGCCGACAACGCCGGCACCGCCAACGGCACCGCCGTGATCGTCTGGTCCTGCCACGGCGACGCCAACCAACGGTGGACCCGGGCATGACGTCGCAACTTCCCGCCCACCGCCGGAGGATCAGCATGGTCTCCCGGACCCGTCCCGACGGGTGTCGACTCCAAACGTTCACCGACCTGCTGACCCGGACCAGTTCCGCCCGCTGACCGGCTCCGCCACCCTCCGTGGGACAGCCCCATCGACGATCGAGCTGCCAGAGGCCAGCACAGGGTCTCCACTCGTCGTCGATGGGGCCGGCCGCCCCAGGGCCAGGCATGCCCACACCAGCCCACCCAGCAAGGAGGCATCGACAGTGCGAGGACACACGTTTGGACCGTTCCCTTCCGGAGGTAGCGAGGTCCGCCGGGCGGCACCCTGGGCACGAGGCCGACTGCTCACGCTCGTCACGGCCGGGGTGGCGGTAGCCCTCGGGATGGTCTCCACGGTGGCGGTGACGGCCGGCTCGGCGTCAGCCGCCGACAACCCGTACCAGCGGGGTCCGGATCCCACCCGGGCCAGCGTCGCGGCGGTGACCGGCCCCTTCGCCACCGCGTCGGTCGGCGTCCCGGCCGGGTACGGCTTCGCCGGCGGCGCGATCTACTACCCCACGGACACCAGCCAGGGGACCTTCGGTGCGATCGCCATCTCGCCGGGCTACACCGCGCTGTTCTCCGCCGAACTCGCCTGGATGGGGCCGTGGCTCGCGTCCCACGGGTTCGTCGTGATCGGCATCGAGACCAACAGCCGCAACGACTTCGACGTCGCCAGGGGCACCCAGTTGCTCGCCGCGCTGGACTACCTCACACAACAGAGTCCGGTGCGTGACCAGGTCGACCCCAACCGGCTCGCGGTCTCCGGCCACTCCATGGGCGGCGGAGGCGCCCTCAACGCGGCCATCCGGCGCCCGTCGCTGAAGGCCGCGGTCGGGATCGCGCCGTACCTGCCGTCGTCCAACCTGGCCAACGACCGGGTTCCGACAATGGTCTTCGCCGGGCAGGGCGACACCGTGGTCACCCCGACCTACCTCAACGGCCTCTACGGCAGTCTGCCGGCCGCCACGGAGAGCGCGTACCTGGAGATCGCCGGCGCCGACCATCTTTTCCCGGTCGGCCGGTCGAACGCCGTGATGATCCGGACGATGCTGCCGTTCGTCAAGCTGTTCCTCGACAACGACACCCGGTACAGCCAGTTCCTCTGCCCGCTGCTGGACTCGACCGGGGTGGTCACATACCGCGGCACCTGCCCGTTCCTGCCACCGACCGCCCCGACCACACCGCCGACCGGCACCCCTTCCGCCGGACCCTCGAACACCCCGACTCCCCCGCCGACCACCACCCCGCCGGCCGCCGCCGCATGCGCCGCGACCTACCGTACGACCAACTCGTGGCAGGGCGGCTACCAGGGTGAGATCACGGTGACGGCGGGCGGCTCGGCGATCAGCGGGTGGACCATCCGGTGGATCCTGGGCAGCGGCCAGACCGTCAGCCAGGTCTGGAACGGCACACTGAGCGTCAGCGGCTCGACAGTCTCGGTGCGGAACGCCCCGTACAACGGCTCGCTGCCGGCATCCGGCTCCACCACCTTCGGCTTCCTCGGCGGCGGGACACCGCCGACCCCGTCACTGAGCTGCGCCAGCCCGTAGCCACGGCCGACCCGCAGGGCGGACCGAGGCCGGTCCCGGCAGCGGCATGACGGCCGCCGGGCTACCCGGTGCCGCGCGACGTCCTGCGGGTCAACCGGTCGCGTACCGCAGGCACGATGCCGTGCGGCAGGAACATCACGACCAGCACGAGCAGGACCGCGTAGACGGCGTAGGACAGCACGCTCGGCGCGTAGCCGGGCATGCCGGGCTGGGTGCCGAGCGTGTTGAGTACCTGGACGAGCAGGATGATCGCGGTGGCGCCGACGAGGGCGCCCCACAGGGTGCCGAGCCCGCCGACGACGGCCATCACCACGTACTCGATGGAGAGCAGCACCGGGAACGAGCCCGGCGCGAGGTAGCCGAGATAGAAGGCGTAGATGCCGCCGGCCAGGCCGGCGAACGCGGCGGAGAGCGCGAAGACGGTGAGCCGGTAGCGCCCTACCGGCACGCCGCAGGCCGCCGCGGCGGTCTCGCTGCTGGCCAGGGCGTGCAGGCCACGGCCGGGGCGGGAGGCGACGATGTTGCGGGCCACCAGCAGGGTGAGCACGACGGCGGCCCAGACCAGGTAGGCGTAGGAGATGTCGTCGGCGAACTCGTAGCCGCCGACCGACAGCCGTGGGATGCCCTGCAGTCCGATGGCACCGCCCGCCCAGTCCGCCCGGGCGACCAGGGACAGCAGGATCAGTTGCATGGCGAGGGTGGCGAAGGCGAGGTGGTGACCGCGCAGCCGCAGCAGCGGTACCCCCACGACGACCGCGAACGCGGCGGAGACCAGTGGTGCGGCGAGCAGGCCGAGCGCCGGTGGCAGGCTGTGCACGCTGAGCAGACCGGCCGTGTAGCCGCCGATCGCGTAGAAGGACGCCTGTCCGAGGGAGATCTGGCCGGCGTACCCCATCAGCAACGACAGCCCGACGGTGACCATCACGGCGAGGCCGAGCAGGATGTAGACGGTCAGGTGGCTGCCGGACAGCAGCGGCGGCAGGGCGAGCGTGCCCGCCGCCACCGCCACCGCCGGCGCCCGCCGCGCCATCAGGCCGGCTCCTGCTCGGCCACCGGCGCCCGCGCGGCCTGCCTCATCATCACGGCGAGCAGCAGCACCAGCGCCACCTCCATCTGGTACGCGGCGTTGGCGTAACCAGCGACGAAGGACTGGGCCACGCCCAGCAGCAGTCCACCGACGAGGGTGTGCAACGGCCGCATCAGCCCGCCGAAGACGGCGGCAGCGAAGCCACCGACGATCAGCGTGACGTCGTAGTCGAAGGTGACGAGCTGGATCGGCGTGACGAGCACTCCTGCGAGCCCGCCGAGCGCACCGCCGATGCCGAAGGCCAGCAGCCCCATCCGGACGACGTCGATGCCGATGACCTTCGCGGCGTACGGGTTGGAGGCGCAGGCCGACAGCGCCCGGCCGATGTCGGTGCGCGCGAACAGCGCGGCCGTGCCGGCGAAGACGACGGCAGTCGCGCCGATGATGAGCAGGTAATGCGCCTGGAAGCGGACGCCACCGAACTCGACCGAACCGGGTACACCGGCGAACGACCGAGGCTGGTCACCCCAGATCAGCACCTCGACCGCGTACGCGAAAACGGCCAGCCCGAGCGTGATGATCAGTGACGCGCCGGGCGGCGTACCCGGCCTGCCGATCGCGACCAGCCCGACGAGCAGCCCGGCACCGGCACCGACCGCCACGGCGGACACCTCGGCCAGGCCGTGCGGAAGCCCGCTGGCCAGCAGTGTCGACGCGGTCATCGCGGCGATCACCGCGAACGAACCCTGGGCGAAGTTGACCACCCGGGTGACCCGGTGGACGACGACGAGACCGCTGCCGACCAGCGCGAACGCGCATCCGCCGCCGACGCCGGTGATCAGGTACTGGAGGAACTCCCTCACCCGGCCACTCCCAGATAGGCGTCGGCCACCCGGGGGCTGGCGGCCAGTTCCGCCGCGGTCCCGGCGGCGACGACCCGCCCCGCCTCCAGCACGTATCCCCGGCTGCACAGATCGAGGGCGAGTCGGGCGTTCTGTTCGATGAGGAGCACGGCGAGACCGTGTTCGGCGTTCAGCTCCCGCAGGTGCCGCACCAGGTCGGCGACGACGAGCGGGGCGAGGCCGAGGGAGAGCTCGTCGACCGCCAGCACGTCCGGCCGGGCCATCAGCGCCCGACCGACGGCCACCATCTGCTGTTCCCCGCCGGAGAGCTGACCGGCGCGGCGGCGACGCAGCGGGGTCAGGCCGGGCAGGATCTCGTAGATCGGGCCGGTGTCGCGGTTGCGGATGCGCCAGCCGCCGAGCCGGAGGTTGTCGTCGACGGTCAGATCGGGAAAGACCTGGCGTCCCTCCGGCACATGGGCCAGCCGGCCGGAGATCGTCACCGTGCCACCGGCCGGCCGCTGGATCCCGGAGAGCGTGTTGACCAGTGTGGACTTTCCCGCGCCGTTGGGGCCGATCAGCGCCACCATCTCCCCGTCCGCCACGGTGAGGTTGACCGCGTGCAGCGCGACCGCGACGCCGTACCGGACGGTGAGGTCGACGACGTCGATCACGCGGGCGCCCCTGTCCCGAGGTACGCGGCGACGACCGCCGGATCGGCCCGGATCGCGGCGGGGGTGCCCTCGGCGATCACGCGGCCGAGGTCGAGTACGGTGACCCGGTCGGCCAGCCGGGTCACGAAGGCGACGTCGTGCTCGATGATCACCATCGTCAGGCCGCTCGCCTTCAACTCCTCGAAGAGTCGGGCCAGTGCGTCCCGCTCGGCCGCGCGCAGGCCGGCCGCGGGCTCGTCGAGCAGGAGCAGGCGGGGTCGGCCGCAGAGCGCGCGGGCCACCTGGAGCGCGCGCTGCTGCCCCAGCGGCAGCGACTCCGCCGGCCGGTCGGCCCAGCCGGCGAGGCCGACCCGGGCCAACGCCTCCCGGGCGCGCTGGCGGATCTCCCGCTCCTCCCGGCGGTGCACCGGCAGTCGGAACACGGCGCCGACAAAGCCGCCTCCGGTGACGGCGTGCGCGCCAACCATCGCGTTCTCCAGCGCCGTCATGCCGCGGAAGATCCGGGCGCTCTGGAAGACGACACCGATCCCGAGCCGGGCCCGACGGTGGGCCGGAAGCCGGTCGACGCGCGTGCCGGCGAGCACGATCGCGCCGGTACGCAGTGCCAGCTGACCGCCGACCAGGTTGAACAGGGTGGACTTGCCGGCGCCGTTCGGCCCGATGACGGCCCGCAGTTCTCCGCGCGCGACGTCGATGTCGACCTCTCGCACGGCGTACACCCCGCCGAAGGCGTGCGACACACCGGCGACCCGCAGCAGCGGCTCGGTCACTTGCCCGCCACCACGGCGAGCTGCTCCCGCGCCCAGTCGGTGGGGACGAACGCGCCGCCCCGCACCGTGTTGACGGAAATGTAGTCGGCCTTGAGGCCGGCGTGGTCGGTGGCACTGTAGGTGTAGGTGCCGTTCGGGGTCGTCACCGTCAGCCCTTCCAGAGCGTCCCGAATCTTTTCCCGGTCGGTGCCGCCGGCCTTCTCGATCGCGGCGACGAGCAGCCGTATCCCGCTGTAGCCGTCTTGGGCGAACTGGGGTGGCGGGTATCCGTACTTGCCGCGGAACGCACCGGCCAGCTCGTCGATCGCCTGCTTCTGCTCGCCGTCGGGGAGGGTGTCGCCGACCACGCCGATCGAGCTGGCCACCACCGCGCCCTCGGCGGCCGGGCCGACCGGGTCCAGCCAGAGCTTGCTGGCCTGTGCTCCGGTGAAGACCACCGGCACGTCGAGCCCGGCGGTGGCGTACTGCTTGGCCAGCGCCACGCCGGGAGCGCCGGTGGCCCAGACGACGAGCGCCTGCGCCCCCGAGGAGCGGACCTGGTTGAAGACAGCCGAGAACTCGGTGGTGGTGGTCTGGAATTCCGGGCTGGCGGTGAGGGTGACGCCGTGACCGGGCGCCTTCTCCCGCGTGCCGTCGAAGCCAGCCTTGGCGTACGAGCTGCGGCCGTCGTACGCGACGGCGATCCTGGTGATGTCCTGCGCCTTGAGGTACTGCAGGATCCGATCCGCATAGGTCGCCGAGGTGGCCGGCACGACGAAGACGTACGGGTGCACCGGGTCGACCTGCTCGTCGGCCGGGGTGAGCGAGATGTACGGGATCTTCTCCCGGTCGACCAGCGGGATGGTGGCCAGCGCGGAGTTGGAGAAGGGTGAGCCGATCACGGCGGCGACCTCGCGGCTGCGCAGGTCGTTGAAGGCCAGCACCGACTGGTCGGGCTGGCTCTTGTCGTCGCGGACGATCAGCTCCACCGTGCGGCCGAGCACCCCGCCGGCCGCGTTGATCTGCTCGACCGCGAGCGCCACGGACTTCTCGTTCTCCGTGCCGAGCGGTGCGTAGTTGCCGGTCAGGGAGACGATCTGGCCGACCCTGATCGGGCCGGCACCGTCTCCGGTGGATGAGTCGCCGCCGCAGCCGGCCGTGGCGACCGCCACGACGAGCGCGACGGCGGATACGGCGGTTCGTCGCACGATTGCCTCCCACCGCGAGGGAAAGCCCTGTCACGGAGACGCTAGACATCTATCGCACGCCGGTCAACATTCATGCCTAACGTTCTCGTTCCGAGACGGCGCGCCTCTCGCCTCCGCCGACCGGTTCCACCCGGCGGTCCGCGTCGCCGGGGCAGGCGACGGCGAGCACCACGGGGATCCGGCCCGCCGGGCGCCCGGCGTCGGTCGAAGCAGGCTGACCGGCTGTCGGATGACGCGGAATCTGTAGAGTCTGCCGCATGTCGATGCAGTCCGCGTCGCCCCCGGCCGACCTGCCGCGCGTGCAGGCCGGCGGCAGCCCGCAACACCTGCTGTTGACGTTGCTCGGCGACTACTGGTATGGCCAGCGCGCCCCGCTGCCCTCGGCGGCCCTGGTCGCACTGCTCGGCGAGTTCGATATCACCGAGGTCAGCGCCCGCGCCGCGCTGAGCCGGCTGGCCCGGCGCGGGCTGCTGGAGCAGTCGAAGTCCGGCCGACGCACCTCGTACGCCCTCAGCGAGCGGGCCGCCGGGGTGCTCACCGAGGGTCGTGGCCACATCCTGTCATTCGGTATCGAGCGGACACCCTGGACCGGCCGGTGGACCGTGGCCGCGTTCTCGGTGCCCGAGGACGACAGGTCCCGGCGGCACGCCCTGCGCACCCGGCTCGGCTGGCACGGCTTCGCGCCGCTCTACGACGGCCTCTGGGTCTCGCCGCACGAACGGGTGACCGAGGTGACGGCGATCCTCTCCGAGCTCGACATCGACCGGGCCACCGTCTTCACCGCCGAGCTGGCCGACGGCGGGCCGACCGGCGGCCATCCCATCAACGCCTGGGACCTGGCCGCCCTGCGGGCCGAGTACGAGCGGATCCTCGCCGCGTACGAGCCGGTCCGGCGACGGTGGCGCACCGGCCGGATCGGTACCGCCGAGGCCCTCGTCGCGCGGACCGCCCTGATGGACGACTGGCGCACCATGCCGAGCCTCGACCCGGAGCTGCCGACCGAGCTGCTTCCGGCGCACTGGCCCCGGGCGGCGGCCCGGGCGCTCTTCGTCGAGCTGTACGACGGCCTGACCGGACTGGCCGAACAGCGCGTGGTCCAGGTGGTCGCCGGGCACGACCCCGACCTCGCCGCGCTGGTGCGCACCCACACCAGCCGGACGGGCGATACGTGACACTAGTCTTGACGCTAGGCACGTAGATAGTCAGACTCGGTCCAGGCTCGAGGACGTCGGGCCACGCGTTTGCACCGGGCGACAGCAGCTACAGGGACCAGCGGGGAGACCGGATGGCCGAGCCAGCGTCGATCGTCGTGCGCCGTCGTCTCGAGTGGTCGGACACCGACCCGGCGGACCGGTGGCACTACGGGGTGGTCCTGCGGTTCGTTGAGAGCGCCGAGAAGGAGCTGCAGGACCAGCTCGGCGTCACGGCGGCGGACGCCCGCTGGATGCCCCGGGTGAACCTCACGGTCGACTACCTGGCAGCCCTGCACTTCGGCGAGATCGCCGAGACCACCCTGGCGGTGGAACACGTCGGGCGCGCCTCGCTGCGTTACGCCTTCACGGTGGCCCGGGACGGCACGACGCTGGCCCGGGGGACGCTGACCGTGGTGTGGATCGATGCCGACACGGGCCTGAGCAGTCCGTGGCCGGATCGGCTCCGCGCGCTGCTGACCGGGACCGGGGCGGCGGAGGGCTGAGGCATGCGGAGCACCATGGGCTCGATGCCGCTGTCCGTCGGGATGATGCTGCGCCGGGCCGCCGCGATGGGCCCGCACGCCCGGCTGGTCGGATACACCGAGGCCGGCCGGGCGGAGTGCGGCTGGCCCGAGCTGGCCAGTCGGGCACACCGGCTGGCCAACGCGCTGGCCGCGCTCGGTGTCCGCCCGGGCGACCGGGTCGGCACGTACGCCTGCAACGGACTACCCCACCTGGAGTTGTGTTACGGCGTGCCACTGGCCGGAGCGGTGCTGCAACCACTGAATACCCGCCTGCACCCGGACCAGGTGGCGGCGATCGCCGCGCACGCCGAGGACCGGATGATTTTCGTGACGGCGTCCCTGACGGGACAGTTCGCGCCGATCCGGAGCCGGCTCCCCGGCGTCCGGCACTACGTCGTGCTGCCGGACGGCAGCGCACCGCATCCGGACTTCGCCGACGCGACCGACTACGAGCAGCTCCTGGCGAGCGCGCCGGAGGACGAGCCGGCGGAGGTGGACGAGTGGAGCGCGGCGTGCCTCTGCTACACCGGTGGCACCACCGGCCGTCCGAAGGGCGTGGTGTACTCGCACCGGTCACTGGCCCTGCACGCGATGAGCGGCCTGTTCGTCGACTCGTTCGCCATCCGGGAACGCGACATCGTGCTCCCGCTGACCCCGCTCTTCCACGCCCTGTCCTGGGGCATGCCGTACTCGGCGGCGCTGGCCGGAGCCGGTCTGGTCCTCGCCGGTTCCGACACCAGCCCGGCCACCGTCGTACGCCTCGTCCGGGACGAGCGGGTGACCGTCGCGGCCGGGGTGCCGACCTTCTGGCTCGCCGTCGACCAGCTCGCACCGGGCCCGGACGACCTGGCCGGCCTGGACCGGATCCTCTGCGGCGGTTCGGCGATCCCGCTGGAGCTGATCCAGCGCTACCAGCGGCGCGGCGTCGCGATGCGGCAGGGCTGGGGCATGACCGAGATGTCGCCGTCCGGCAACCTGACCATGGTCCGCCGGCACCTGGAGGATCGGCCGGAGCAATTCCGGCAGGCGCTGCACGCCACCCAGGGGGTGCCAACCGCCGGGGTAGAGCTGCGGGTGGTCGACCCGGACGGCGTGGTGCTGCCGCACGACGGGCGGTCCGCCGGTGAGATCGAGGTACGCGGGCCGTGGGTCACCGAGTCGTACCACCAGCCGGAGGACGACGCCAACACCGCCCGGTTCCGGGACGGCTGGCTGCGCACCGGCGACATCGGCACCGTCGACGGCGACGGCTACCTCCGCCTGCTCGACCGCGCCAAGGATCTGGTCAAGTCGGGCGGCGAATGGATCAGCTCGATCGAACTGGAGAACCACCTCATGGACCACCCGGCGGTGGCCCAGGCCATGGTCATCGCCGTACCGCATCCGACCTGGGGCGAACGGCCCGCCGCGCTCGTCGTCGCGTGCGCCGAGGTCACCGCCGACGCGCTCGTCGCGCACCTGCGCCCCCGGGTGGCGAGCTGGTGGCTGCCCGACATCGTCCGGTTCGTCGACACGCTGCCGACGACGGCGACCGGCAAGTTCGACAAGTTGACGGCCCGCCGGACCTGGCAGGACGTGCTGGCGGCGGAGCTCACCCCGGCGACGCGGGAAGGACAGCCATGAGCGAGCGGAGCGAGCGAATCGGCCAGCTCAGTGCGACGGTGCCTCATGACGGCACGAAGCGAAGCGGAGTGCCGGCATGAGCGGATTGTTGGCGGACCGGGTCGCGGTGGTCACCGGCGCGGCGCGCGGGATCGGCAGGGCGACCGCGGAACTGCTCGCCGAGCACGGTGCCCGGGTGGTCTGCGCCGACCTGGACGGCGACGCCCTCGCCCGCACCGTCGAGTCACTCGGCGGTCGCGGGGTAGCGGTCGCGGCCGACCTGACCGCGCCGACGGCGCCGGCCAAGGTCGTCGCCCGCGCGGTGGACGAGTACGGGCGGCTCGACATCGTGGTCAACAATGCCGGCTACACCTGGGACGGCATCTTCCACAAGATGACCGAAGAGCAGCTCACCGCCATGCTCGACATCCACCTCACGGCGCCGTTCCGGCTGCTGCGCGCCGCCGCGCCGGTGCTGCGCGAGGCCGCCAAGCGCGACGCCGCAGAGGGTGGCGAGGTCTTCCGCAAGGTGGTCAACGTGACCTCGATCGCCGGCACGATGGGCAACGTCGGCCAGGCCAACTACGCCGCCGCCAAGGCGGCGCTGATCGGCCTCACCAGGACGCTCGCCAAGGAGTGGGGCCCGTTGAGGATCAACGTCAACGCGGTGGCGTTCGGCTTCGTGCAGACCCGGCTGACCGCCGACGCCGCCGAGGCCGGCACCTTCGACCACGGTGACCACCGGATCCCGCTGGGCATCCCCGGCGCCGTGCGGGAACAGGCCGCGGCGCGCATCCCGCTGGGCCGGCCCGCCACCCCGGCGGAGGCGGCCGGCGGGATCTTCCTGCTCTGTTCGCCGTGGTCGAACTTCGTCCACGGCCAGGTACTCACCGTCGCCGGTGGGCAGGCCGAAGGGATGAGCTGAGATGCGACCCGCCAGACAACCCGCCGACCTCGCCAGGAACCGGTGATGCGGCTCTCCGACGTGGCGATGCCGGTCAACCTGGTCTGGTCCTCGCCGTTCTGCCGCTGGCAGGGTCCGCTCGCCGAGATGTCCAGCGTGGACCTGGCGGTCGACGTGACCGGCCGGGCGCTGACCAGGGGCGGGATGCCGACCTCCGAGATCAGCCAGGTCGCCTTCGGCACCACCGTGCCGCAGCCGGCATCCTTCTACGGCGTCACCACCATCACCCCGCGGCTCGGGCTCGGCACCGTCACCGGTCCGACCATCGCTCAGGCCTGCGCCACCTCGGTGGCGGTGGTGCAGTCCGCCGCCGTCCAGGTCGAACTCGACGCCCACCGTACCGTGCTCGCGCTGGCCGCCGACCGCACGAGCAACGGCCCGCTGCTGGTCTGGTCGGCCCAGCGCAGCCCGGGCGCGGCGCCCCGGACCGAGCACTGGGTGCTGGACCCGATGCGGCACGACCCCAACACCGGCCAGTCCATGCTCGACACCGCCGAGCACGTGGCCGCCGAGGAGGGTTACTCCCGCGCCGAGATCGACGCTGTCACGCTGCTGCGCCACGAGCAGTACCGGTCATCCGCCGCCCGGCGCTCCGGTTATCTGGTGGAGGTGCACGTGCCGGGCCGGCGCGGCGGCGTGGTGGTCGACGACGACCACGGCGTGCACGACACTACGGCCGACGGGCTCGCCGCGCTCTCCCCCGTCCGGCCGGACGGCGTCGTGACGTACGGGTCGCAGACCCATCCCGGCGACGGCACCGCCGGAGCGGTGCTCAGCACGGTCGACCGGGCCCGCGAACTCAGCGGCGGTACCGGGATCGCACGACTGCTCGCGACCGGCTTCGCCCGCACCGACCGAGCCCGGATGCCCCGGGCGCCACTGCCGGCCGCCCGCACCGCGCTCACCGCCGCCGGCCTCGACATCACCGGCATCGACGTGGTGACCACGCACAACCCGTTCGCCGTCAACGACCTCTACTTCGCCCGGCAGACCGGCTTCGCGCTGGACCGGATGAACCCGTACGGCTGCAGCCTGGTCTACGGGCACCCGCAGGGGCCCACCGGCCTGCGTGCGATCGCCGAGCTCGTCGCCGCGCTGCACGCCCGGGGCGGCGGACGCGGCCTGTTCACCGGATGCGCGGCCGGTGACACCGCCGGCGCCGTGGTGTTGGAGGTGACCGACTGATGACGTCGTTCGACGAATCCGTCGTCGGCCGCTGGAGCGAGCCACGCCCGTTCGATGTCACCCCGGCCGGCGTCGCTGCCTACGCCGACGCCGTCGGCGGGCCTTCCCCGGTCTACGCCGTCGTCCCCGCCATGGACCTGGTCTTCATGGTCGCCGACACCGCCGCCCCCACCGAGCTGCGCGCCAGGGTCGTGCACGGCCAGCAGGACATCTTCTTCCACCGCCGGCTGCCGGTCGGCGAGACGGTCACCGTCCGCGCCGCCGTGCTCGGGCTGCACGGCAAGCGCAGCGGCACGGTCGCCACCATCGGGGTGCAGACGTACGACGCCCACGGGGCGCTCCTGAACGAGCAGTACGTCACCGAGTTCTACCGCGGCGTACCGACCGACCTGCGGCTGGGCGCGCCCTCCCCCGCCCTGCCGGCCGACGCGCCCAGCGGCCCGCCGCTGCGTACCGCGACCGCACCTCTGCCGCTCGACCTGCCGCGTCGCTACGCCGACGCCTCCGGCGACCGCAACCCGATCCACCTCGACGACACGTTCGCCCGCGGCGCCGGGCTGCCCGGCGTCATCGTGCACGGTTTGGCCAGTCTCGCCGTCGCCGGCCACACCGTGCTCGCCGGCGGGGCCGAGCCGGCGCGGCTGAGCTGCCGCTTCACCCGGCCGGTCGCGCCCGGTGACGCCCTCACCACACGGGTCTGGGCAGACGGTCACGGATACCGGTTCGAGAGCGTGGACCGGGCCGGCGCCGTGGTGCTCGGCGCCGGCCTGGTCGAACTCGCCCGGCCCTGCGTCATGTGACAGTGGGCGTTGCCGCCGACACTGTCTGCGCCGTCACTGGCTGCACACCGCGCCGTTGACCGTGAACTGGGTCGGCGCCTGGTTCGCTCCGCTGTAGGTGCCCTGGACGCCGAACGTGACGCTCACCCCGACCCCGATCGCGGCGTTGTACGAGACGTTGCGAGCCGTCACCTGCGCGCCGGACTGGCTGACCGTGGCGTTCCAGGCGTTCGTCACCTGCTGGTTGCCCGGCCAGTTCCACTGCACAGTCCAGCCGTTGACGGCGGTGGTCGAAGTGTTGGCGACCGTCACGCTGGCGGTGAAGCCGCCGGTCCAGCTATTGGCCGTGTAGCCGACCCGGCAGGCACCTGCGGACGGCGGTGGAGTGGTCGTCGGCGGCACGCTCGGCGAGGATGTGGGCGTGCCGGTGGTCGGGTTCGGGGTCGGCGTTCCGCCGGCGAGGCCGAAGAACTGCACCGCCGCCTGTGCCATGCCACTCATCGGCAGGCTGTGGCCGGCACCGTTGACACTGATCGCCTCAAGCAGCGTGACACCGCCGCTGGTCCAGCGCCGCCGGTTCCAGTTCGCCTGGGGTGTGTCCGTGGAGGTCGGCGTGAGACTCAGGCCGTGTACGTTGGTCCACTGGTCGACCGCCTCCTGAAGCAGTTGGAACGGCACGAGCGTGTCGTTGGTGCCGTGCCACAACTGGATAGGCGGGCGGGCACCGGTGTAGCCGGGATACGCCTGGCGCACGGCGTCGCCCCACTGCTGCGGCGTCCGGTCCATCCGCCCGTTGACACACTGGCTGTTCTGCGGCGGGAAGTCGGCCGCGTTGGCGAAGCAGTTGAACGGCACCCCCATGAACGCCGCACCCGCCTTGAAGACGTCCGGGTAGAGCGCGAGCATGGCGTTGGTCATCATGCCGCCGGACGAACTACCGGTCGCGTAGACCCGGTTCGGGTCACCGCCGTACTGCCGCTGGACGTACGTCACCATCGACACGATCGACACCGGGTCGCTCCCGCCGCCCCGGCGCTTGGACGCCGCCGACCAGACGTCGAAGCAGTTGCCGAAGCCCGCCTGCTGGGTCGCGGTCGGGTAGATCACGATAAACCCGTACCGGTCAGCCTGCGAGGCGAACTCGCTGCCCGAGTAGAAGCCTGGACCCGAGCCGCCGCAGCCGTGCATCGCCACCACGATCGGCGGGTTGGCGGGACGGGAGTCAGGCACGTACACGTGCATCCGCATGCCGCCCGGGTTGTCACCGAAGCTGGTCACCTCGACCAGGGACGCCGCCGTGGCCGGCGAAGCGAGCACGATCCCGGCGGTCGCCGCGAGCGCGGTGGAAGCCAACGCGACGAGTGCCACCCGGAGTCGGCGCCCGCTCCTTTCATTGATAGTCATCATTGAATCAAGCTAGCAACTTGGCTGACGGTCGTCAATAAAGTGTCTTTGAGTTCGCAGCGGGATCGCCCTTCCGGGTGACCGCCCTCGGAACCCATCGGCCCGCCCGCATCGTGGAGGCGGTTGGCGAACCCGAGTTCGCCGCCACCCGACGGGGTCGAAGTGCTTGCGAAGCATGGGTGCGAGTGCGGGCGAGGGTGCGTTGTCCCACCAGGCGCCGCACAGCGCAAACCTCAGGGCAGGGTGCCGGGTCCGCCCGTCGCCCTGCCCACCGAGCCCGCCGAGCCGCGGCCACACCGGTCCCGGTGACCGGCGCGGCCGGACGGATCCACACCGACAGGGGAACAGTATGTAGATCGAGAACGGCCGGACAGCACCGCCGCCCCCGCACGGCAGGACCGACGGGCAGGCCCTGACTGCCCCACTATCGAATGCTTGGCATTTCCATTGACGGTCGTCATATCGTCTCCTATATTTACTGACCATCATCGATGGCATCGGAGTGGTTGGCCTTGGGCTCGGTGGGTGCGCTGCCTTGTCTCACGAACGGGGGACCGTAAAGGGCATCCCGCACTGTGGCTCACACCCACCCGAGCCGTCGGACGCAACCGTGCCGGTGCCACGCCAGCGGACACCACCATCGGTGCGCGGCCGACACCGGCCACGCGGACCCCGGCCGGTCGATAGGCCTGGGTGCTGATGGCGCAACCTGAAGGAGGAACGTTGATTGGGAGAGCAGGGCGCAGACATCGCCCGACGATGCTGGCGCTGTCGGCCGCCGCAGCCGCTGCGGGCGCCGCGATGTTGGTAGCGACCGCGATGCCGTCCGGTGCCGCCACGCCGCACGACGCGCGCGCAGTCGGGTCGGGCACCGGAGCAGGCATCCTCGCGGCCACCGCCGGATGCGGTAGGGCACCAACGCTGACGAGCGGCACGCATTCGATACAGAGCGGCGGAAAAACCCGGAGCTTCGTGCTGAGGGTTCCCGACAACTACGACAACAACCGCCTCTACCGGCTGGTCTTCGGATTCCACTGGCTGGGCGGCAACGCCAACTCGGTGGTGAGCCAGAGCTACTACGGGCTCCTGCCACTGGCGAACAACAGCACGATCTTCGTCGCACCCGAGGGCCTCAACAATGGCTGGGCCAACTCCGGCGGTGAGGATGTGACCTTCACCGACGACATGATCAGAACCATCGAGAATGCCCTCTGCGTCGACACGACGCAGTTGTACTCCCTGGGTTTCAGCTACGGCGGCGGTATGAGCTATGCGCTGGCGTGTGCCCGGGCAAACGTCTTCCGCGCCGTCGCGATCTACGCCGGTGGCGTGATCAGCGGGTGCAATGGCGGCACCCAGCCCATCGCTTACCTTCAGGCGCACGGTCTCAGTGACAACGTGCTCAGCATCTCCGGCGGACGATCGATGCGCGACAGGTTCGTCAGGAACAACGGCTGCACTGCGGCAAGCCCGCCCGAGCCGGCGCAGGGCAGCGGCACGCACACGGAGTTCCACTACTCGGGATGCTCGGCCGGGCACCCGGTTGCCTGGTACGCGTTCGATGGAGGCCACACCCCCACTCCGCAGGACGCCGGCTCCAACGCGGCCTGGCTTCCCCAGGAGACGTGGACGTTCTTCACACAGTTCCCAAGCACGCCGACGCCGGGCCCGAGCACCCCGACACCGGGCCCAAGCACCCCGACGCCGGGCCCGACAACACCGACGCCTTCCACCGGCCAGTGTCGAGTCACCAGCACCATAAATGCCTGGAACACCGGCCTGACCGAGAGCATCACCATCACCAACACCAGCACCACGGCGGTCAACGGCTGGTCGCTCGTCTTCGCCCTGCCGAGCGGGCAGGTCATCACCTCAAGCTGGAACGCCAGCTACTCACCGGCCTCCGGACAGGTGACGGCCAGGAACGTTTCCTACAACGCCTCCATCGCACCCAACGCATCGGTCAGCATCGGCTTCCAGGCCACCCACACCGGCAACACCTCCAGGCCAACCTCATTCACTCTCAACGGCGCGGCCTGCACCCTCGCCTGACCGTCAGCGGAGACCTGGGGTGGAGCCCGACCGGGCCCCACCCCAGACCCTTCCGCTGAAGCTCTGTGGATCCGAGGGCATGTCTCCGGAAGCTACCCGGCCTGCCCTCCGGCGGCCGACAGGTGATAAGCCGTGGGCCGGGCGTCGCTCGCCGCGCCGCTCGTGGTGCCCCTCCTGCCGCACAGGGTCGTACCGGCCGTCCGCGACCGGCTGTCTCAGGTGAGTGTCGCCGCCGGGTACCCCGGTCGAGGTGACCGGGGTCCCGCGTCGGACGACCCGCCGGTCGACGGACCCGTACGGGTCAGCCGGGGGTACGGGTCGGGGTGATGCCGGACCGGACTCGCGCGGTAACCATCATGGGGTGGTGAGGTCGAATCGGCTTACGGTGACCGAGCCGCCGAGTGACTGGGTGGCGTGGTTGAAGATGCCGAAGCGGTAGCCCATGAAGAACTGCCAGGCGTTGTTGAGGGTGAAGGCCGACCCGAGGCTGGTGAAGTTGGTGCCGTTGGTGCTGTAGGAGAAGCGGGCCTGCCGACCGCTGCCGGGTCGGATGTCGGCGTTGACGCGTAGCCAGATCCGGCCGCCGGAGACGGCGGCGGACGCGCGTTCGGTGCCGGTGCCAGTGGTGTTCCAACTGCTGTCCATGGTGAGGCCGTCGGTCATCACCACCCGGGTGGTGCCGTTGTCGCGTTTGACGCCGATCCAGGCTGACTGGTCCCGGAGCATGGCCAGGCCGGTCCGGTCGCCGTCGCGCATCGTGGAGTAGTCCAGCTCGATGGTGGCGGTCGAGGATGGTCCCTGGATGCGGTGGGTCAGGGTGTTACGGGCGCTGTAGAGGTCGTTGGTGACGGTGGCGGTCTGTAGGCGCAGGCCGTTGTTGAGCGACCAGCGGGTGTTGTCGGGGACGTGGTTCCACTCGTACTGCGGACCGAGGGTCGTACCGGTGAAGGTGTCGGAACCGGTGAGAGGTTTGACCTGCCGGGTGGGCAGCGGGTTGGGGTAGCTGACGCCCCAGCCGCCGTTGACGGTCTGGATGCTGGGCCAGCCGTCACCGCTCCAGGTGATCGGGGCGAGAGCGGGGACCCGGCCGCCGGGGTAGGCGTCGACGAAGCTCATGTAGTACCAGGCGCCGGTCTGGGTCTGGACGAGGCCGCCCTGGTGGGGCACGCCGCCACCGGAGATCGGACCTGGCATGTTGAGCAGCACCTGGCGCATCTCGTACGGGCCCCACGGGTTGTCGGCCTTGAGGACGTACTGGCCGTTGGCGGGGCGGGTGAGCCAGATGTAGTAGCTGCCGTTGCGCTTGTAGAATCGGGCGCCCTCCAGGGTGCCGACGCTCGACGGGGTCTGGAACACCTGCTGCGCGCGGACCTGGGACAGGCCGTCGGCGGAGAGCTGCGCGACGCTGATCGTACCGTTGCCGTACGCGACGTACATGGTGTCGTTGTCGTCGACGAGCAGGCCGGCGTCGTAGTAGCAGTTGTTGATCCGGGAACGCTTCGTCCAGGGACCCTCCGCCGTGCTGGCGGTGTAGACGTAGGTACGGTTGAACTCGGTACAGCCGATCCAGTAGAAGGTGTTGTTGCTGCGCCGGTGGCCGAGGGTGGAGGCCCAGATACCCCGCACGTACGCCCGCCCGCCGGTCAGGCTGTAGGCGTTGTTCTCGAACTCGGCCAGGCTCGGCACCGAGTGGCCGGCGAACTCCCAGTTCACCAGGTCGTACGAACGCAGGATCGGCGCGCCCGGGGAGTAGTGCATGGTCGAGGCCGTCATGTAGTAGGCATCGTTCACCCGGATGACCTCGACATCGGCGAAGTCCTGCCACACCACCGGGTTCGTGTACGAGCCGCTGGGCGGCGGTGTGGTGGGGTCGCCGCCGCCGTTGACGCGGACGAGCTGCCACTGCTGGTTGGCACCGTTCCAGTCGTCGTACTGCACCACGTTTCCGCCGTCGGCTGTCGAGGCGTTCTGCACCTCCACCACCCGGTTACTGTTCCGGTTGACCAACCGCACGTAACCGCCATCCGAGTCAGCCAACCGGAACTGCTGGTTGGTCCCGTTGTGATCAGCCCACTGCACA
The DNA here is from genome assembly GCF_039649625.1 of Plantactinospora sp. ZYX-F-223. Taxonomy (NCBI): domain Bacteria; kingdom Bacillati; phylum Actinomycetota; class Actinomycetes; order Micromonosporales; family Micromonosporaceae; genus Plantactinospora; species Plantactinospora sp. ZYX-F-223. The sequence continues at coordinate 101,870 of NZ_JBDJAV010000023.1, read as the reverse complement.
ATGCTGGCACCGTTCGCGGTGGAGAAGTTGGACACATCCAGGACCTTGCCCGAGTGCCGCGACTTCAACCGGTAGTAACCACCACCGGAGTCCACGAACTGCCACTGCTGCTGGTTACCGTCATTCCGCGTCCACTGCGTGATCCGCGCACCATCGCTGGTGGCCAGGTTGTAAACGTCCAACGCCTTGCCACTGTTCCGGTTGACCAACACGTACCAGGCACTGGTGTCCACCGTCGCCGCAGCGGCCGGCACCGAACCCACCGCCGCGGCACCACTGCCCACCAGCACCGCCACCGCCACCGCCGCGACAACCCGCGGCAACCACCTCGACCGCGGCGGCGCAGGCCGCGAAAACCCGCCTAAAATACCCATTATCCCCCTCCAATTGGCGATACTCGGGCTGACCGCCCGACCGGCGGGTACACCGCGGCGCACGGGAGCGGCCCGCCCCACCGGCTGATGTAGAACGCTCACAGGGTGTGCGGATGCCCTGACGCACGCCCCGAGCGGAGGTACGACGAGGTGGCCCGCCCGGTGAGCCGCCTTTCACGTCGCCCTCGCCCATCGACTGTGAGCGATAACATGCTCGCCGTCAAGTTGTGACGGCGCTGCACGATCGATACAGCCAGGCAATCGCTTTCTGCCGCCGTTGCCATCGCCCACTACCGCCTCCTGGGGGGCGAGCGCTCCCGCCGGCCCATACGGGGGCGGGATACGGCCACCAGACGGGAACGTGATCATACTTCTACCTTTTCGCCCGGACTTCGGTCGTGTGTCGTACCGGCAACGGCAGGCTTGCGGGCGCGCTACCGGAGGAGGTATGTTACCGCTCACATCGACGCCTGCGCATGACATCACCGACGTTTGCCCGTCCGCTACCGGTCAGGTAACGACGTCGGTCTGAGCGGTCCCTGACGGCACCGCCGGTTCGCCGGCCGCCCGGACAACGCCTAGCGCTTCCGTGGGCTCCGGAAGCGCCTTGAGACCCGCTCGGTCCGACGCCTGCCCGCGACGACAGGTTCGGGCAACGAGGAAGGGTCTCCACCACTGCCGCCCCACGTTCGACCGCACGCCAGGTGGTCAGAAAGGTCAACATCGTGGCGATAACCCGACGAGAGTTCACCCTGGGGGCCCTCGCCTCCACGGCACTCACCGCGACCGGTCTGGCCGTCAGCCCCAGAGCCGCGCTGGCCGCGACATACACCGCCTACGCCATGACCTACTTCACCGAGTCGCCGAACCAGAGCGGCGCCAACTACGGCCTGCACGTCGCGGTGAGCCGGGACGGGCTCACCTGGACCCCGCTTAACCAGAACAATCCGGTCGTCACGCCGACCGCCGGCGACCTGGGTCTGCGCGACCCCTACATCTTCCGCAAGCAGGACGGCACCTTCGTGGTGGTCGCGACCGACCTGTACGGCACCAACTTCGACCGCAACAGCCAGTACCTACACGTGTACGACTCGACGGACCTGACGAGCTTCACCGGGTACCGGCGGCTCCGCATGCACACCTACACCAACGTCCACACCTGGGCGCCCACGGTCTTCTGGGACGCGGGGCGCGGCCAGTACGCCATCGTCTACTCGGCCAACACCACCACGGACCTGTTCCTGGTGAACTACACCTCCGACTTCCGCACCGTCAGCGGGCCGCAGACCTACTTCAGCCCGGGATTCCCCATTCTCGACGCGGACATCCGGGTCAGCGGCGGCGTCACGTACCTGTTCTACAAGAACCTCTCGAACGGGAACCTGTACGGGGCGCGGTCCAGCACCGGCGCGCCGAACAGCTTCACCACCTATACCAGCGGCCTGCGGCAGGGCAACGCCATCGAGGGAGCGCACCTGGTCCCGCGCAACGACGGCGGCGCCTGGTGGCTGTGGGGTGACTCGTTCTCCCCGGTCAACAACGACATGTACCTATGGTCCACCGACAACGTCGGCGGCAACTCCTGGTCGGTGCTGAACCAGCGCGACTACACTCCGCCGCTGAACTCCAAGCACGGCTCGATCACCGGGATCACCGACGCCGAATACAACGCTGCGGTCAGCCGCTGGGGTACCCCGAACTGGGTCCGGCTGAAGTCCTCCAACTTCCCCGACTACTTCGTACGGCACGCCAACAACGCGGTCCGGATCGACCCGTACCCGTTCGAGTCGTACCAGGACCAGATGTGGCGGACGGTCCCCGGCCTCGCCGACTCGGCCGGCGTCTCCTTCGAGTCGGTGAACCGCCCCGGCCACTACATCCGGCACAGCGGCTACGTTGCACGGCTCGACCCTAACGACAACAGCTCGACCTTCCGCGCCGACGCCACCTTCTACCGCACCGCGGGGCTGGCCGACAACTCGTGGTCGTCGTTCCGCTCGTACAACGTGCCCGACCGTTACCTTCGGCACGCCGGCTACCTGCTGCGCATCGACCCGCTCAGCGCGAGTTCCAGCGCGGCGGATCGGCAGGACGCCACCTTCCGCGTCACCTCGTAGTCACCACCGCCGGGCCGGGGCATCTGCCAGCCGGCCCGGCTCCCCGCCCGCCCTGACCGACCAGTGGCCGCCGTCCCGCCCGGCCGGCCACTCCGCGCTACAGGAGAACCACCATGCCGTTACCCCCCATGAGCCGGCGCCGGCTGTTGCAGGCCGCCGGCGCCGCCACCGTCGCGACAGCCGCCGGTACCGCCACTGTCGCCACAGCCGCCGGGCCGGCGATCGCTGGTGCCCGGGCAGCCGCCGCGCTCCCCCCGGTCCGGCCGGACATCGGGGTCTCCGCGTACCCGTTCGAGCTGGGCCAGGTACGGCTGACCGACAGCCGATGGCTGGACAACCAGAACAGGACGATGAGCTACCTGCGTTTCGTCAACGTCGACCGGCTGCTCTACAACTTCCGGGCCAACCACCGGTTGTCCACCAACGGCGCCGCCTCGAACGGCGGCTGGGACGCACCGTCGTTTCCCTTCCGCACGCACATGCAGGGGCACTTCCTGACCGCCTGGGCGCAGGCGTACGCCGTGCTCGGCGACACCACCTGCCGGGACAAGGCCAACTACATGGTGGCCGAACTCGCCAAGTGTCAGGCCAACAACGGCGCCGCCGGCTTCAACACCGGTTACCTCTCCGGTTTCCCCGAAGCGGACTTCACCGCCCTCGAGGCGCGCACGTTGAGCAACGGCAACGTGCCGTACTACGTCATCCACAAGACCCTGGCCGGCCTGCTCGACGTGTGGCGCCACCTCGGCAACAACCAGGCCCGCGACGTGCTGCTGGCGCTCGCCGGCTGGGTCGACTGGCGCACCGGCCGGCTGACCTCCAGCCAGATGCAGAACATGCTCGGCACCGAGTTCGGCGGGATGAACGCCGTACTCACCGACATCTACCAACAGACCGGCGACGGCCGTTGGCTGACCACGGCGCAACGGTTCGACCACGCCGCCGTGTTCAACCCGTTGGCGGCCAACTCCGACCAGCTCAACGGGCTGCACGCCAACACGCAGGTCCCGAAGTGGGTGGGCGCCGCCCGGGAGTACAAGGCCACCGGCACCACCCGCTACCGGGACATCGCCGGCAACGCCTGGAACATCTGCGTCGGCGCGCACACGTACGCGATCGGCGGCAACAGCCAGGCCGAGCACTTCCGCCCACCGAACGCCATCGCCGGGTACCTCCGCCAGGACACCTGCGAGCACTGCAACACCTACAACATGCTCAAGCTGACCCGGGAGCTGTGGCTGCTGGACCCCAACCGGGCGGCGTACTTCGACTTCTACGAGCGGGCCCTGCTCAACCACATCATCGGGGCGCAGAATCCGGCCGACAGCCACGGGCACATCACCTACTTCACCCCGCTCAACCCGGGCGGCCGACGTGGCGTGGGTCCGGCGTGGGGCGGCGGCACCTGGAGCACCGACTACAACTCCTTCTGGTGCTGCCAGGGCACCGGTATCGAGGTCAACACGGCGCTGATGGACTCCATCTACTTCCACAACGGCACCACGCTGTCCGTGAACCTGTTCATGCCATCGGTACTCAACTGGGCCCAGCGCGGTATCACCGTGACCCAGACCACCAGCTACCCGGTCAGCGACACCAGCACCCTCACCCTGTCCGGCACGATGAGCGGTTCGTGGAGCATCCGGGTACGGATCCCGGCCTGGACCACCGGTGCGACGATCAGTGTCAACGGCACGGTGCAGAGCATCGCCACCACCCCGGGAAGCTACGCCACCATCACCCGCACCTGGTCCGCGGGTGACACCATCACCGTCCGCCTGCCCATGCGGGTCATCATGCAGGCCGCCAACGACAACCCGAATGTCGCCGCGGTCACCTACGGCCCGGTCGTGCTCTCCGGGAACTACGGCAACACCGCCCTGAACGCCCTGCCGGCACTCACCGTCTCGTCGGTCACCCGGACCAGCGGCACGTCGCTGGCCTTCACCGCCGCCGCGAACGGCGGCACGGTCAACCTGGGTCCCTTCTACGACGCGCACGGGCACAACTACACGGTTTACTGGAGCACCAACGGCGGCGACCCCGCTGCTGCCAGCCATCGGCTGGTCAACGTCGGCACGGGCCTGGTCCTCGGCATCCAGGACATGTCCACCGCCGACGGCGGACTCGCCGTCCAGTGGGGCGACACCGGCACCGCCGACCACAACTGGGTGGTCGTCACCGAGGGCAGCGCCATCAAGCTACGCAACGCCAACAGCGGCAAGGTGCTCGGTGTGCAGGACATGTCCACCGCCGACAACGCCCGCGTCCTGCAATGGTCCGACAACGGTACCGCCGACCACCTGTGGACGCTCCTGGACCAGGGCGACGGGACCTACAAGATCCGCAACGTGCACAGCGGCAAGCTGCTCGGCATCCTCAACGGCTCCACCGCCTGGGGAGCGCAAGCCGTGCAGGACCCCGACAACGGCAGCGCCGACAACCGCTGGCGGCTCGTCCGCAACACCTGAACCATCCGCGACGGCCGGGCACCCGGGCCGGTGAGATCGGAGGCAGCCCGCGCCATCGGCGACAGGGTCGGTAGCTAGACGAGTCCGGTGTGGAGGAGCGCGCTCCGCTCCTCCACACCGGACCAGTCTGCTATCGCGCGAGGAGCCACCGGAGGATCGACGAGTCCTCGTACGCCGGGCCGACGGCCGCGTGGTAGTCCGGCTGGGCGTACGCTTCAGGAACTCCGGGTAGCGGATCAGGTCCGCCGCTCCAGCGGGATCGACTCCGGCGGCGACGTACGCGTCACGCGGGCGCCGCGGTCTCGCCGGCCGAACGCGACCAGCCATCGCTCCCCCGACCGGAGAACAGGCCGACGGCCGGAATGAATCCCAGGTTTCAGGACCATGCCGTCCCTACGTCTTGACATGGCATTGGGCGGCGCGCATTCTCCTGCTAAATCAATTTAGCCGAACGCTTTCCGGACAGCCGCCGGGCGCGGGCGGTGTGTTCGGGCCGGCTGCGCTGGCCGGGCGGCCGCGTCCGGGAGGAAGGGATCTGGATGAAGCTACGAAAAGGGGTGGTCGGCACGCTCGTCTCCGTGCTGACGCTCGCCGCTACGGGTACGGCGTACGGAAGCCTGGGTGACCCGAGCACCTCGGAGAAGGGTGTCCGGAGCGTCACGCCGATCACCACGGTCTACACATACGGGCAGAAGGTGTCCGCGGTGGCGGTCGAGTACGGCGCGACGGTCAACCCACGCACGGTGGACAAGACGACGTTCGGAGTGTCGGACACGATCTACAACTTCCGGTTCAACCCCATCGAGGACCTCCCGAAGCTGGCCGACCGGACCGTCACCCACACCTACACCAACAGCGCACCGACGACCCGCCCGGACCGCCGATCGGTGCCGGGCAGGTACGTCATCGTCGAGCTGAATCCCGCCGACCCCGGCGGCTGGACGGTCATCGTCTCCAAGTGCCCGACCTTCCTCTGTACCGTGAAGGTGAATCCTGAACTCCCGACCCGGGTGGTGCAGCGGAAGGACGTCCACGGCCAACCGGGGCACGGGTCGGGTAAGGGTCCGGTGCTCGCCAAAGCCGCTCCGCACCGCTCTCTCGGCGTCACCGGGAAGCCGGTCAACCTACTCGTCGACGAGTTCACGTACGGCTCGTTCCTGAGCGGCGGGATGGTGCTGCCCTACCACTACCACCTGCCGAAGGACTACCAGGCCGGCAGAAGATATCCACTCGTCGTTGTCCTGCCCGGTCACGGCATGGGCTGGGACGGAGACAACCTGGGCGTCCAGATCGCCGCCGACATCCCCGCGACCGCGTGGCTGCAGCCGAGCTGGACCGGCAGCAGTGAGGACGTGATCGTCCTGGCTCCGCAGAACCAGCGGGTCGGTGCCGCTACCGAGGCCGACCTGCTGGTCAAGCTGCTCGACCAGTTCGTCCGCGACTTCGGCGTGGACACCCGACGGGTGTACGCGACGACCGTCTCCTACGGCTCCAGGCTGCTGTGGGAGGCATTCGCGAAACGTCCGGAGCTGTTCGCCGCCGGCTTGCTCACCGGTGGTTTTCAGGTCAGCGCGGAGCAGGCGGCCGCGATCGCGAACGCCGAGATTCCGCTCTGGATCACGCACGGCGTCCACGACCACCTGCTCAACGTCTCGGGAGCGCGCAACTCTGCCGCGGCGTTGCGCGAGGCGTACACGGGGCGGGGGAAGACCCCGGAGCAGGCGGCCGCTCTCGTGCGCTACACCGAGTACGAGGACGAGGCCTTCTCGCTGCCGGACTACCACGCGGCGTTCGGACCGACGTACGAGGATCGCGGGATCCTACGCTGGCTGCTGGGCCAGACGAAACCGTCGGCGTAGTACCCGGTCGGCCCGTCCTGCTCTGCCGAGGACGGGCCACTCGCCGGTGCAAACACGACGGGCGCCCAAAGCCGATCCGTGAAGTTGTCGACGAGCACGTCCGCCACCCGACCGAAGCCGTCCTGACGTCGCCGCAGAGCCGCGGACGTGTCGTCAACGGCTATCCCTTCACGGATCCCTGGAGCAGCGCCTTGATGAACTGGCGCTGGAAGATCAGGAACACGATGAGGGTCGGGGTGAGGATGAGCAGCGATCCGGCGCACAGCAGCACCAGGTCGGTGCCCCACTGGCCCTGGAACGCACCGAGGGCACCGGCCATGGTGCGTTTGGTGGCGTCGTCGACGAGCACGATGGCGAGCAGGAACTGGTTCCAGGTCCAGAGGAACAACAGGATCGTCAGGGACGCGATCGCCGGCCGCGCGAGCGGCACCTGGATCCGCCAGAACAGTTGCCAGGTGCTGCTGCCGTCCATCCGTGCCGCCTCGGAGAGTTCGGTCGGCACGTTGCTGAAGTGCGCCCGCATCCAGAACACCGCGAACGGCATGTAGAGCGCGATGAGCGGCAGAACGATCGCCCAACGCGTGTTGAGCAGGCCGAGGTCTCGCATCTGGTAGTAGATCGGGGTGATCACCGCTTCGAAGGGAAGGGTCAGGCCGAGCAGGAGGAGACCGAAGGCGAACCTGCCGCCGGGGACCCGGAGCTGACCGAGCCCGAACCCGGCCATGGTGGCGATCACCACGGAGATCGGTACTACCCCGACCACGATCAGCAGGCTGGAGCGCAGCAGCGCGGCCATGTTCGCGACGGTGAACGCGTCGACGAAGTTCCCCCACTGCGGATCCGACGGCCACGCCAGCCCGTTGGGTACCGTGCCGCGGGGCTGCAACGCCGCCGACAGCATGCTCACGAACGGCAGGAGTGTGACGAGGACCAGCGCGATCAGGAAGACGCGACCGGTCAGCCACTCGCGTCGACTCAGGTTCATCCCTTGTCCTCCCGAGTCAACCGCTGGATCGGCAGTACACACGCCAGCACCAGCATCATGAGCACGACGGCCAGCGCCGAGGCGAGCCCGACCTGGCGCTGGGAGAACGCGAGCCGGTAGATCTCCAGACCCGGCACGGTGGTTTGCAGGCCCGGGCCGCCACTGGTGGAGATGTAGACGATGTCGAAGCTGGCCAGGGCCGCGATCACGGTCACGGTGAGACACACCCCGATCTCGTGTCGCAGGCCGGGCAGCGTGACGGCGAAGAACTCGCGTACCGGTCCGGCGCCGTCGATGCGGGCCGCTTCGTACAGCGCTGGGTCGATCTTGCTCATGCCGGTAACCATCAGGATCGTGCAGAGGCCGAGCAGGACCCATGCGCCGATGACCCCGACAGCGGGCAACGCCGTGTCGAAGTCGCCGAGCCAGGCGCGGGCGAGCCCGCCCAGGCCGACCGCGCGGAGCGCCTGGTTGACCAGGCCATTCGACGACAGCAGCCAGCTCCACGCGATGCCGGCCGCTACCAGGGGGATCACCTGCGGCAGGAACAGGATGGTACGCACGGCGGTGCCGAACGGGCCCGCACTGATCCGTCGGACGAGGCTGGCGACCAGCAGGCCGAGCGTGACCGGGACGAGGCTGAAGAAGATGATCAGAACGAATGCGTTCGAGATGATCTTCAACAGATCACTGTCAGTGAACACCGTGAGGTAGTTGTCCAGGCCCGCCCACCGGGCCACGCCGATACCGTTCCAGTGGTAGAGCGAGTACTGGAATGTCAACGCGAGGGGGCGCAGGACGAAGACGGCGTACATGATCATGGCGGGCAGCACGTACAGCCAGCCGCTCCACCGGGCCGTGCGGCCCCACCGACGTCGGTGGGGCCGCACGGGCGACGGGCGGTCCGACAACCCCGCCCGACTGGTCCGGGCGCTGCCAGCGGCAGACGTCATCGGGACAGTTCCTTCTCGTACTCGGCCTGGACCGCCTTCACGTACCCCTCCGGGGTCTGCTGGCCGGCCACCAGCTTCTGCATCTCGGGGGTGATCGCCGCCGCGAAGATGCCACCGGTGGCGTTCGCGGTGAAATCCACCGCCCCGTTCTCCGCCCCGAGTTGCTGCGACGCCTTGAGCGTCTGGGCCAACACGCTTCCCTCGGCAACGGCCGGGACAGTCAGGCCGGACGGGCCGCCAGGGTGGGAGCCGCCGACGGTCACCGAGATCTCCCGGGCCTTGGCGTTGGTGTGGACCCAGTTGAGGAAGAAGGCGGCGGCGTCCGGGTTCTTGGCCTTCGCGCCGACGCCGAAGGTGTTGGGCGCGGACATCGCCACGTGCTTGCCACCGCCGGACTCGGTGGGGAACAGGAAGAAGCCCACGTTCCCGCTCATCGACTTGTCGAGGTTGCCCGACTCCCAGTCACCGTTGAACATGAACAGGCCGTTGCCCTTCTGGAACTCACCCATCATCGCGGTGTAGTCCAGGGCGTTCGCGTCCTTCGGGAAGTACCCGGCCCGCGCCCACCGTTGGATGCCCTGGGTGGCTTTCAGCGCGGCCGGCGTGTCAAACGTCGCGCCCGGCTTCTGGAAGATCCAGTCGGCGATCTGGGCGGGGTCCCCGAACTGGTTCTGCAGCGCCTGGTGGGGAAAGTTGATTCCGGCGGTGTTCTTGTTGAACTGCATGATCGGTTGCACACCGGCGGTCTTGGCCTTGGCCAGCAGCTCCTCGAACTCGGCGATGGTGGCCGGTGGCTGGGTCATGCCGACCCGCTCGGCCAGGGTCTTGTTGTAGAACACTCCGGTCACGCTGTAGCCGAGTCCCATCCCGTACAGCGAACCGGTGCCGCGCGGACGACCTCCCTCGGCGACACGCAACTGCACAAGCTGCGAGGCAGGGAACGCATCCCAGCCGTACGCGGTGAAGTAGGGGTCCAGATTCTTCAGCAGCCCGTCCTTGACCAGGTCGACCATGGTGGGCAGCCGGATGATGTCCGGCGCCTTGTCCGAGGCCAGCACCCGGGGGGCGTTCTCCACGATCACCGTGAACTGGTCCTCCCGGACGTTGAACGTCACGTTCGGGTGCTGCTTGGTGAACTCGTCGGCCAGCGCCTTCGCCAGTGGGAAGCCGGTCTCCGCGTACATCTCCAGAGTGATCGGCTCGGTTCCCAGCTCGGTGCGGACCGGTGCGGCGGAATCACCCGGGGATTCCTGATCTGATCCAGGAGCACCACAAGCAGTAGCCGTCACAGCGGCAGTCAGTAGCGAAGCAAGCAACACCAGCCTGCGCCGCGAGTACTTCGTCGAAAATCCGTACATTCCTACGGCTCCTTGACTCCTCCGCGCGCGCCTCGCCGGCCAGCGGTTGTCGTGGCAAGTTCCATCGGACCCCGCGACGACAGCTTGAGGGGCCGCCATCTGGTTCACGTCGCGAGCGAGACCGTGACCCAGGCGCGCAGTACCAACCATGTCCTCTCTCCAGGTGAGGGAGCGTGGGGTGCCTCCCCTGGAGCACAACGTGAGCTAAACTGATTTAGCAGAGCATGGACGCGGGGCGCGGAGCTGTCAAGGACAAGCCGCAACGGCTCGGAGCCGCTGGTTCAGACAACCGGGCCGACGGCCGACACTGGACACCGTCCGCCGACGCAGCATGATGGGCGGGGGCGGTGTCGGATCAACCGCCTCGATCGGAGGACCGATGGGCCGCAACCGAGCAACCCTGGCCGATGTCGCGCGGCGCGCCGGGCTGTCCAAGACCGCCGCGTCGATGGTGCTCAACGGGCGGGAGGGCACCCGACTCTCCGCCGAAGCGCACCAGCGCGTCTTCGCCGCCGCGGAGGAGCTCGGCTACCGGCCCAACGTCGCCGCGCGCAGCCTGCGTACCCGCAAGACGGCCACCATCGCGTTCGTCTCCGACATCGTCGCCACCACCCGGTTCGCCGGCGGCCTCATCCGCGGCGCGCTGGACGCAGCCCGCGAACGCGACCACGTGCTGCTCATCGCCGAGACGCAAGGCGATGCGGCGTTCGAGCAGTACGCCATCGAGGCGATGCTCGACCGCCAGGTCGACGGGGTCATCTACGCGGCGATGGCGACCCGACGGCTGGCAGTGCCGCCGGCCATCGGGAGCGGTCCCGTGGTGCTGCTCAACGCCACCAGCCCGGAGACCCTGCCCTGCGTGCTACCCGACGACGAGCGAGCCGGTCGAACCGTCACCACCGCACTTCTCGAACAGGGCCACCGTGACCGGATCGCGCTCATCGGCCGTGCCCGGCTCAAGGAGCGTGACCCCGAGGTCTCCCTCGCCGCGCGGGCGCGCCTGCGCGGAATCCGGGAGACCCTGTCGGCCGCCGGCGCCACCCTGCTCGCCGAGGCATTCTGCACCGACTGGCTACCCGAACACGGCTATGCCGCCATGCGCGGTCTCCTGAGCAAGCCGACACGCCCGAGCGCGGTGATCTGCATGAACGACCGGCTGGCCTTCGGCGCCTACCAGGCACTCGGCGAGGCCGGGCTGGCCGTTCCCACCGACATCTCCGTCGTCTCCTTCGACGACGACCCTATCGCCACCTGGCTGCGCCCCGGCCTGTCCACCGCCGCCCTGCCACACGAACAGATGGGGCGCCGCGCGGTGGAAATCCTCCTCGACGGCCGTACCACGGAACCGATCCTCGTCCCCATGCCGCTGCGCCGACGCGGGTCCATCGCCGCGCCCGCGTCGTAAGCCGTACGCACCGGGCCGAGCCACGGCGTTCTCTAGCTAAACCGATTTATCTGCTAACTTTCCCGCCATGCTACGTCTGCCAGACCACTGGGTGTGGGACAGCTGGTACGTGCAGGACGACGCTGGGCTGCGGCACGCGTTCTTCCTGCGCGCCTCCCGTGCCCTGCTCGACCCACACCGCCGCCACCTGCGCGCCGCCATCGGCCACGCCATCTCCACCGACCTGCGATCATGGCGCCTGGTCGCCGACGCGCTCGTCCCCGCCGACGCACCTGCTTGGGACGACCTGGCCACCTGGACCGGAAGCACCGTACGGGGACCGGACGGCCGGTGGTACCTGTTCTACACCGGGGTCAGCCGCGCCGAGGACGGGCTGGTCCAACGCATCGGCCTGGCCGTCTCCGACGACCTGACCACCTGGCACCGGCACGGCACGGCTCCCCTCGTCGAGGCCGACCCGACCTGGTACGAACTCCTCGACCCGAGCCAGTGGTACGAACAGGCCTGGCGCGATCCCTGGGTCTTCCCCGACCCCACCGGCACCGGCTGGCACATGCTCATCACCGCCCGGGCCAACCACGGGACGGCGGCCGAGCGCGGCGTCATCGGCCACGCGACCTCCGATGACCTGGTCAACTGGACCGTCCAGCCGCCGCTGTCCGCCCCGGCCGGATTCGGGCACCTCGAGGTTCCCCAGGTCGCGGTCGTCGACGGCCAGCCCCTCCTGCTGTTCTGCACCAACGCGGTGGCAACCGCGCAGCGCGGCGAGCACCGAATCTGGACCGCCACCGGCCCCACCATCAACGGCCCCTGGGACATCGCGTCAGCACAACCGTTTCCGCACCCACACCTGTACGCCCCCCGGCTGGTCCCCGACCTCGACGGAGGATGGGCTCTCATCGGCTTCGTCGACCACGTCAACGGGGAGTTCGTCGGCGAACTCATCGATCCGATACCCGTCCGCCATCACGCCACCGGCGAGCTGGTCGAAGACAGACCGGACGAGAGGCGTATGCCCGATCGGATGAGCCGGTCCGGCGGGGGCGGGTGACCTTCCGTACCGCCCGGCGCACGAGGCCGTAGCCGTCCGCACCGAGAGGCGCGCCGCGAGCGCGGCAGCGATCACCATCATCGGGGAGGCCCGTCACCGACCTCGGCGGCACTGTGCTGTCGGCCCTGGCGTCCGAATGCGAGGATCAGGACTATGCGGGGTGTCTGGGACGTCGAAGGGCAAAGGGACACGCCGACCGGCGAGCGGGACGTGATCAAGCCGATCCCGCTGTTGTTGCGGGACAACGCCCGGCGGTACGGAGACCGGACGGCGTACGCAGACGACCGCCGCGCCGTGACGTGGGGCGAGTTGGAGCGGCGTACGGCGCGTCTCGGCGCCGGTCTCGGCATCGAACGTGGCGCCCGGGTGGCGTTCTGCCTCGACAGCGGTGTCGACCTGGTGGAGGTGCTCTTCGCGGCGGTCCGGGCCACGGCTGTCGGCGTCCCACTCAATCCACACTGCACCGAGGGCGAGCTGGCGGCCCTGCTCGCCGACTGCGAACCGGCGGTCCTGGTGATCGACGAACGACGCCTCGGACAGGTCGCCCGAGTGACCGCGGGACGCCGTCCGCCACGGCTGGTGGTGGCCGGAACGGGTCCGCTGCCGGCCGGCGCGCGGCGGCTGAGCGACCTCGCCGCCGGTCACGACGAAACCGGGATCCCCGTCGGGGACGCCCCAGACGACCTTGGCCTCGACGGCGCCAGCGCGCACAGCAGCAGCGCGGCGGCCGACGTCAGCAGCATCACCGGGACGAACCGGCGGCGGTCGACGACGTCGCCGAGCGGCACGAGCAGTAGCACACCGACGACGTACCCGACCTGCGTCGCGGTGACGAGCCAACCGGCCGTCGCGGTCGTGGCGCGTAGATCGCCTGCGATAAAGCCGAGCAGCGGCTGCGCCCAGTACAGGTTCCCGATGGCCGCTCCCGCCGCCACCGCGAACAGGAACGTGAGCCGGCGGCTCATCTCGGACGGCGGTGTCACTCGGGGTGCTGCCACCTTCCACGCTAAGGCGCGGGATCAAGGCGTCGACACGGCGGCAAGACAGCCTTACCGGTGGGAGAGGCCAGCCCTTGCCGGTGGGAATCGCGGTAGCGCCCAAGACGCTGTCGTGGCGGTCGCACGGGTACGGCTCCTCGCGTTGGCGGCCGGCGGGTAGCGCCCCGTCGCCCTGGCCTGATCGGGTGCGCACCTCTGGCACCCCGCTGTGCCAAGTGGTCGCGGCGGGGGGGTGTCGAGGCCGGGGTGTGGCGGGTCCGGGAAGTGACGACGAGTTCGCCGATCAACTCGGAGGCCAGCCGGCGGTTGTGCTTGCGGGAGGCGGCGAGCATCGCCCGGTAGATGGGGCTTGACCTTGCCCCAGGGGCAGGGTTCGAGGATCGATGACATGAACGAGATCGCACACATCAGCAAGCGGGCCGCCGATTTTTGCGAGGCGACCCAGGTTCCCGGATTCCTCGCCGGCATCTATCACGCCGGAGAGCAGGCCGTGGTCGCTCACGGTGTGGCGAACGCCGCCACCGGAGTGCCGATGAGCGAGGACACCAATTTCCTGTTCGGGTCCATCACCAAAATCATGACAACGACGCTGGTGCTTCAGCAGGTCGAGCGGGGCGCTCTCAGCCTCGACGCGCCGGTCGTTGACTACCTGCCGGAGTTCCGGCTCGCTACACCCGACGCGGCCGAGAAGATCCGCGTCCGCCACCTCGTCACCCACACCAGCGGCATCGACGCCGACCTGTTCTTTCCGGACGCGGTCGGCCGCGACGCCCTCAAGATCTACCTTGAGCGGCTCGGCCGCGAGTGTGGCGTTCTCTTCGGGCCGGGCGAATACATCAGCTACTCCAACGGCGGCATGATCGTCGCCGGCCGGCTGCTAGAAGTGGTGACCGGCCGGCCGTACCCCGAACTGCTCGAGCGTGACGTCTTCGCGGCCGCGGGGATGGCCGGTGCCTGCACCTCCGCCGAGCGGGCCATCCTGCGCTCCACCGCGATCGGGCACTTCCCCGATCCGGCCAGCGGTGGCATCCGGCCGACCAGCATGTTCATGCTGCCGCAGACGTGGGGACCGGCGGGCGGTACGCCGATCGGCACCATCGACGACCTGCTCGCCTTCGGGCGGGTCCATCTCGGCGACGGCTTGGCGCCGTCGGGCACGCGGGTGCTCTCGGCGAGGTCGGTCGCACGCATGCAGTCGGTCACGCACGATCCGGGTACGCCGAACACCTCGCCCGTTGGCCTCGGCTGGCTGGTGCACTCACTCGGCGGCACGACAGTGCTGAGCATGTCCGGGGCCTCGCCCGGCGGGGTGGCGGTGTTGGTCGTCATGCCGGAGCACGACCTGGTGTTCGCCGCGTACGGCAACGATCCGCGGGCGCTCGCGCTGCACGACGAGTTGCTGCGCTGGCTCGCCGGGCTGTTCGGCACGGTGCCGACGCCGGCCTACGCGCCCGAGGCGATCGATCTTCAGCCGTACGCGGGGACGTACCGCTCGAACCAGCTCCGGGTCGACGTACGCGTTGTGGACGGCGGACTGGAGGAGCAGGTGACCTACGAGCCGGCAGACGAGGTGCAGGAGCGGATCTTCACCGGCTTTGTTGGTGGCTCGTTCACGGCGCCGCCGCTGCGTTACGTGCCGGTCGGGAAGGATCTCTTCGCCCCGGCTGGGCTCCCCCTGGAGGGGCTGCCGTCGCACTATCTGGTGTCCTACCACGGTGGGGCGGCGTACCGGTGCGCCGGCGGTCGGATGTCCCGGCGTTCGTCCGTCTGACACGATGCGGTGCATGAGCGATGAGCTGGCCGGCGAGCGGCACCTGCTCACCATCGGCCAGCTCGCCGACTACGCCGGCGTGACGATCAAGGCGGTACGGGTCTACCACGACCGGGGCCTGCTGCCCGAGCCGCCACGCGACTCATCTGGTTACCGGAGGTACGACGCCGAGCACGCGATCCAGCTCGTCAAGATCAGGACACTGGTTGAGGCCGGGGTGCCGCTGGCCCGGATCAAGGAACTACTCGGGGCCGGCCCGGAGCGGTTCGCCGCGGCCCTCGACGAGATCGACCGGAATCTGCGGAAGCGAGCCGAGGAGATCCGCCGGACCCGGCAGCGAATCGCTCAACTCCACAGCGGGGACCGCTTGTTCGTCTCGGCAGAGGTCGCCGGCTATCTGGAGCGGCTACGCCAGATAGGGGTCAGCGAGCGCAGCGTACTACTCGAGCGCGACCTGTGGATCCTGCTCCAGTCGGTGGCGCCGCAGCAGGCGGCGGCCTGGATCGCCGACAAAGTGGCGGCGATCACCGATCCCGAGTTCGCCGCGCTGTATCTCGACTACGACGCCGCCTTCGACTGGTCACCGGACGATCCGCGCCTCCCCGCGCTGGCCGAACGCACCCGGCGCTGGTACGCCGGAGAAGAAGCCGAAGCCGGACCGCCGCCCAACCCGACAATCACCCGGCTGGCCGGCGCGGCGGCCGGCGCTGCCTCACCGGCCTGGGCCCGGATCGCCGAACTGGCGAAGGAAGCTCCTTGAATCCGGCACCAGGGTATGGGGTCACGATAGCCCCCTGGAATGCCCCTCAGGAGGCAATGCTGCCGAGGCCCACCGTCCACGACTCACGGCAGAAACGAGCGGCACCGCCACGGGCCTGGGCGTCGCGGCGTACGCCCGAGGGCTGGTGACCGGATCCGAGGAGCAGTATCGGAATGCCGTTGAAGCTGCTCGACCGGCTTGAGTCACGCCGATCCGCAGGTCTCGACCATTACTCCGGCTCACTCCCAGAAGTCGTTAGGGCCCCTTCTTCATGTCCGATGGTCGAGTACCGTGTCCAGCGGTAGGGTTGCCGTGCGTCCGAGCAGGTGCGCGGCGAACAGCGCCGACGCGAGCGCGGCCAACGCCCACTGAATCGGCAGAAGTACGGTTGCCGGGGCGAGCGCGGCGACGACCAGGTTCGCCGCACGTCGGCGAGCGATCCGGCGGCGGGCGCGCTGCCAGACGAAATGGTCGGCCAAGAGGTAGACGATGATTCCGCAGGTGAGGGTGGCCTGTCCGAACATGGCGAGCGAGGCGGAGTTCCGTCCCTGCTGCGGCAAGGTCGTGCGCAACCCGAAGGCGACCAGGACGAGGCCGATGACAAGGAACAGATGGAGGTATGCGTAGGCGTCTCGGGCTAATGCACCTCTTTGGTGACTTTGGGCGAGTTCGGTGAACCGCTGGCCGATGACGATGTCGGTGCCGACGTAGGTCCACCACATCGCGGACAACAGGGTGGCGCTGAGCGCGACCGCGACGAATGTGGGTATCGAGATGTGCGGGCCGCTGGCGGCGATACCGGTAGAGATGACGGCCTGGCCGAGCGCGATGAGAATTATCAGGTTGTAGCGGCCCATCCATCGGCTGACGGAGCGCAGTCGCCAGCTGCGGGATCCGATGAGGTATCCGCCGCCCACGTCGATGGCGATGGCGGCGGCCCAGCACACTGCGGTGAAAGGTGTGAGCGGGTCGCCGGTGGCCAGGGCGATCGACACTGCCGACAGCAGCAGGGCGATCCCTACTCCGGTCGGTACGGCCGCGCGAACGACGATCGCACGGAGGGCGACGTCATGGCGGAGCACCCACCAAAACGACGCCAGGTGGAGCAGGCGCACCGCCCCGTACGAGGTGACGACGATCAGCGGCGCGGGCAATCCTCCGGACACGTGGCTGAACGTCTGGGGTGCGGCGACGCCGAGCGTGAGGATCAGCGCCACCGCGGCCAGTACGACCAGACGCAGTCGCAGGTTGTTCTCCGGACCGCGGATCGTCGTGGTGAGCCAGGTGTAGTTGACCCACGACCACCACAGCAGCGCCAGGACGGCCAGTCCCAGGATCACTCCGGGCACCGACGGATGTCGGGTCATTAGCACAGTGACCTGGAGGAATGCGTACACGAAGACCAGATCCAGGAAGAGTTCCTCTGGGGTGGCGTCGACCTCCCGACCGACTGTCGGCGCGACGGCGCGATGTAGCTCGCGGTGCCGGTGTCGTAGCACTGTCAGATGGGCGACCACCACACAGAACAGAGCGACGGCCAGGAGTGTGAGCGACTCCAGCGCTGTCAGGTAGCGAGCCGGTGCCGCCAGCACCGCCACGAGGACAAGGCCGAACACGGGTCCGCGACCGATCCGGCGGACGGTGCGCCACTCGAACGCCACCAACCCGATCAGGTACAGGACCACGCCGCCGTAGAGGGCCATCAGGTCCGTCACGCCCCACCGCTCGGTGTGACCGGCCGGCGTTCCGCCCAGCGCCTTCTTGAACCCGAACGCCACCAGGATGAGTCCGGCGACCATCGGCAGATGCAACAGCGTGTAGGCATCTCGGGCGCGACGTGACCGTTCGCGCCGTGGGGTGGACTTCAACGCGACCTCCCCGGCGGGCGCCGCGATGTCGAAGTACGCCCACCACAGGAACACCACCACGACAAGAGCGAGCACCGACCCGGCGAGCACCGACCCGGTAATGGGATCGTCGCCGACGAGTCCTCGACTCGTTCCGATCGAGATGATCGTCTCGCCGAGCGCGATCAGCATTATCAGGTTGTGCCGCTCGGCCCAGTGCCGAGCCGACGTCACCTGCCACGTCCCGACTCCCGGCGCCCGCAGCCCCAGATAGTCGATGACGATCGCGACCGCGAAGAGCAGAAGCTGAAGAATCTCCGCGCCCCGTCCGGGCGGCAGGTGAGCGGGCAGCAGGACGGCAGACAGCAGTAGCGGCAGGCTACCGGCCAGCGGCAGCCATGCGCGTCGGGCCGCAGCGGACGATCTCTGCGCGCCTCGTCGCGCAGCAGAGATGATCAATATGGATACGACGCGGGCCGCCAGGAAGCCGACGACGAACACGAGGGGGCCGGTCAAGCCAGAAGAATGACCGATGAACACCTCCGGAATCGCGACCGCCACGAGCAGAATCGTGGTAGCCGTCGCGAACACGGCGATCGGCAGCCCGTTGCGGTCGAGCCGGACCAGGTTCCCGACCCAGGCGTACCCGACCCAACTGCGCCACAGGAGCAGCACCACCAACCCTCCGTGAAGCAACGCCTCCGTGGCTGATCGTTGCGACATCAGATGGGTGATGTTGAAGAAGGCGAACACGAAGACCAGATCGAGGAAGAACTCCGAGCGCGTCACCCCGCCATGCTTCGCGGCCTCGACCCGTCCACCGGACCCGAACGCGCCATCCGAGGCCATCTCCCCACTGCCACCCCTCACCCACCTACTGTCCCAACCAGCGGCATCAGCGGCAGGCGATTCGACGAGCCACACCAGGCATTCATGCCGGTGACAAGATCACCGGCACACACACCCCGCCCGCCGACGATGACCAACTGCTGCAACGCGTACATGTCGATGTGGCTCGCTTCTCGGCCGGGCGGGTGAAGCCCGGCAACGCATTCGATGCAGCGGGTTCCAGATCAGTGGCTCGTCGATGCCGGGCCTGCTGAGGTGGTTCCGCCTAGGGTCGAGTTCGCCGGCGACGTGCCGGTTGCTGGCCGGGTTGCCGGGGATCAGCAGCGCGCTGGGGATGTCGACGGCCAGATCATCGGTGTGCGCGCCGCGCAGCGGCAGGAACCGGATGACCCAGCCGGGCCACCGGATCGTTCGGAGATCCGGCTACCGGGGGTGCGCTGGCAGGCCGGGCAGAGCTCGGCCAGCAGGCATCGGTGGCTGCGGCCCGCCGTGGAAGAGTCCGGCCTGCTCGGCGGGCGAAGGTGTAGGGGAGCTGCCAGCGAATCGGCCACCACCCGCCGGAGTCGGCCAGGCACCGGGGCAGTAGCGCGAGCCGGCGATCGCCTTCCAGCCCAGCGCATCGATCTTGGCGAGGGGGACGGCACAGGACACCGCATCCGATCATCAGCGGCCTACGGCCGAGACACCAGCCTCCCCCGGGTCTTCGTCGCCTGCCACCTGGCCGGTGCCTGCCTGCCCTGGCTGGCCACCCCGGTGACGGGCCGGGCATCCTCAGATTTCTGCGGATTCGTTGGGTTGTCGGCCTATCGGGGATGCAATGGGATGGCTGGGTCGACGGTTCGTCAGCGAGCGTCGCGGCGATCATCCAGAGCGGAAGGAAGCCCGTGTGGAGACACGGTCGACGTCCATTGGACGCAGGGTAGCCGCAGGCCTGGTATCGGTGGCATCAGCGGCCGTGCTGATCCTGGCTGCGCCTTCGCCGGCCAGTGCCTATGCCTCGAACTGCTCCATTCTGCCGCACCCGACTGGCACGGTCGACAGCCGGATGGCCCGTTGCACCGCGGGGCGGGGTGCGTACCGTCTTGTTCTGAGGTGCAACCCGGGCCGGGTCTATAACCTGCCGAACTACGACATGTACGGCCCCTGGAGGTCCCCGTCCACCACGACCTTTTCCGCCACGACGTGCTCTGCCGGCAGGACAGGTGGATTCCTCCGGGCGGCGTACATCGGCCACGGATAGCGGTCATCATGCGGGCGGCAGCGCTGCGCACGCGATGACGCCGGCCCAAGGCTCGAAACGGACAGCGGGCGTCATGTCCAGGCACTCAACCGGTCCGGAATCTGCGCTTCGGCTCGTGCCCAATCCCGGTCCTCGGCGGCTACAAGAGGTCCTAACACAGTCGCGTGACGTGTCAGTAGGTGATGATGCAGGTGGCGAGGGCGAGGAAGACTTCGTGGATGTACCCGGCCAGCCCGGAGCGGTGGGGTTGGCCGCGACGGGCGATCCACCAGCGGGACAGCGGCGCCCTCGGTCCGGACGTGGTGCTTCGAACCCGGCCGGGCACGGTCAACCGGGCTCGGTCCGCTCTTGGGCCGGGGCTGGCCGCCCGGACCCGAACCCCAACCGCTGAGGCAGGAACTCCCACTGGATTCCGGCGTGCGACACGAACAGGATCCCGCCCGGCACCTGCCGGTCGGAATCGGCTTACGGCCTGGATACCGTGGGTTGCGTTCGGGCTTCGGCAGCAACCGCTCGATGCGCTGCCGCAGCCCGTCCGGCACGATCCACGGCGGCTGCTTACCCCGCCTCACGACGGAAGATCGCAGACCATCGTCCGCTAGAGACGGAATCCCACAGATCATCTTGCCAGAAACTCTAACGGGACGGTGCTCCTTGCGTTTTGACCTTCTTGGCCCGCTGACGGTCTCCCGCGAGGGTCGGCCGGTTCCGCTGGGCTCGGTGAAGCAACGTCTGCTGCTGGCGGCCCTGCTGTTGCGGCCCAATGAAGTTGTCGGCACCGATGAGCTGGCCGCGGTGTTGTGGGCCGACCAGCCACCCCCGTCAGCGGCGGCAAACCTGCGTACCTACGTGCGGGGGTTACGGCGTTCGCTGGGTGGCGGCGAGTCCTGGGAGGGGATTTCCGCCGCGGCTGGTGGCTATCGGGTCCGGGTGGGGTCCGAGGAGCGGGATCTGGACCGGTTCGACGCGGCCGCGTCCCGTGGCCGGGACGCTCTCGCCGCCGGAGACCCGGCCCGGGCCGAGGCCGAGCTCGCCGCCGCCGTCGGCATGTGGCGTGGGGCGGCGCTGTCCGATCTGCCGCTGCATCCACTGCTGGCCCGGCGGGTCGAACAGTTGGAGGAGCGGCGAATGGTCGCCGAGGAGGACTACGCCGAGGCGATGTTGGCGCTCGGCTCGGCGGCCGAGGTGGTCCACCGGCTACGTGCCCTTCTCGACCGGCAACCGCTGCGGCAACGGGCGTGGGGTCAGCTGATGCTCGGCCTGTACCGCATCGGCGATGTGGCCGGCGCGCTGGACGCCTTCCGGCAGGCCCGGCATGTGCTGGCCGAGCAGACCGGTCTGGACCCGGCGCCGCAGCTAACCCAGTTGCACAACGACATCCTGCACCACCGCCCGAGCCTGGCTGCGGCACCGGCGACCGGTCCGGACAAGCCGGTACGCGACGTCGCACTGTCGGACCCGCTCAGCGGACGTCCCGAGCAACTGCCTCTCGCGGTGCCGGGATTCGTCGGCCGCAGCGTCGAGCTCGCCAGCCTCGACGCGCTCCTCGACGAGGGGGCACAAGAGCAGCCGACGGTGGTCATCTCCGCGGTGTCCGGCATGGCCGGGGTCGGTAAGACCGCCCTGGCGCTGCACTGGGCACACCGGGTGGTCGGGCACTTCCCCGACGGCCAGCTCTACGTGAACCTT
The DNA here is from genome assembly GCF_039649625.1 of Plantactinospora sp. ZYX-F-223. NCBI lineage: Bacteria > Bacillati > Actinomycetota > Actinomycetes > Micromonosporales > Micromonosporaceae > Plantactinospora > Plantactinospora sp. ZYX-F-223. The sequence goes on along the minus strand of NZ_JBDJAV010000023.1, from coordinate 80,143 downwards.
CGCGGGTACGACGAAGCCGACGTGGTGTCCCCGGCCGATGCCCTGCTCGGCCTCCTCGAGGCCCTCGGCGTGCCCCAGGCCAAGATTCCGTCGAGTGTAGAGACCCGTACCGGGCTCTACCGTGGCCTGCTGTCCTCTCGCCGGATGCTCGTGGTGCTCGACAACGCACGCGACTCCGCCCAGGTACGCCCCCTGCTGCCCGGTGCCGGCGGTTGCGCGGTCGTGGTCACCAGCCGCGATCGGCTCAGCGGCCTGGTCGCCGCGGAGGGCGCCGTACCCCTGACGCTGGACGTGCTCACCACCGAGGAGTCGATGAGCCTGCTGGCCGGCCGGCTCGGCTCCAACCGACTCGCCGCCGAACCGGCCGCGGTCGCCGGCATCATCGCCGCCACCGGTCGACTTCCACTCGCCCTGTCGATGGTGGCGGCCCGCGTCGCCACGCACCCCTCGTTCCCACTCGACGCCTTCGCCGCCGAGCTGCGTTCGGCCGAAGCGAGACTGGACGCCCTGGCCGACGGGGATGCTCGGCGTGTTTTCTCCTGGTCATACCTGGCTCTGAGCCGGGACGCGGCACGACTGTTCAGGTTGCTGGGGCTGCATCCCGGCCCCGACCTGACCCCCGATACCGCCGCCGCACTCGCCGGGGCGACCGTGCCGGCCGTCGTACCGCCGCTGCGCGAGCTGACCCGGCTCCACCTGTTGACAGAACACGTGCCAGGCCGGTATGCCTTCCACGACCTCCTTCGAAGCTACGCGGCCGAGCTTGCACAGTCGTCGGAACACGCCGACGAACGGCTGGCCGCCCGGCACCGGTTGTACGACCACTATCTACACAACGCCTATCCAGCCGCCTTGCTGCTCCAGCCGCAATGGGCGCCCATCGATCCGTTGCCAGCGCTGCCGACCCACCTGAGCAGCCCGGCGACGGATCACGACACCGCGCTCGCCTGGTTCACCGCCGAGCACCGCGTACTGCTACGCCTGGTCTCCCAGGCCGCCGAGACCGGATTCGACGCGTACGCCTGGCAGATCGCCTGGACGCTGAACGCGTTCCTTGCACCGCGCGGCCTCTGGCAGGACCAACTCGCTGTCCAGCAGGTCGCACTCACAGCCGCGGAAAAGATCGACGACGTCGCCGGGCAGGCCGCAGCCAACCGGCTGCTGGCCCGCGCATTCACTCGACTCGGCCAGCACGACACCGCCGAGTACCGGCTGAGGCGCGCCCTCGATCTGCACGAACGCCTCGGCGATCCGACCGGCCAGGCCCAGACCCTGCACAACTATTGCGAACTCTGCTACCTGCTCGGCCGGCTGGACGAGGCGCTCGCGCATGCCCGCGAAGCGCTCCGGCTCTACCGGCTAGCCGGCAACCGCTCCGGGGAAGCCCGGACGCTGAACGCGATCGGCTGGTTGTACGCCAGCAGGGGCGACTACGCCGGGGCCATCGCGAGCTGCATGGAGGCCCTCGCCCAGCAGGAACGCAGCGGCGACCGCAACGGCCAGGCGGCGACACTGGACAGCCTCGGCTTCGCGTACGACCGCCTCGGCGAACACGGCCGGGCCCTGAGCTGCTACGAACAGGCGATCCAGCTATTCCGCGACTCCGCAGACCGGTACCACGAGGCCGAAACGCTCATCCGGCTCGGCGACACGCGGGAAGCGATTGCCGACCTGCCCGGGGCGGCGGCCGCGTGGCGGCGGGCGGCGCAGATCTACGACGATCTGGGTGACCAGGCGGCCGAGGACGCCCGCCGCCGTCTTCAACGCCTGGGCTGATGCGCCGGTCAGCCGTCGACGTGCGGGGCAGCCAGGTTGGGCTTTGCGTGCCCTACCCGCGGCGGCATCGATGGTCTTCGACGTTTCGAGGTCGATCGGAACATCGCTGCCGGTGCCGTCGAGCCCGGAGACCGGTTTCCTCATTGGGCGTCGGGCAGGCGCCGCCGCACAGCGGAGCGGGCCCGCACATGAGGGCGAGGCAGTCCGAGCCGGCACGAGAGCACGCGACGCATGCGCTCTTTTGATCGAAGATGGTCATTCCGGTTTGATAGCGTCATCGACTCACTCTGTGCTGAGCCCTGTACTTCGGAAACCCGGCCGTTGCCGGTACGTCACATGTGCGGGCGACATCCAGTCGCCACGTGCCATGGGGGTGGATCGATGCGACAGGACCGCGGATGATCTCCGACACCACCGGCCAGACGGCACCACGGAGACGCTCGGGCGCCGAGATGGCCGCAAGCTGGCGCCGCGATGACTGGTTGGCCCTCGCCGACCGGATTCTCGCCGCCGCCCAGCCGTTCACGTCGCCCGGACAAGCTCTCGTCACCTTTCCCGGCCCGGAGGGCGGTTACGGCCGGGCCGTCGACGGTCTGGAGGGATTCGCCCGTACATTTCTGCTGGCTGGTTTCCGCATCGCCGGTGCTCGCGGGGTTGGCGTGGACGACCTCGTCGACCGGTACGCGACCGGCATCGCCGCCGGCACCGATCCGGCCTCACCGGAGCGCTGGGTGCGGCTGGACGAGCACCCCCAGGCGAAGGTGGAGGCCGCCTCGATCGCCCTGATCCTGGACATGACCCGCCCGTGGATCTGGGACCGGCTGCCGTCCGCGGTGCGGGAGCGGGTGGTGGACTACCTCGCTCCGGCGGTCGGCGACCACACCTACCCGCGGATCAACTGGGTCTGGTTCCGGCTGGTTGTGCAGACGTTCCTGCGCTCGGTGGGCGGGCCACACGCGCTCGACGAGATGGCCGAGGATCTGGCCACCCACGACGGATTCGCCCGCGCCGACGGCTGGATGTCCGACGGGCCGGAGCGCGCCTACGACCACTACGTGGGGTGGGCCCTGCACCTGTATCCGACGTTGTGGGCCCGGATGGCCGGCGCGGCGGACCTGGCCGCGGAGCGCCGCGAGCGGGATGTGGCCGGCCTCGACCGGTTCCTGCGGGACGCGGTCGCCCTCGTGGGCGCCGACGGGTCGCCGCTGATCCAGGGGCGGAGCCTGATCTACCGGTTCGCCGCCGCAGCGCCGTTCTGGGTCGGCACGATCGCCCGCGTGCCCTCGGTCAGCCTCGGCCAGTTGCGCCGCGCCGCCACCGGCATCGTGCGCCACTTCGTCGACCGCGGCGCCCCGGACGAGCGTGGCCTGCTCACTCTCGGCTGGCACGGGCCGTGGCCGCGGCTGGCCCAGGCCTACTCCGGCCCCGGCTCGCCGTACTGGGCCAGCAAGGGCCTGCTCGGCATCGCACTGCCCGCCGACCATCCGGTGTGGACGGAGCCCGAGCGGCCGCTTCCGGTCGAGGAGCACGACGCGGTACGGGCCATACGCGCGCCGGGCTGGCTGGTCTCGGCCACCCGCGCCGACGGAATCGTCCGCGTCGTCAACCACGGCACCGACCACGCGCTGGACGGCGCGACGGTCTGCGACTCCCCGCTCTACGCCCGACTCGGTTACTCCACCGCCACCAGCCCGGTCCTTGACGAGAGCGGCTGGGTCAATCCGCTCGACCAGTCCGTCACCCTCGTCGACGGCGCGGGCCGGGCCACCCACCGCGCCGGCATGCGCCTACTGACCCAGCAGGTCGACGGCAACGGCGTCGGCGTGGCCGGGTCGCGCGCGCTCGCCCACTGGGTCGACCCGGCTCCGGGCCAACGTGACCACGGCGGCGGCCGCACGGGCCAGTCCCGACCGGCCGGGCACCTCACCGTGTACTCGCTGGTTCGCGGCCCCTGGGAGCTACGCCTGACCCGCGTCGACGGCCTCACCGACGGCGTCGAGGCGGCTGCGCTGCGGCTGCGGATCGGCGGCTGGGCCCTTGCCGGTGATGCGACGGCCGCCTTCGGCGGCAATGTCGCGACCGTGACCGGGGCCGGCCTGATCAGCTGGCTCGAGACAGTCCATGGCGGCGGAACGGCCGGCGCCACCACCGTTCCGCACGGCGGGCCCCTGGCCGGCGGGCTGGTCGTGCCCTGGCTGGACCACCCCGTCCAGCCAGGGGAGTGGATCGCCACCCTCGTCGAACTGTCCGAGGAGTTCGCGGCCTCGGCTCCCAGGCAGCCGTGTCAGGTCGTGCTGGACGAAGACGCCGACGGCCTCCACGTGGGGGTGGACTGGCCGGACGGGGCCAGCACGGCGACCCGCCTGGACACGGGACGGGCCAGGCCCGCCGTCAGGCGACCTGCTAGCAGTACGGGCCCGCCCAGGCCCCTCACATAAGGAGGAAGGGATGAAGGCCGCAGTACCGGCTGTCATCGGCGCCGCGACGGCGCTGACACTCGGCCTCGCCGGTTGCTGCCGATCCTGGCCATACTCAGGGCCGGCGACGCCGACCGTCAAGCATGGGCTTCGGCGGTCAGCTATAGATCGACTCCGTCACATCGATCCCGAGCCGGGCAAATGATTCCAGCGCCGATCACACATGTCGACACAGCCAGTGATATCCATTTATGTATCTCCATGGTTGAATCGGTTCAGGATCTGGTGTGCCGGTGCACGCTCGATTACCAAGGTGTTGCCGGTACCAAGGTGTTGCCGGACCGCCAACACCCGCGGTCCGGAGGGGCAGCCGGCCGGAGGCCGGTGCCACCGCGGGAGGGCTGGGCCGGGGATGCGCCAGGACGGCACCAGAAGGCCCTCGGCCACCCGACCACAGAAACCGAACAGAAGGGACACAAAGTGAAACGGAGCAGGTGTTTCCTATCGCTCGGAATGTCACTCGCCGTCACCGCCCCGGCACCGGCGACCACCGAACCGGGCCGGCCACTGTGGCGTACCGGACCAGAATCACCGAGGTGGTGGCAATGATCCGGACCGTCCGCGGCGGCCTCGCCCTCACCATCCTGCTCGCCGGCACCATGGTGCTCGCCCAACCGCCTGCCCGGGCGGCCACCTGGGAGACACTCATCAACGGGTCCTCGTTCGCCAACCGCGACGCGCTCATCGCCGAATGGAACTTCCGCTACCCCTGGGGCTCCGACCACAACGGCAGCGCCCGCATGTACGCCAGCGCCACCGACAACAACCACGTCTACCTCTCCCCCAGCGGACAGCTCAACATCAAAGCCACCCGCATCACCTGGGACGAAGGAACCAGCTCAGCCGACCCACACCTGCCGATCCGCTACCACTCCGGCGCCATCCACGCCAAAGACCAGGTACTCGTCAACGACCAGTTTCCCAACTACGAGGTCAGAGGCGAATTCCAGGCACCGTCGACCCGCGGCACCTGGCCGGCGTTCTGGCTCACCGGAGCCAACAGCTGGCCACCGGAAAGCGACATCCTGGAGTACAAGGGCGACGCCCGCAACTGGTTCAACACCTACGACGGGGCATGGGACAACACCATCGTCGCGGTGTCGAACCCAGCCGCGTGGCACGAATACCGGGTCTGGATCACCAAGGTCAACACGACCGACGTCGACATCCACTACTACCTTGACGGCCAGTGGAAAGGCCAGCACCGCGGATCCCACTTCGTCGGCAAACCGATGTGGCTGATCATCAACCTCCAGATGGAAGGCTCCTCCGGCTCACCCGGGCCGACCGCCGAAACCCTCTACCGCGCCCGCAACATCTACCTCGGCCGCACCCGCAACTGACGACCCTGACCAGCGGACGTGGGCGCAGGTCCGGTGCCGGCGCCCACCAGCCGGGGCGGTCGTCGAGGCCCTGCGGGCCGGGACGTGTCGAGGCGGCGTCCCGGTCCGCGGGATCGGGTTATCTGCCGTGCCGGTTTCCGGTCAGGGGTACCGGCGGCAACCGGCCTCTCTCCCCCGGGCCGCCCGTACCGGGTGCGTCATCGTGCGGCCGGCGTCACGGCGCGGGAAACGCCAGAGCAGCCAGGCGAAGTACGGCGCACCGACCATGGCCGTGACCAGGCCGGCCGGGATCTGCGCGGGTGCGATGGGCGTCCGACCGAGCGTGCCGGCCAGGCTGACCAGGATCGCCCTGACCAGCGCGACGACCGGCAGCATCCGGGCGGTTAGCCAACCTTTGATCAAGTCAAGCCGGCGTAGCTCACCTGCCGACGCCCCGGGGGATGGCCGTAGCCAGCGGAGTCGGCGACCGGCCCGGACGGCCTTAGGGCGTCCGGCACCTCGTCCGAGCAGCCTGCCGGGACCTGGATCTTCGGGTGAGTCGGATCATGTCGGCTAGCCAAGAGGTACTGCTGTGCTTAGCCTAACCTAACCACCGAGCCGCCGAGGCTCGGTCGAACCCGAGAGAACGGAAACCACCACCATGCGCGCATGGCGTCCGGTCCTGGCCGTGACCGCGTTGAGCGTCGTGCTCGCCGGCTGCGGCAGCGACTCCGACACCGCCGACACCCCCGCCGCCGGCGGTCCCTGGTCCTTCACCGACGGCTCCGGCCAGGTCGTGAAGGCGGACAAGACCCCCACCCGGATCATCGCGCACGCGGGTGAGGCGGCCGCGCTGATGTCCTTCGGCATCAAGCCGGTCGGCATCTTCGCCGACGAGTCGGTCAAGACCGACCCCAACCTGCGCAACCTCGACCTGGCCGGGATCGAGATCCTCGGCGAGGAGTGGGGGAAGATCGACGTCGAGAAGGCCGCCGCGCTGCGCCCGGACCTCATCGTCGGCGACTGGTGGCCGGCGGAGAAGGCGCACAGCGGCCTGGAGGAAGGCGTCGACGAGAAGAGCAAGAAGCTCGCCGAACTGGCCCCCGTCGTCGGTGTCAGCCAGGGCAAGTCGATCGTCGCGCTGGCCGAGGGGTACGAGGATCTCGCCGAGAGCCTCGGGGCCGACGTGGACAAGCCGGAGATCGCGGCGCACAAGAAGCGCTTCGAGGAGGCGGTCACCGCCTTCAAGGCCGCGACCGCCGGCAAGCCCGGGCTGACCGTCGCGGCGATGTCGCCCGCCGACGACAAGGTGTACGTGGCCAACCCCGAGTACGCGCCCGAGCTGCTGGACCTGCAGGGCTGGGGACTGAAAGTGATCAACCCGGGTAGCCCGGACCCCGGCTTCCCGTACTGGGAGAACCTGAGCTGGGAGAACGCGGACAAGTACCAGCCGGACCTGATCCTGTGGGACGGCCGCTCCTTCACCCCCACCGCCAACGCGGAGTGGGGCAAGAAGCAGCCGACCTGGTTCAAGATCAAGGCGGCCAAGGCCGGCGCGACCGTCTCCTGGCCGGCGTTCTGGCTGCACACCTACGGCGACTTCGCCACCGAACTGACCACGCTGACCGAGGCGGTCAAGGCCGCGGATCCGAATGTCGGCAGCTAGCCGCGTCCCGACGCGCGCCCCGGGACGCGGCGGGCGGCGGGCCTCGGCTCTCTGGCCCGGGCTCGCCGCGCTCTGCCTGCTCCTCGTCGCCGTCGCGTTCCTGAGCGTGACGATGGGCTCGCGCTCCATCGGGCTCTCCGAGGTGCTGCGCGCCCTCGGCAACCTGGGCGACGACGGGTCGATCGCCAGCACGGTCACGCTGGAGCTGCGGGTCCCCCGTACCCTGCTCGGCATCCTGGTCGGCGCCGCGCTCGGCGTCGCCGGGGCGATCCTGCAGGGCGTCACCCGCAACCCGCTCGCCGACGCGGGGATCATGGGCATCAACTCCGGTGCCGCCGTCCTGGTCGTCTTCGCCATCACGGTGCTCGGGGTACGCGGCGTCGGTGTCTACATCTGGTTCGCCTTCGCCGGAGCGATCGCCGCGCTCGTGCTGGTGTACGCGATCGCGTCACTGGGCCGGGAGGGCGCCACGCCGGTCAAGCTGGCCCTGGCCGGAGCGGCGGTCACCGCCGGCCTCGTCTCGGTCACCACCGGGATGGTGATGACGAACGTGGACGCGCTCAACGAACTGCGGTTCTGGCAGGTCGGCTCGCTCGCCGGCCGGTACACCCCGATCCTGACCGGGGTCGCGCCGTTCCTGCTGCTCGGCCTGGCCGCGTCACTCGGCTTCGGGCGTGCCCTCAACGGCCTCGCGCTCGGCGAGGACACCGCACGCGGCCTCGGCCAGCACGTCACCCGGACCCGCACGGCCGCCTTCGCCGTGGTCGCGGTACTCGCCGGCGCCGCCACCGCCGCCTGCGGGCCGATCGTCTTCGTCGGACTGGTCGTACCGCACGTGGCCCGGCTCATCTGCGGTCCCGACTACCGGTGGATCCTGCCGTACTCGATGGTGCTGGCGCCGATCGCGCTGCTCCTCGCCGACGTGCTCGGCCGGGTCGTGGCCGCCCCCGACGAGCTCCAGGTCGGGGTGGTGCTCGGCGTGCTGGGCGCGCCCGCGTTCGTGACCATCGTCCGCTACGGCCGGCTCTCGGAGGTGTGAGCGGATGACCGCGACGACGACCCACCCGACCACCGCACCGAACGGTACCGGGGCAGGCTCGGCGCTGCGCGGCAACCGGCGGCGGCGCCGGGCCCGCTCCACCGCCGTGACCTGCGCCCTGGCCGTGGCCGTGGCCGCGCTCTTCGTCCTGACCATGATGGTGGGCAGCTTCCGGCTCGGCGCCGGTGAGGTCGTCGCCTCGGTACTGCACCTGCGCGACAACCCCAGCGTCGACTTCGTCGTGCGCGGCCTGCGGCTGCCGACCGCCGCCTCCGCCCTGACGGTCGGGCTCGCACTCGGCGCCTCCGGGACGATCTTCCAGCAACTACTGCGCAACCCGCTCGCCTCGCCGGACTTCGTCGGCATCACCTCCGGGGCCGGGCTCGCCGCCGTCACCGGGATCGTGCTGCTCCAGGCCGGCGGGCTCGCCGTCAGCGGGCTCGCCCTCGGCGGCGCGATCCTCGCCGGCCTGCTCATGTATCTGCTGGCCTGGCGCGACGGGGTCACCGGCTACCGCTTCATCCTGATCGGCATCGGCACGTCGGTCTTCTTCGACGGTCTCATCGGCTACGTGCTCAGCCGGGCCCGGCTCTTCGAGGCCCGCCAGGCGATGCACTGGCTGACCGGCTCCGTCGGGCAGGCCAGCACCGACGAACTGCGCCTGCTCGCCGGTGCCCTGCTCGTCCTGCTCCCCGTCGCGGTACTGCTCCAGCGACCGTTGCGGGCCCTCGAACTCGGCGACGACGCCGCCCGTACCCTGGGCACCCGGCCCGACCTGAGCCGGGCCGGCCTGCTCGCCACCGCCATCGTGCTGGTCGCCCTGGCAGTCTCGGTGGCCGGTCCCATCGCCTTCGTGGCCCTCGTCGCCGGCCCGATCGCCAACCGCCTGCTCGGCCCGGCCACCGGCGGGATCCTGCCTGCCGCGCTGGTCGGCGCCGCGCTACTGCTCACCGCCGATCTCGTCGCCGTGCACCTGCTGCCGACACCGCTGCCCACCGGCGTGGTGACCGGCGCGGTCGGTGCTCCCTATCTGCTGTGGCTGCTGGCCACCACGAACCGGCAAGGAGTGGGTGGATGACCCGACTGCGCGCCGAGGACCTGACCCTCGGATACGACAACCGGACCGTCGTCGCCAACCTCGACGTCACGGTGCTGGACGGCCGGATCACCGCGATCGTCGGCGCCAACGCCTGCGGCAAGTCCACCCTGCTACGGGGTCTGGCCCGGCTGCTACCGGCCCGCGGCGGCGCCGTCTACCTCGACGGCCGGGCCGTCGCCGACCTGCGCACCCTCGACGTGGCGAAGGTGCTGGGGCTGCTCCCGCAGACCCCGGTCGCGCCCGACGGCATCACCGTCGCCGACCTCGTCTCCCGGGGCCGCTACCCGCACCAGGGCTGGTTCCGGCGCTGGACCGACCGCGACCACGAGGCGGTCACCCGGGCGCTCGACGCCACCGGCACCGCGGACCTGATCGACCGTCCGATCCGGGACCTCTCCGGCGGTCAGCGCCAGCGTGTCTGGGTCGCCATGGCCCTGGCCCAGGAGACCGACCTGCTGCTGCTCGACGAGCCCACCACCTTTCTGGACATCAACCACCAGGTCGAACTGCTGCGGCTGCTCCGCAAGCTGAACGCCGAGTCCGGCAAGACCATCGTCGTCGTCCTGCACGACCTCAACCTCGCCTGTCGGTTCTGCGACCACGTCATCGCGATGTCGGACGGCGCGATCGTCGCCGAAGGCGCCCCGACCGACGTGGTCAGCGCCGAACTGGTCGAGAAGGTCTTCGGGCTCGACTGCATGATCGTGCCCGACCCGATCGCCGGCACCCCGATGGTGGTACCCGTCTGAGGGCGGGCCCGTTGCGCCGCGCCGACCGCTCCAGCTCGCCCGGATCCCGGCGCCCGAGCGTGCCGTGACGACCACTGGAAGTACCCGACTACGAACCGGAGACCGGAGGCGAGGGGAAGATGGCCAGGACGAACCTGAACGCGACCAGGGTCAAGCCGGAGGTGTCCGAGCTGCTCCACCTGCGGGTGTTGCGCAGTGAGCGGATCTCGCCGCACTTCCAGCGGGTGACCCTCGGCGAGCAGGACGCCGGACGGTTCCGTCCGATGGGATTCGACCAGTGGTTCCGGCTGTTCATCCCGGTCACCGACGACTCGCTCGGCAAACTGCCGGACCGGCTGAACACCCTCGCGTACCTGCGCTTCCTCACCATCGCCAAGTCGTCCCGGCCGGTGCTGCGCAACTACACGGTGCGCGGCTACCGCAACGAACCGGGCAACGGACCGGAACTCGACGTCGACTTCGTCATCCACGGTACGGCCGGCGACCCGGGCGCGGGTCCGGCCGCCACCTGGGCGCAGACCTGCCGCCCCGGTGACCCGGTGGCCATCCTGGACGAGGGCATCGGGTTCAATCCGCCCGCGCCGGTCGACCAGGTGCGCCTGGTCGCCGACGAGAGCGCCCTACCGGCGGTCGCCGGCGTGCTCGCCTCGCTCCCGCCGCACACCCGGGGACACGCCGTCATCGAGGTCCCCGCCGATGCGGACCGGCAGCCCCTCTCCGCGCCGCCCGGCGTCGAGCTGAGCTGGCTGGTCCGCGGCGACCGGCCCGGCGTACCCGGGACGCTCGCGCTCGCCGCGGCCCGGGACCTGCCGGCGGCCGACTCGCCGCACTACGGCTGGGTGGCCGGCGAACAGGGGCTCGCCACCGGGCTGCGCCGGCACTGGGTCAGCACCGGCGTGCCGAAGGAGAACATCATGTTCTGCGGCTACTGGCGGGCCACTCGCACCCGGGTCAGCGCCGCCTAGGCTCCACCGGCGCGCCGGTACGCAGCGACTCGACGACGGCTTCGGCCGCCGCGACGCCCCAGCACGCCTCCTCGACCGGCATGACGTCCGGCTCGCGCCGGCCGGTGAACACCGCGAGGGCGTACCCCACCTCGCGGCGCAACGCCCCGCCGACCACACCGTCCTCCTCCGGCCACAGCGACAGGTCCGGAACCTGGACCCCGGCCCGGGTCCACTCCACCAGCGCGTCGCTGACCAGCCGCTGCTTGAGGATCCCGTCCAGGCCCAACACCTCGACCTCGCCCACGATGGCCCCGTCCAGGGCCAACGGACCGTCGTCCAGGGTGCCGGGCGCGGTCGCCGGCACCAGCCAGGCGGACTCGACCGTCGCGATCACCCCGTTGTCGAATTCGAGGAGGGCGCTGACCACACTGGGCGCCGCGTCACCGGCCGCGCCGCTGCGCATCGCCACGACCCGGCGTACCGGGGTGCGGGCGAACGAGATCGCCAGGTCGATGTCGTGGATGCAGGACTCCCAGACCGGATGCACCCGGTCACCGAAACTGAGGAACCAGGCGCGGCTGAAGTCCCGGCGCAGCCGCAGCGCGCACGGTGTGCCGACGGCGCCCCGTTCGATGCCGGCCCGCATCCGGGCCATCGGTGCGGTGAACCGGGAGATGTGCCCCGCCACGACCTGCCGCTGGTGGGCCTCGGCGGTGTCGGCGATCCGCCACGCGTCGGCGGCCGACAGGGCCAGCGGCTTCTCGACGAAGACGTGGCTGCCCGCCGCCAGGGCGGTCACGGCCAGCCCGACGTGTGAGGCCTCGTCGGAGGCGATCACCACGACCTCCGGGCGGACCCGGTCGAGCAGCGGGGCGAGGTCGGTGTCGGTCGCCTCGACGCCGTGCGCCCGGGCCACCTCGGCGAGCCGGGCGGTGTCCGGGTCCACCAGACCGACGATCCGGGCGCCGGCCTCGGCCCAGACCCGGGCGTGCAGGGCCCCGAACCGCCCCACTCCGGCGATCACCACGGTCGGTCCGGTCATGACGATTCCCTCCCGGGGATGGACGGTGTGTTCGCACTCCGGCCGGTGGGCACCGCAGGAGCCGGGGGTGCCTGCGCACCCCGGCCGGCATGCACGGCGACAGCGCAGGTTTCCCTGGCGCCGTGCCCGCCGGGGACGGTGAAGGTGGAGGGCTCTTTGGCGCCGTGGCCGGTGAGCACGGCGACGGCGCACGACGGCGCGGGGACGGCGGAGGTGTGCAGGGCCGCCACCGCGGCGGCCGCCGCCGGCTCCACGAACAGCCCGTGCCGGGCCAGATCACGGGCTGCCGAGGCGATGGCCGGCTCGTCGACGCCGACGATCGCGCCGCCACTGTCCCGAGCGGCGGCCAGGGTCAGCAGACCCTCGTCCTCGTAGCCGCGCAGCGCGTCGGCGATGGCGGTCGCGGCGGTCGGGGCGACCACGACGGGCTCGCGCAGCGACGACTCCCAGTCCGCCGCGTCCCAGGCACGGGCCAGCGGAGCGCATGCCTTGGCCTGCACCCCGACCATCCGGGGCAGGGTACTGGTCAGGCCCGCGTCCCGCAGATCCGTGAAGCCGAGCCAGATGCCGCGCAGCAGCGGGCCCGCACCGACCGGTACGACCAGCACGTCCGGTACGGCGCCGAGGTCCTCGACGAGTTCGGCCGCGATCGGCCGGTACGCCTCGGTCAGCAGCGGGTTCCGGTACGTGGTGGTGACGTTGAGCCAGCCCTCCCCCTCGGCGCGGGTCGCGGCGGCGTACGCGTCGCTGTAGTGGCCGTCGACCAGTTCCACCTCGGCACCGTGCGCCCGGGCGGTCGCCAGCTTCGCCCCCGCGTTCGAGCCTGTGGCGCAGAAGATCCGGCAGCGTAGCCCCGCCGCTGCGGCATAGGTGGCGGCCGATACGGCGGCGTTGCCGGTCGAGGCCAGGACGAGACCGTCCAGTCCCCGGTCGAGGGCGGCGGACGCGGCGAGCGCCATCGCCCGGTCCTTGAAGGAGAGGGACGGGTTCAGCGACTCCAGCTTGACGTGGGCGTCGACACCGCCGTACCGCAGCGGCAGCAGTGGTGTCGCGCCCTCGCCGAGGGTGACGGCGTGCGTCGTCCGGGGCAGCATGCCGGCGTACCGCCACAGTCCGCTTCCGGCGGTGCGCCGGCACTCCTCGGCGGAGACCGGGTTCAGGTCGAGCACGACGGGTGACCCGCAGCTCCGGCAGCGGTAGGCGGGGAATTCCGTGCTCTGCCGGCACCGGACACACGCGACGGTGAAGTCCCTCATCGCGCCGCCGTCGGTAGCGAGCGCGCCGCAGCCGGCAGGGAACGCGGCTCCGGCGTCCGGCCGCCCGAACCGGCCTGCGGGCCGGCGACGTCGCGAGTGGACGAACCGCTCTCGGGGTCGGCAACGCCGCGAGCCGGCGCACCGGTCTGCGGCTCGGTGATGGCGCGGGTGGGCGCACCGCTCCAGCCGAGCTGGCCGGAGAGGTCCGCGGCGGCGGCCCGGACCTGCGGGCCGAGCCGGCCGGCGGCCTCGGCGTCGAACCGGGTGGCCGGGGCCGAGATGCCCAGCCCGGCGACGACGTGCCCGGTGTGGTCGAAGACCGGGGCCGCGACGCAGCAGATGCCGAGTTCACTCTCCTGCAGGTCGCGGGCGTAGCCGTCGGCCCGTACGCCGGCCAGCAGCGCGTCGATGTCGGCGCGGACCACGGGTTCGCCGGAGAGCCGCCCGTGCGCCTCGATCACCTCGTCGAGGACGTGCGCCGGTGAGTGGGCGAGGATGGCCCGACCGATCGCGGTGGTCAGCGCCGGGTTGGTCTGGCCGACCCGGCTGTACATCCGCACCGGGGACGGGCTGTCGATCTTTTCGATGTAGACGACGTGTACCAGGGCGAGCACGCCGAGGTGGCAGGTCTCGCCGGTCTGGGCGGAGAGCGGTCGCATCACCCCCAGCGCCTCCTGGCGCAGGTCGAGTCCGTCGAGATAGGAGCGGGCCAGCGCCATCGTGCCGGCGGCCAGCGCGTACCGGCCGTCGACCGTCTCGCGGACCAGCGCGGTGCCGCGCAGCACACCGAGCATCCGGTGCAGGGTGGTCGCCGGAATCTCCGTCGCCTTGACGAGTTCGGTCAGCGAGGCACCCGGCGGGCTCTCCGCGAGCGCCCGGAGCACCGCGACGGTCCGCTCGACCGCCCGCAGGCCGTCGGGTTTCCGTTCGTTGTTGGCCATCTTCATGCCCTCATCTCGGCCTCGGCGTCCAGCCGGCGCACCGACAGCATCCGCTGCGCCATAGCACGATAGACCTCGGCCGCACCGCGCAACTGGTCGACGAGCACCCACTCGGCCAGGGAGTGTGCCTGGGCGATGTCGCCCGGCCCGCAGACCGCCGCCGGGGTGCCGGTGGCGGCGAGCAGGGCGGCGTCCGTCCAGAACTGCAACCCGACCGGCTCCGGGTCCGCGGCGACAGCGCAGAGCATCCGCAGGTACGGGTCGTCGGCCGGGCAGTCGAGCGGGGCGTGCACGAAGGTCGCCGTACCGGCCATCTCCTCGACCGTGGCATCCACCCGGGGGTCCGCCTGACTCAACTCCGCCACGACCGCGCGCAGCTCGGCCAGTACCTCGTCGTGCCGTTCCGACGGCAGCCACCGCCGGTCGAGCTGGACGACGCAGGACGCCGGGACCATCGGCGGGCGGTCCCCGCCGGCTACCACCCCGACGTTGACGGTCGCCGGGCCGAGCAGTGGATGGCGGCGCCGGTCGAGTGCGGGTACCAGGTCCCGCTCGACCGCGGCGATGAACCGGGCCGCGTGGTAGACGGCGTTGACCCCGTCCTGCGGCACGCTGCCGTGCGTGGCGACACCCCGAAACGTCGCCTGGGCCCACATCGCGCCCTTGTGCGCCCGCCCGACCCGCAGCATCGTCGGCTCGCCCACGATCGCGAAGTCGGCGCGGACGCCGGCCCCGACCAGCGCCCGCATCCCGGGGCTGCCGTTCTCCTCCCCGGCGACGGCGGTCAGCAGCAGTTCGCCGTCGAACGTGACGTCCGGCGCGGCGAGCAGTTCGACAACGGCGATCATCGCCGCCAGGGCACCCTTCATGTCGACGGCGCCCCGGCCCCACAGCCGGCCGTCGGAGACCCTGGGCAGCAGCGCGTCCGGCATGCCGTAGGGCGGCACGGTGTCCAGGTGCGCGTTGAGCATCAGCGTCGGGCCCGGACGGCTGCCGCGCACCCGGGCGATCACGTTGGCCCGGTCGCGCTCCACCGGCTGGGTCTCGACCTCGGCCGCACAGCCGCGCAGCCGGTCGGCGAGGTAGTCGGCGACCGCGCGCTCCTGCCCGGGATGGTCCTGGTGGCCCTCGATCGCGATCAGCCGGGCGGCCTCCGCCAGCACCGCGTCCGGGTCGATCCGCCCGATCATCGAACCCTTTTCCGCCTCCCCCCGCGGTCCGCCGGACCGCAGGGTCGGACGCGGTGCGTGAGCGCCGCGCGGTTCAGGTGGCGAGAGGTTCATCCCGCACCCCCGCCGGAGAGGGCCGGATCGCGGTGCAGTTCGGCGACGGCCGCCGCGACGGCGGTGTAGCGTCGGCGGGCCCGCCGGTAGCCGGGCCGGTGCTCGGCCGGGGCGGTCAGCGGCTCGCTGTCGTCCAGCGCCGCGCAGGCGGCGGCGACGTCCGGCCAGACTCCGGCCCCGATCCCGGCCAGCGCGACGGCGCCGCGCGGCGAGGCGTCCTGGCGCAGCCGTCGCACGGGTGCGTCGCACACGGCGGCGAACGCCTCGCACCACACCGCCGATCGGGTCACCCCGCCACCGACCCGGATCTCGGTCGCGGCGCCCGCGCCGTCGAGGAGTTGCTCCACCGCCGCCGCGCAGGCGTAGGCGACGCCTTCGAGTACGGCGCGGGCGACGTCGGCGGGTCCGTGTTCCGGCGCGGCGCCGAGCAGCGCGGCCCGGACCGCCGGATCGTGGATCGGGGCGCTGGCGCCGAGCAGGTACGGCAGGAAGGTCAGTCCGCCGGCGCCGGGGCCACTCCCCCGGGCCAGCCGGTCCGCCGTGCCGTCCGGCACCTGCGGGGTGCCGCTGGCGAGCAGGTTCCGCTCGGCCCAGCGGATCGCCAGCCCGGCCGCGTACGAGGAGACCATGCCGAGGAAGCCGTCCTCGCCGGCCCGGGCGAAGACGAACCGGTCGACGCCGGCCCGCGGCTCCGGCACCGGGGTGACGATCTGGGCGGCGGTGCCGACGTTGACGTAGACCCGACCGTCGGCGACCGCCCCGGCCCCGAGTGCAGCGCAGGAGACGTCGCCGCCGCCGGCCACCACCGGGGTACCGGCGCGCAGCCCGGTCGCCTCGGCCGCCTCGGGTCGGACCGCCCCGACGATCTCCGCCGAGCCCTGCACCCGGGGCGCCAGCCGCTCGTCGGCTCCGCAGCGGGCCCACAGCCGCGGCTCCCACCGCCGCCGGATGACGTCGTAGAGCAGGGTGCCGGCGGCGTCGGTGGGGTCGCTGCCCCAGTCGCCGGTGAGGTGGTGCCGCAGCACGTCCTTGGGCTGGACCATCCGGACGGCCCGGCGTACCGCCTCGGGTTCGTGCCGGACCAGCCAGGCGAGCTTGGCGGCGCTGAACGCCTCCACCACCGGGTTGCCGGTCAGTTCGCCGAAGAGGTCGCCGTGCTCGCGCAGTTCCCGCACCTCGGCGACGGCCCGCCGGTCCGCCCAGGTCATCGCCGGGCGTACCGGCCGGTCCCGGTCGTCGAAGAGCGCCACCGCGTGCATGTGGCCGCTCAGCCCGACCCCGGCCACCGCCCCGGGGTCGAGCCCGGCCAGCGCCTCCCGCACCGCGCCGGCCGCCGCGCGCCACCAGTCGGCCGGGTCCTGCTCGTGCCGCCCCGGCCGGCTGGTGTCGGACGGGTAGTCGCGGTAGGTCCGGGCCGCCGTGGCGCCGGTCCCGGAGTCGACCACCAGCACCTTCACTCCGGTGGTACCGAGGTCGACTCCGACCAGCAGGGGACCGCCGGACACGGCGGCGGTCAACGGCTGCGCCGGGGGACGAAACCGAACTCCATCAGATACTCCAGGGACTCCTCGGCGACCCGGTCGAAGTCGGCGAGGCCCACTCCGGCCGGCTCGCCGACCCCGATGGTGCCGCCGACCTGCCAACCCTCCCACTCGACGCTGACGTACCCGTCGAAGTTGATCTCCGCGAGCGCCTCGTACGTCTCCCGGAAGTCGACCAGCCCGCCGCCGAACCAGATGTGGTTGCAGTGCACGATCGTCGGCAGCCCCACCTCGTCCTTGATCTGCACGATGTCGATGTACGGGCCGAGTCGCTTGATCGCCTGCTTGACGTTCATGAACGGCTTCACCGCGACGTAGAACGCGCCGGTGTCCATCGTCATCCGCAGGTTGCTCGCGCCGACCTCGTCGAACATCCGCTCGATCAGCTCCACCCGGTTGAGGATGGTGCCCTGCAACAGTTCGATGCTGACGTTGAGCCCGAGCCCGGAGGCGTGTGCGGCCACCTCGGTGATCGCCTCCCGGCACTGCCGCCAGGCGTCCTTGCGGCTGAGCAGCACGTTCAGCGGCGGGTCGTAGTAGCCGTCGCCGATCAGCGTGCAGACCGACTTCGCGCCGAGTACGGCCGCCGCGTCCAGGGCCTTCTTGAACGACTCGATGCCGCGCTCCCGGTCGAACTCCCGAGGGCTGACGAAGGTGGTGTGGTGGCCGAGGTAGCCGATGTCGATGCCGACCCGCTCCGCCGTGGCGCGCACGTCCAGGAGTTGCTGGTCGTACTCGGCCTTCGGCACCTCCAGCAGCTTCGCGAAGATGAAATCGACGCCGTCGTAGCCGTACTTGGCGGTCTGCTCCACGCACCAGGTCGCCGGCTTGTCCCCCCAGGAGTTCCAGGCCGGACCGGCCGCCTCCAGCCGGCCCCAGGGCATGTTCGGCCAGACCTCAAAACTGATCTTCACCGTTGGTCTCCCTTCGACAGGTGTGCGACGAGCTACAGATGCGGGACAGGGCTACAGGTGCGCCGACTAGCTACAGGTGCGGGACGAGGTCGGACATCCGGCGGGCCGCCTCGGTGTTGTGCTCGGCGGCGCCGGGCATGTTCGCGCTCATGAACACCTCCGGCGTCTCGCCACGGCGGATCTGGATGCCGAGCGCCTCGACGATGATCGCGTCGAGCAGGGCGAGACCGACCACACTGGACGACGGTCCGGCGGACGGCAGCCCGGGGCCCAGCTCGACGAGCGCGTCACCGGGCGGGCAGTGGTTGTCGACGACCACGTCGGCGATGTCGTGCAGCCGTGGGCCGGGCCGGTCGATCGACGCGGCGTACCGCCGGGAGGTGATCGCGATCAGCGGCAGGCCGCGCGCCTTCGCCGCCTGCCCGACCTCGACGGGCAGCGGGTTCGCGCCCGAGTTGGACGCGATCAGCAGGACGTCACGGTCGCCGTCGAGCCGGTAACCCGACAGCACCGACTCGGCGTGGCCGTGCTCCCGTTCCAGCACGGTGCTGCGGACCGCGCCCTCGTGCAGCATGTGCGCCGGCTTGAGGATCGGGCAGACCCGCACCGCGCCGCCGGCCCGGTAGAACGCCTCCTCCCCGAAGATGTGCGAATGGCCGCTGCCGAAGACGTAGCAGAGGCCCTTGGCGGTCCACGACCGGGCGACCAGCTCCGCGGCCCGGCGCATCGCCGGCAGTTCCTCGGCCAGGGCGCGGCCGAGGACCTGCTGGATGCGTGCCGCGTACCCGGTGGCGGTCACGTCCGACGGCGACCAGGTCGCGCGCCCGGCGGGCGCCGATCCGCTCACTGAACCTTTTTCAACCTCCCCTTGCGGTCCGCCGGACCTTACGGCCGGATGTGGTGCGTGAGCGCCGCGCGGTTCAGGTCGAAAAAGGTTCACTTGACCGCTCCCGCCGTCAGCCCGCCGACGAAGTAGCGGCCGGCGAAGAGGAACGGGACGATGGCCGGAATGACCGTGCAGACCGTACCGGCCATCAACAGCCCCCAGTTCACGGTGTACTGGCCCATGATCGCGCTCAGCCCGATGGGCAGGGTCTTGAGCTGGTCGCTGACGATGAGCTGCGAGGCGAACACGAACTCGGTCCAGGAGAAGACGAAGGCGTAGACGGCGACCGTGGAGATGCCCGGTGCGAGCAGCGGAAGGACGATCCGCAGCATCATCCGGACCGGACCGGCTCCGTCGACGGCGGCGGCCTCGTCGATGTCCCGGGGAATCGCGAAGAAGAAGCCGCGCAGCAGCCAGGTGCAGAACGGCGCGGTGAACGCGACGTTCACGATCACCAGCGCGTTCCTGGTGTCGATCAGCTCCACCGCGGCGAACGCCTGGTAGAGCGGCACCAGCAGCAGGGTCCCGGGAATCATGTACGCCACCAGGATCGCCCCGGCCAGCTTGTTGCCGCCCGGAATGCGCAGCCGGTAGAGCCCGTACGCCGCCGCGAACGACACCAGCACGGTGAACAACGCGGTGGAGAGCGCGATCACGAAGCTGTTGGTGAGGTAGCTGGGATAGTCCGTCGCGGTGAAGAGCTGCCGGAAGTTCTCCAGCGTCGGATCCGTCGGGAACAGCGTCGGCGTCGTACGCAGGATCTCCTCGCGGTCCTTGAACGCCGAGATCGTGATCCAGTAGAGCGGCCCGAGCACGATGGCGGTGAGCACGACCCAGGTGACGAGGCGCGGCAGCCGCGCCCACGGCAGCCGGGACGTCACGGACAGCGGGGATGTCACAGGTCCTCCTTCGGCTTCGCGACGCGGATGTAGAAGAAGGCGACGGCGGCCAGCAGGATGATCGTGATGACGCTGACGGCGGCGGCATCGCTCGCCTGGAACTGGTTGAACGCCTTGTTGTAGATGAAGATCGGGGCAGTCGTGGTCGCGTCGGCGGGCCCGCCCTTGGTGACCAGGTAGATCGAGTCGACGATGTTGAACGACCAGAGCGAACCGACCAGCCCGAGCGCGAAGAGCACCGGCTGGAGCAGGGGGAACGTGATCCGCCAGAAGATCCGCCAGGCGTCGGCGCCGTCCACCCGGGCGGCCTCGTAGATCTCGCCGGGGATCGTCCGCAGCGCGCCGAAGATGACGACCGCGCCGAGCGGGAACCAGTGCCAGCTGTTCATCAGGATCAGCGCCGGCATCGCCAGGGCACTGTCGCCGAACGGGCTGCCCAGCCCGTCGATGCCGACCGCGGCACCGAGCTTCGGCACGATGCCGTAGTTGCTGTTGCTGAGCCACTGCCAGATCACCGCGACCGCGACGGTGGGGATCACCCAGGGGATGAGCACCCAGGTCCGGGAGGCCCGGGCCCAGCGCCCGGAGCGGCCGATCAGCAGCGCGGTGCCGAAGGCGATGATCGTCTGCACCAGGAGGTTGCCGGCCAGCCAGATCCCGGACCGCCCGACCGAGGCCCAGAACGCGCCGTCGGCGAACGCCTCGGTGTAGTTGTCGAGGCCGACGAAGGTCGAGCTGCTGCCGACCACCCCCTGGTCCTGGAGGCTGAGCAGCACGGTGTTCAGCAGCGGGTAGCCGATCACGCCGAGCATCACCAGCACCAGCGGCGCGACGAGGCCGTACCCGAGCAGGTGGGTGTGCCAGGGCCGGCGACGGCGGCGGGCCGTCGCCGGCTGCCCGGCGGCCCGGGTACCGGGGATGGCCTCCCCGGTACCCGGTACCGCGTTGCGGCTGCTCACCGAACCTTCTTCAACCTCTCCTCGCGGTTCGACGGACCGCAGGGTCGGACGCGGTGCGTGAGCGCCGCGCGGTTCAGGTTGAGAATGGTTCACTTGGCGACCGCCGCACGCATCTGCTCGTCACCCCACTTGACCGCCGCCTCCGGCGACTCGCCGCCGCTGTAGACCCGCTGCACGACCTGGGCCAGCACGTTCTGCCCGGAGATCTTGCCGACGGAGTCGACGTACTGGCCGTCGACGAAGCCGAACAGGGCGCCCGTCTTCGACTGTTCGAGCATGGCGTCGACGCAGCCCCGGTACTTCTGCACGACCTCGTTGCTGGTCCAGGACTCGGCCATGGCACCGTCGGCGGTCAACGGCAGGAACAGGCCCGGCTCGGCGTTGAGCAGCGTGCCGTAGTTCTCCGGCTGGAGGACGTACTTCAGGAAAGCCTCGGCACCGGCGGCCTTGGCGTCGTCGCTGGACATCACCATCGCGGCGTTGGAGTAGTAGATGCTGCCCGGCTTGCCGCCGGAGTCGGCCACCGGGATCGGGGCGCAGCCCAGGTCGCTCGCGGGGCGCCCGGACTCCTGCTCGAACGGGGCCAGGTACTGCCCCTTCTCGATCGCCATCGCCGCCGCGCCGCTGTTGAACGCCGCCTGCGGCTCACCCCAGGAGTAGTTGCCGCTGTCCGACGGCGACTGCTTGAGCAGGTCCCGGTAGAGGGTGATTGCCCGGACGGTCTCCGGGGTGTTGAAGTTGACCTCACCGGAGGGGGTGAAGAAGTTGCCCGCCCCGCCGGTCAGCATCAGGCTGTAGAGCACCTGGTCGGTGGCGAGGTTCTTGCCGGCCGGCAACGCGATGCCCTTCTGGTTGCCGGTGGTGAGCTTCTGGGCGTCCGCCAGCAACTCGCTGGTGGTCTTCGGCGGTTCGGCGATGCCCGCCTTGGCCAACAGGTCCTTGCGGTACCAGAGCATCTGCACCATGCCGTAGAGCGGAACGGCCCAGTACTGGTCGTCGTCGCGGTAGGGGGCCTTGGCCGCCTCCTGGAAGGTGTGCGCCTTGTCGAGCTCCTCCACCAGCCCGGTGACCGGCCGGACCGCGCCGAGCGGGCGTACGTAGGTGGTGAAGTCCGGGATGGTGAAAAGGATGTCGGGCTGCGTCTTCGACTGCACCGCGCCCGAAATCTTCGTGTAGATCTGGTTCCAGTCCTGGACCTGCGCCTGGACTTTGTATTCCGGGTTGGTGGCGTTGTAGCCGTCGATCAACTTCTGGAACTCCGCGACCCGGTTCGGCGGCTGCTCCATGTGCCACAGGGTCAGGGTCTTGTCGTCGCCGGCTGGCCCACTCGAGCCGCCGCAGGCGGCGACCGACAGGCCGGCCACCGCAACCACGGCCACGGCGGTCAGCCGCTTGAACTTCCCGTACCTCATGAGGTGGTACTCCTCTCACGGCCTTCAGGTGTTCCGCGAGCTTCCGGATCGTCACGACTCTTCGTGCGGCTGACGGCGACGCTGCGGACTAGACGGACCGAGCGGTGTTGGAATAATGTTCCGGACCATACCGAGGCGGTCTAGACCAGTCAAGAGCAAGGGAGCCCCCGGGTCTGGACCGGACCTGGCCGGGTACGGCCGCCAGCCGGAGATACGGGATGCTCACTTCATGTCAACGCCGAAACACGTCGCGATCACGAACGCTCTCCGCGAGCAGTGCCGGAACCTGCCGGTGGGGTCCCGGCTGCCCTCGGAGAAGGATCTCGCCGTGCGCTTCGAGGTCAGCCGGATGACGGTCCGGCAGGCACTCGACGCACTGGCCACCGACGGGCGGGTGGAACGCGTCCCCGGCCTCGGCACGTTCGTCCGCCGACCCACCGTGGCCATGGGACCCCACCTGACCTCCTTCACCGAGGACATGCGCTCCCGGGGACTGCGGCCGAGCAGCCGTCTCGTGGCGATCGAGGAGGTCCCCGCCTCCCCCGAGGTCGCCCTCGACCTCGGGGTCGAGGTCGACAGTCCGGTCATCCGGCTGGAGCGGCTGCGGTTCGCCGACGACGAGCCGATGTGCCTGGAGGACGCCCACCTCTCCGCCCGGTTCCAGCGCGTCCTTGAGGCCGCCGAGCTGGAGGGGTCGCTGCACGAGGTGCTGGCGAAGGCGGGCGTCGTGATGGCGGCGGCCCGCCGCCGGGTGCGCGCGGTGCCCGCGCCGTCCCGCGACGCCCAACTGCTCGGCCTGCCGGAACACGCCCCGGCGCTGGAGATCGTGGACGTCTTCTACGACACCAACCGCCGCCCGGCCCAGCGTTCCCGGTCCCGCTACCGCCACGACCGCTACGAGGTCAAGTCCGTCCTGCACCGCCCCAGCACCGAACCGAGGGAGACCGAGACATGACATGGACCGCCCACACCAGCCCCGACCTGCCCGAACCGGCCGGGCCGTACAGTCACGTCGTCGACACCGGCACCCTGGTCTGGACGGCCGGCTTCGGACCGCAGGACCCGGCCACCGGCACCGTCCCGGAGGGCATCACCGCGCAGACCGCGCAGGTGCTCGACAACGTCGAGGGCGCGCTGCGCACCGTCGGGCTGGGCCTGCGCGACGTCGTGAAGGCCACCGTGCACCTGCAACACCTCGACCGCGACTTCGCCGCTTACAACGAGGTGTACGCCAACCGCTTCCGGCCGCCCTATCCGGTACGCACCACCGTCGGCAGCACGCTCGCCGGGATCCTGATCGAAGTCGACGTCGTGGCCGTACGGCGCGAACCGACGCCGGCGGGTTGACCGCGATGGGCGCCGTGCACCTGTTCGATTCCGTCTGGCTGGTCGGCAGCGGGAGCCACCCCGAGGCGCTCACCGACCCGCACGACTGCCACTGCTACCTGATCTGGGACGGCAGCGGCGGCGTCCTGGTCGACACCGGCACCGGACTGGGCGCCCGGGCGTGGCTGGCCGCCGTCGCCGAGGTCTGCGACCCGGCCGCCCTGAGCGGCGCCATCGTCACGCACTACCACGCCGACCACGCCGGTGGCGCCGCCGCGATCCGGGCCGCCGGGCTGCCCGTGCTGGCCAGCGCCGAGACGGCGGCGGCGCTGGCCACCGCCGACGAGTCGCGCACCTCGCTGGCGGCGGCCCGCGCCGTCGGGATCTACCCGCCCGACTACCGGCTCTCACCGGCCACAGTGGATCGGGTACTGGCCGGTGGCGACGTCGTCCGGGCCGGCGGCCTGGACGTCGAGATCCTCGACGCGCCCGGCCACTGCGACGGCCACCTCGTCGTACTGGTCCGCCGCGCCGGCCGGAGCATCCTGTTCAGCGGTGACTGCCTCTTCGCCGGCGGGCGGGTGAGCCTCCAGGCGCTCCCCGACTGCCGGCTCGACCGGTACGCCGAGACGGTCAGCGCACTGGCCGGGCGCGAGGTCGACGTACTGCTTCCCGGCCACGGCGAGCCGGTGCTGCGCGACGCCTGGGTGGACATCGGACGGGCGGCCGAGTCCTTCCGCCGGCTCGTCCCCCCGCCGAACGTCCTCACCTGACCGCCCGATCGGCAGGTGGGGCGGCCCGCACGGCCAGGGCTTCGGGGCCGACGCGAGACCGTGCCGGGGTGCCGGAACGGCCACCGGATCCGATCCTGCGGCGCCACGGCCGACTCCGTGTCGGGGGGCGACCCTAGACTGCGACGCCATGGCGATGGTGAGTTTCGTCGACGAGACGACCGCGGGCGAGCGCAGCACCGCATGGCATCTGGAGATCTTCGAGGAACGCCTGCCGGTGCGGGAGGTGATCCGCCGCCGCGTCTTCCAGGAGGTCGCCGAGCACAACGCGCAGGGTGGCGACGTCTTCCGCGGGCTGGTGCAGCCGACCGGCACCGAGCGGACACTCAACGGATTCAAGCTCAGGCAGCCGCGCCGGATCGACCCGCAGGAACAGGCCGACCGCGCGCTGGAGGCGTTCTCCCGCAACGGTTTCATCGTCCTCGTCGACGACCGGCAGGTCGACGAGCTGGACGCGGTCGTGGAGTTGACCCGAGGCACCCGGATCACCTTCCTCAAGCTGGTACCGCTGGTGGGTGGCTGATGCCGACCCCGGTGCTCTTTCCCGAATACGGCGATCGGATGGCGGAGCTCGCCCGGCGCGGCGACGTCCAGGGCCTCGCCGACGAGGCCCTGGCCTACGCCGCCGTCTACACCGGTCATTGGGGTCACGAGAGCCGGCACGTGACCGACGTGCTCGGGCTCGTCGCACCCGAGCGCAAACCCGAGCTGCTGATGGCGATCCTCGACCGGTGTTGCCGGGTCACCGAGACCGACCATCGCCGGGTCACCAACGAACTGTTGGAGATCCTGGTCAGGCCCTACAGCAAGACCTCGACACCGGATTCGGCCGCCGTCGCGCTCGGCTTCGCCGCCCGGCACACCGCCTACTTCGACGGCGAGGAGCTGCGGCAGATGGCCGAACTCCTGCTCGACGCCGGGCGGCCGCTGCCACCGGAGGTCGTCGCCACGATGCGCCGCACCGTCGCGCACGGCTACTGGGGCTCGGCCGGCGCACTCAAGCCGTTGCTGGACAGGCTCGACACACCGGCATTGAGCCCGGGCGAGACGTGGGCCGACCGCGCCCTGGCCGATGTCGCGTCGCTCGACCCGGACGAGGCCCGTCGCTGGCACGAGCTGTTCCGGCACGCGGCCACCGCGACGAGCGCCAAACCGTCGCAGAAGTGGGAGACGGCCGCCCGCAGGCTGCTCGACGAGCTGCCCGAGCCGGGTGACCGGCTGCGGAGCTGGCTCGCCCTGGTCGGGCAGCCGCGCACCATCCGGCTCAACCGCACACGCTGGGAGCACGACGTCAACGAGGCCTTCGACCAGTTCAACACCACACCGCTGCGCGGACTGGTCTGGATGACCTCCTTCCTGCCCGGCCACCCCGAGACCCCACGGACGCTCGGCGCGCTCGTCGAGACGGCACTGCGCAAGGTCGCCGGGATCGGCCCGCGCAGCCCCAAGATCGCCAACGCCGCCGTGTACGCGTTGTCGCGGGTGCCGACCGAGGAGGCGCTCGCCCAGATCGCCCGGCTCGCCGCCCGGGTCACGTTCAAGGGCACGCTCAAGGAGCTGAACGCGGCCCTCGACGCCCGAGCGGCGGCGCTGGGCCTGACCCGGGACGAGGTCGAGGAACTCGCCGTACCGGCGTACGGGCTGACCGAGGTGGGCCGGCGGGTCGAACACTTCGGCGACGCGTCGGCGACGCTGGACGCCACCTCCGGAACGGTCACTGTCACCTGGCGCAACAGCACCGGGAAGATCGTCAAGTCGGTCCCCGCCTCGGTGCGGTCCGCCCACCCCGAGCAACTCGCCGACTTCAAGGCTGCCGTGAAGGACGTCGAGAAGATGCTCTCGGCCCAGACGGAACGCCTCGACCGCCAGTTCCTCGCCCAGCGGGTCTGGCCGTTCGACGCCTGGCGCGCCCGCTACCTCGACCACCCCCTGCTCGGTACGCTGGCCCGCCGGCTGATCTGGCTCGTCGACGACGTGCCCTGCGCCTTCGCTGACGGTGCTCTGCGTACCCACGAGGAGAAGGAGATCGCGGCCGGCGAGACGGTCCGGCTGTGGCACCCGATCGGCCGCGAGGTGGCCGAGGTGCTCGCCTGGCGCGCATGGCTGGAGGCCAAGCAGGTGACCCAGCCGTTCAAGCAGGCACACCGCGAGGTCTACCTGCTGACCGCGGCCGAGGAGAACACCCGGGTCTATTCCAACCGGTACGCGGCGCACGTCCTGCGCCAGCACCAGTTCCACGCCCTGACCGCGGCTCGGGGATGGCGCAACAAGCTGCGGATGATGGTCGACGACGCCTACGAGCCGGCCACCCGCGAGCTGCCGCAGTGGGGACTGCGCGCGGAGTTCTGGATCGAGGGCATCGGCGACGACTGGGAGGTCGACACCACCGAGTCGGGGGCATACCTGCGGATCGCCACCGACCAGGTCCGGTTCTATCCGATCGGCGCGCCCGAGCACTACGCGCACGCCGGTGGCGGCGGCTACGAGCAGTGGGTGTCCCAGGACGCGCAGCCGACCGACCCGGTGCCGCTGGCCGAGATCCCGCCGCTGGTGCTCAGCGAGGTGCTGCGCGACGTCGACCTCTTCGTCGGCGTCGCCAGCGTCGGCAACGACCCCACCTGGCAGGACGGTGGTCCCGGAGGGCGATTCCGCGAGTACTGGGCGTCCTACAGCTTCGGCGAGCTCAGCGGCACCGCGCAGACCCGCCGGGAGATGCTCGAACGCCTCGTCCCCCGGCTGGCCATCGCCGACCGGGCGAAGGTCGAGGGCCGTTTCCTCGTGGTCCGGGGCGACCTGCGCACCTACAAGATCCACCTGGGTTCGGGCAATATCCTGATGAGCCCGAACGACCAATACCTCTGCATCGTGCCGAAGCAGACGGCCAGCTCCTCGACCGGCGACGTCTTCCTCCCGTTCGAGGGCGACCGGGTGCTCGCCGTCATCCTCAGCAAGGCGCTCATGCTGGCGAAGGACACCCAGATCACCGACCGCACGATCACCCAGCAACTGCGGGGCTGACCCGGCCAGCAGCGGTCCGCACGGCGGAACCGCTCCCCTTGCTGGCCGAGCTGGTGTCGGGACGCCGCTGGCAGGCCGCGGTACGCAGGTCGGGTCACCGCCACCGGCCTCGGACCGATCCCAGGCCGGCGTCCCGCGGCGGCCCGACCGCATCGGGGTGGACCCGGTCGCGCTGGACGGTGACGCGCTGGCGCCCCTCGACCTTCAGGGCAGGGAGTTGGGCCGACCACGCCGGGCCGTGCCCGGCCTGATCGACATCGACCAGGCAGGGCCTTGATTCCGAGCCGTGACGCGCAAGCGACGACCTGGCCGCCTGCCAGGCGTCTACTTTCACCCTAAAACGCGCTTTTATCACCCTATTCTGATCTGGTGCCCGGTCGGTGGGCGCCGGGTCCGAGACGGGGGATCAAGAGATTGAAGGAATCCGAGGGTGCGGACAAGGGCCCTATGGCAGGCAGCGGGTCGTTTGACTTCTTCGTGGTCAACGTCTCCAGCGAGACGCTGACCGGCAATGTCACCTGGACCGGCGGCAGCAGGTCCGAGAGCCTGGACGTGGACGGCCTGGCACCCGCCGCCATGTCCCGGCAACAGTCCATCTCGCCGCAGTCCGGCGTGAACGACTACTGGCAGTGGTCGGAGAAGGGCGACAAATACAAACTCAACGTGTACGACAAAGACCGCTACACCGCCGTGGTTATCAGCGACTACGGCATCGGCGTTCTGGTGACCAACACCAGCCCCGACACCTGGGCCTGGTGATATCGGAGGTGGCGGGTGAGCTGGATGATCTGCTGGCACGGTCCGCGTACCGGTTCGGGCGTGCGGAGCCGCGCCAGCAGGCGCTCAGCCGACGGCAGAGCTGCGCCAGCCGGCGCTCAGCCAAGGAGCTGCGGCGGCGCCGAGGACCACGGCTTTCAGCCGGCGCAGCAGCCGCCGGCGGGCTCCGTGCCGGGTGCGGCGGAGACCTCGACCAGGGGCAGGGGCGCGGCGATCAGGCCGCCCGAGATGCCGGTGGCGAGTCCGCGTGGGCTGCTGACCGGGGCGGCGTCGGCGGTCGGGGTGCCGCAGCAGCCGCCCGCGCCGACGGTGTCGTCGTCGACGATCGGGTTGCTGTTGCAGACCCCGGTTTCCGGTAGGTCGAGTTGGACGTCCCGGGCCGCCGTCCAGTCCCCGGCGAGGGCGGCGACGACGGAGCGGGCCTGCTCGTAGCCGGTGGCCATCAGGAACGTCGGGGCGCGGCCGTAGCTCTTGACCCCGATCGCGTAGTAGCCCGGTTCCGGGTGGGCGAGTTCGTCGACGCCGTGTGGCGGCACCGTCCCGCAGGAGTGCTGGTTGGGATCGATCAGCGGGGCGAGGGCCCGGGTGGAGCCCAGGATCGGGTCCAGGTCGAGACGTAGCTCGGTGCTGATCGAGTGGTCGGGCCGGAACCCGGTCGCCGAGACGATCCGGTGCACGGCGAGCGTACGGGTTCCGTCGGAGACCTCGACCCGCCCGTCGGGCATCGGGACGAGCCGGTGCACGGAGAATCCGGTGACCAGTTCGATCCGGCCCGCTTCGACATGCTCACGCAGCCGGGTGCCGAGGGCGCCGCGCGCCGGCAGGGCGTCGGCGCTCTCCCCGCCGTAGCTGCGGGCCGGGCTACCGGCCCGGATCGCCCAGCCGACCCTCGTCCCGGCGGCCCGTGTGGCGAGGTCGGCGAGGGCGAGCAGGGTGTTCGCGGCGGAGTGGCCGGCGCCGACGACGAGGGTGTGCCGGCCGGCGAACCGGTCCCGGTCGACACCCAGGACGTCGGGTAGGGCGTGTTCGATGAACGCGGCGGCATCGGTCTCGCCGTGCGCGGGGATGCCGGAGGCGCCGAGGACGTTCGGCGTCGCCCAGGTGCCGGTGGCGTCGACGACCGCCCGGGCGAGCAGGTCCTCGCCGGAGCCGAGCCGGATCAGGATCGGCGCACCCTCCCGGCCGGCGGAGCGGAGCCGGTCCACGCCGAGCCGGGTCACCGCGGTGACCCGGGACCGGTACCGGATGTTCGGCTTGAGCCCGGGAAGGTCCGCCAGCGGCTGGAGGTATTCGGTGACGAGCTGTGCGCCGGTCGGCAGGATCTCGGGATCGGGTTCGACCCAGCCGGCGTCGCGCAGCATCCGGGCGGCAGCCTGGTCGATGTCGTACCGCCAGGGCGAGAAGAGCCGTACGTGCCCCCACTGGGTGACGGCCGCGGCAGGGCCGTCACCGGCCTCGAGAACGGTGAACGGCAGTCCGCGCTCGTGCAGGTGGGCGGCGGCGGCCAGGCCGACGGGCCCGGCGCCGAGCACCGCTACCGGCAGATGTTCCAGTCGGTCACCCATCACAACTCCCTATCTTGAGAATGCTCGAAATAGCAGGTCGGGGCCTGCCTTCGCCCGATCTGGGTTGGTTGACGCGACTCCGCCACCCACCTTCGCCACCCGCACTCCTCGTAGCGGCGGCGGGCGCGCTGGTCGGCGGTGGTGACCTCGGCGCAGCCGTCACAGAACCGGACTTCCGTCTCCGGGGAGCGGCGGCGGAACAGGTGGAGCATCGGCGTCTCCCCGCGACGGAGCTGTCTTGACGTTCTTCGAATCAGAAGAGTTGCACGCTGATTCGATACCTGTCAACCTAGACGTATGTCGAAGCAGTCGCTGGCACTCAGCCTGACCGACCTCAACGCCGGGGTGCCGTGCTGCCCGCCGATAACCGAACAGCGGATTCCGGCGGAGACCGCCAGCGCACTCGCCCCGGCCTTCAAGGCGCTCGGCGATCCGGTGCGCCTCCAACTGATGTCGATGATCGCCTCGGCACCGGCCGGGGAGACCTGCGTCTGCGATCTCACCCCGGCGTTCGACCTGTCCGGGCCGACGATCTCCCACCACCTCAAGACGCTGCGGGAGGCCGGCCTCGTCGACGCCGAGCGTCGGGGCACCTGGGTCTACTACCGCGCCCGGCCGGGCATCATGCGCCAGCTCGCCAGCCTCCTCGGAGTCGAGAGCCCGGCGAACGCCTGAACGGGCACCCGGCCGTCGCTGGAGTTGGCCAGTGCCGCCTGGTACATCCGATGTTCACCTGAGCTTGCTGGACGAGGGATGGCCTCGGATGGTTACATCAGGGCGTGCTGATATCAGACGCGCCTGATGTGATCAAACTTCTGGCCGACCCACTCCGGGCGCAGATCGTCGACCTCCTCGCCCAGGGGCCGGCGTGCACCTGCCACCTGGTCGCCGACACCGGCGCGAAGCAGCCCAACGTCTCCGGGCACCTTCGGCAACTGCGCGACGCCGGCCTCGTCGTCGCCGAACCGCACGGCCGATTCACCTACTACCGGTTGCTGCCCGACGCCCTGGAAGCCGCCGCCGTCCAGCTCACCGACCTCGCCGCCCGAGCCCGGGCCAACGCCGGATCGCGCCGGGAGTGCTGATGGCCACCATCACCGGCACCACCGAACCGGCACCCACGGTTGTCGCCCGGCTGTCCCGTCTCGACCGCTTCCTGCCACTGTGGATCGGCCTGGCGATGGTCGCCGGGCTGCTGCTCGGTCGGGCGATCCCCGGATTCGACACCACGCTGGAAGCGGTCGAGATCGGCGGCATCTCCCTACCGATCGCCGTCGGGCTGCTGGTCATGATGTACCCGGTGCTGGCGAAGGTCCGCTACGACCGGCTCGACACCGTCACCGGCGACCGCCGCCTGCTGATCTCCTCCCTCGTGCTGAACTGGCTGGTCGGCCCGGCGGTCATGTTCGCCCTGGCCTGGATCTTCCTGGCCGACCACGCCGAGTACCGCACCGGCCTGATCATCGTCGGCCTGGCCCGGTGCATCGCCATGGTGATCATCTGGAACGACCTCGCCTGTGGCGACCGGGAGGCCGCCGCCGTCCTCGTCGCCCTCAACTCCGTCTTCCAGGTCCTCGCCTTCGGCATCCTCGGCTGGTTCTACCTGTCGGTGCTGCCGGACGGGCTCGGCCTGTCCGGAGCGGCGTTGCAGGTCTCCGGCTGGGACATCGCCGGCAATGTACTGATCTTCCTCGGCATCCCGCTGCTCGCCGGATACCTCACCCGCCGCGTCGGTGAGCGCCGCAGGGGCCGCGTCTGGTACGAGGACACGTTCCTGCCGAGGATCGGTCCGATCGCCCTGTACGGACTGCTGTTCACCATCGTCATCCTGTTCGCGCTGCAAGGTGCAGCGATCACCAGCCAGCCGTGGGACGTCGCGCTGATCGCGGTGCCGTTGCTGGCCTACTTCGCGGTCATGTGGGCCGGCTCCTACGCCCTCGGCCGGGCGATCGGGCTCGGCTACGAACGGACGACCACCCTCGCCTTCACCGCCGCCGGGAACAACTTCGAACTGGCCATCGCCGTGGCGATCGGCACCTTCGGCGTCACCAGCGGCCAGGCCCTCGCCGGCGTGGTCGGACCGCTGATCGAGGTACCCGTCCTCGTCGCGCTGGTCTACGTCAGTCTCGCCCTGCGACGGCGGCTGTTCCGCACCGCCCCGGGAAGCCCGTCGTGAGCTGCTCACCCCGAGCCGCCGACGACGCCGTGCCGGATCAGGCGCACGGCGTCCGGCTGACGAGGGCCGACAACCAGCCCTGGCCCGGGCCGTTCGGCCGGCACGTCAACCAGCCCTACCGGCCCCGGTTCCGCAGCTCACTGCTCGACCGGCGGCTGCCCGGGCTGCCTGAACGCGTCACCGCCGCCCGGGACACCGGCCCAGCCGGCACCGGAATGCCTCCGGCGCGCCCGCCCCGCCCGATCTCGAAGGAAGCGATCATGTCCGACAAACCCAGTATCCTGTTCGTCTGCGTGCACAACGCCGGCCGTTCCCAGATGGCCGCCGGCTGGCTACGCCACCTCGCCGGCGACACCGTCGAGGTACGGTCCGCCGGCTCGGCACCCGCCGACCGGGTCAACCCCGCCGCCGCCGAGGTGATGCGCGAGGTCGGCATCGACATCACCACCCAGGTCCCGAAGCTGCTGGACTGGGAGACGGCCGAGACCTCCGACGTGATCGTCACCATGGGCTGCGGCGACGCCTGCCCCGTCTTCCCCGGCAAGCGTTACGAGGACTGGCAGCTCGACGACCCTGCCGGCCAGGGCGTCGATGCGGTCCGGCCGATCCGCGACGAGATCCGCACCCGGGTGGAGAAGCTGCTGGCGGAGCTGGCGGCGGGCCGGTCCGCGGGGTGAGGCACCGCTGGTCCAAGCAAGCCGGGCGTGTTCGGCAACAGGTACCGGAGTCCGACCGGTCACCGCTGCTCGGAACGGGAACGGATCAGCCGGGCTTGATCTGGGCGAGCTGCACCAGGAGCTGGACGAGCCGGTACGCCTCGGCCATGTCACGACCGGTGAAGGCGAGCGTGCGGGCGCCGGCCGCCCGGGTGACGCCGGGCACCAGGGTGGCGAGGTCGACGGTGTACGGACCGTACAGGTCGAGCTCGGTCCGTACCGGAGTGGGGGTCGCGACGGGCGGACCTGCCGGCGTCCCCGGACCGCCTCGGCGGCGCCCAGGCGAATCCGGTCCCGGGCCTCCCGGGGGTGCAGTGTCTCCGCCGCCGCCTGGCCGAGCGCCTGCTTGACCTCGACGGTCACCGCCTCCGGCACCAGGTCCCGAAGCTCGGCGCAGGCCGCGTCGTCCCCGCTGAGCAGCACCACCGGTACTCCGTAGTGACCGGCCACGGCAGCGTTGAGCCCGATCTCCCCCACCGACCTCCCGTCGAGCCGCAGGTCGAGTACGGCGTCGCTGATCGTGTGCGCCAGCACGGCCGGCCCGGCACCGGCGCGGGCGTGGTACCCGACGAAGAGCAGCGCCTCCGCCCCGGCTTCGAGCCCGGCCACCATGCCCAGCGGGCGGGCCCTGCCCCGGATCAGCCGGGCGCGCCGGTCGATGTCTCGGGCAGCAGGTTGCGGAACGGGCCGTGCGAGTCCGCGACGGAGACCTCGGCGTCGGGCTCGGCGTCCAGCACCCCGGCAATCGCCGCGTTCACCTCGGCCGTCATCAGCGCCCGTCCGCGTTCGTAGTCGTAGCCGCCCGGATTCGTCTCGGTGGGTGCACGATCCCGGAGACGCCCTCCAGATCGGCGGAGATCAACACCTTGGGCCGATTCGTCGTGTCCGGGTACGTACCGGGCGGCCATCTCCAGGCCGGGGATGTGCGGTAGGCGGCTCGGTACGAGACTGTGCTGCGGGGCGAGGGCGGCGGCCCGGTGGATGCCCCTGCCGTTCCGTCGATCGTCCGCCCGAGGCGCTCCCCTGCCGGCCCCGGCCGGCACCGCCACGGCAGCAGCCCTGGCCGCGCGCGGGCGATGCCGTCCGCTTCGTAGAGTCTTCGCAGTCGGCGGGGAGTACGGGGAGGCGGGCATGTTCGACGACACCGGGCTGCTGCGACCGCAGGAGGAGCAGGCGTACCGGCTGCTGCTGCGCCTCTCCGCGGCCCGACCCGCCGACCTCGCCAGGCTGGTCGACGTACCACTCGACGAGGCCGGCGCGGTGTTGGAGGGCCTGCGGAGCAAGGGGCTGGCCATGGCACGCCCCGGGCCGGACCCGGTCTTCGAGCCGCTGCCGCCGGACGTCGCGCTGGGCAACACCCTGCTGCGCCGGCAGGAGTCGCTGGAGAACGCCCGGCAGGCGGTGGCCGCGCTGACCGAGGAGTACCGGACCAGCGCCCGGCGCCGCAACGCCGACCATCTGGTGGAGGTGGTGGTCGGCGCGGGTGCGTTGCGTGACCGGCTGCGCGACCTGCAGGACTCGGCCCGTGAGGAGATCCTCTGGTTCTGCCGGGCCAACCCGCTGGCCATGTCCGGATCGGAGAACGCCGAGGAGTCCGGGGCGCTGGCCCGTGGGGTCCGCTACCGGGCGATCTACGAACGGGCGCTACTGGAATCACCCGGCGAACTGGAGAGCATCGCGGAGAGTGTCCGCGCCGGGGAGGAGGCGCGTACCCTGCCGACGTTGCCGGTCCGGATCGCCATCGCCGACCGGTCGACCGCGATCTGCCCGCTGGTACCGGACGACGAGCGCGACGTCGGGGAGCCGACCGCCGCACTTATCCGGCGCAGTGAGCTGCTGGACGCGCTGCTGGCGCTCTTCGAGAGCCACTGGGACCGGGCGACCCCGATCCGCTGGGACGCCGATCGCGGCGGACTGGCCGACGCGGCCCCCGACGATGCGCTGGACGACGGCGAGCGGTTCCTGCTGTCGCTGTTCGTGGCCGGCTTTCCCGACAAGTCGATCGCGTCGCAGCTCGGCGTCAGCCGGCGGACCGTGCAGCGTCGGCTGGAGCGGTTGATGGCGCTGGCCGGGGTGGACACCCGCACCGGGCTGGCCTTCCAGGCCGCCCGCCGGGGCTGGCTCTGACGGAGCGGACGGCACCCTTGGTGCGGTGACAGCCACGCCGGTCCGGGCGGGACGGCAACGGACCGACACCAACCCAGGCGGGACGGCAGCGGTGCGCCGGTCCGGGCGGGACGGCAGCGGTGCGCCGTCCCGCCCGGAGGCCGCTCAGCGCAGCCCGTACGCCCGGATCACGGTCTGGGTGACCGCGTTGCCGGACCCGTCGGTGGCCCGGACCCGCAGCGACACCGTGCCCTTTCCGGCCGGAACGCTCGCCTGGTAGGCGTTGCCGTACCCGGTCACCCGGACCGACCGCCAGGTGGCGCCCTCGTCGAAGGAGACCTCGGCGGTCAGCCTGGTCCCGCTCGCGGTGACGTGACCGTCCTGGTGCCGGACGTGCAGCCCGACGGTGTGCGGTCGGCCGCTGGCCCGCCCGGTCAGGTCCACCGGCGCGGCGTAGTCGACCTGCAACAGCGGCAGGGGCCGGGCCTCGTCGCCGGACCGCTGCCCGGAACGGAACTCCCACACCGTCTCGGTACGGGTGCCCCAGACCCACTCCTCGCCACCGCGCTCGGTGGTCAGGGCCAGCCGGTAGCCGGCCTCGGGCCCGGTGGTGGGCACGTCCTGCCGGGCGTCGGGCAGCTCGGCCAGCAGCTTCCCGTCGCGCCACAGCGTGGCACCCACCCGGGACGTCTCGCCGATCGTGTAGTGGCCTTCGGCGTCGACGAACTCCGGCACCCGCAGCGCGAGAGTGTTCCCGGTGCGGGTGGAGACCAGCTCCGGTATCCCACGCGGCGAGGCCGGGCGGACCACCGGGGCGAGCCAGGTCTCCTCGGCCCTACGGGCACGGTAGCTGGTCGGCCGCTCGGCCATCCCGCTGGCGAGCGGGCCCATCTCGTTCCACGGCCACTCGTGGCTCACCCGGTGCTGCCAGACCGAGTCGCCGGTGGTCACCCACTCCTCGCGCTCCTTCGGGGTGGCCACGAACCGGGACGTGTCGTTCCATGCATAGGTCTGCCAGGGGCGCCATCCGAACCGCTGCTCCTTCGCCCAGGGGAATCCGCCGTTGTCGGCGTACCGGGTGGTGATCCGTGTCGAGTTGGTCGGGGTCACCCGGTAGACGATCCGATCCGGGATCCGGTTCCGCTCCACGTGCTGCACGTCGTAGAGATAGGGGCTGGAGGTGGTCAGGGTGAGGTCCAGCGTCGCCCGTCCCTGCTGAGCCCGGGCGATCAGCCGCTGGCCGTCGTCGTGCGCCACCGCCAGCATCGGGATCGGCTCCCGGTCGCCGAGGGGCCGCCACACCGTCCACGCCGACCAGTCCGCCGGGCGCACCATCAGGGTCACCGCCGCGCCGGCCCGGGCCGCCGCCGCGGTCACCTCGCTCTCGCTCGGCGCGTCCTCCCCGCCCGGTTCGTTGCTGGACTCGATGAGTACCGCCGCGCCGCGCACGTTCGCCTCGGCCAGTTCCTCCGGGGTGCCCCGGCCGGCGTGGACGAGGGGGAACCGACGGGTGCCGTCGTACGCCGGGGACTGCCCGGTCAGGTTGATGTCGAACGGACCGGAGACCCCGGCGACCTCCGCGCGCACCATCGGTGCGACGAGCTGCCACCGGGAGGAGAACTCGTACTGCCCACTGGTCAGCTTGCCGGTCGGGGTGACGTTTACCTGCTGGATCGTGCTGAAGTGCATGGTGCCGTGGCTGATCTGCCGACCGGTGCCGGTGACCCGGTGCGAGTAGTAGCTCAGCACGGCCTGCTGCTCGGCCGGCCGGGGCGTCTCGATCCGGATCGGGGTGCCCTTGCGGGCGTCGAGCAGCACCTCGATGTCCCGGTCGACGCGCAGCTCCGGATCAGTGATCAGGGTGGCCTGCTCGTCGAGTACGCCGCCGTCCTCGATCAGCGCGTGCAGCAGGTAGCTACCCTCGCCGACCTCGATGGTCCTGCTCTCACCCTCCCACAGGAAGTTCAGGTTGTCCCAGCGGTAGTTGTCGCCCGTCAGGGCGATGACCGGCACCGCCACCGGCTGGCCGGCCCGGCCGACCGCGCGGAGGGTGACCTTGTGCCGGGGGCCGTCCAGGCTCACCCCCACCGCCGTGCTGACGAGCACGCCGCCCGGCCCGGTCGCGGTGATCCAGCCGCCGAAGAGTCCCCGGTCCAGCTTCGCCAGGTCGACGGTGACGGGTACCTCGACCGACCCTCCGGCCGGCACGGTGACCGTACCGGAACCGGTCGTCACGGCATCGGTCTCGGGCACGTCGGTGGCGACGTTCGCCACCTCGACGGCGAGGCTGAGGGTGACCGGCGCCGGCCCGTCGTTGGTGTACGTGACGACCTTGCCGACCGGCACCGCGGCCGCACCCGCCCGGGCGGTGGCGGCGGTGTCCGGGTCGGTGTGCAGGCCGAAGTCGACCTGGCTGCTGGCGTACACCCGCTGGCTGGCCGCGCGGGCGACGTCCACCCGGCCGGTGCCCTGGTCGAACACCGACAGCTCCGGGTTCGTCCGGGCGGTGCTGACCAGCGCGTCCTTCAGCCGCGCCGGCGACCAGTCCGGATGGGCCTGGGCCAGCAGCGCGGCCGCACCCGCCACGTGCGGCGTCGCCATCGAGGTGCCGGAGGCGGCGGTGTACCGGTCGTCGACCGGGGTGCCCATGCCGGTGCCAGCGGCGCGGGCGGCCACGATGCCCACCCCCGGGGCGGTGATCTCCGGCTTCAGTCCCTCGTCGCCGAGCCGGGGGCCCCGGCTGGAGAAGTCGGCCAGCGACTCGTCCCGGTCCACCGCGCCGACGGTCAGCGCGGACTGGGCCGCGCCGGGCGTACCGACGGTGTAGTTCGCGCCCTCGTTGCCCGCGGCGACCACGAAGAGGGTGCCGGTGTCGGCGGTGATCCGGTCCAGCGCCTGGCTGAGCGGGTCGGTGCCGTCGGTCGGCCCGCCGCCGAGGCTCATGTTGACCACCGCCGCGCCCTGCTCGGCGGCCCACTCCATCCCGGCGATGATCCAGGAGTCGTAGCCGACGCCGTCGTCACCGAGCACCTTGCCGGCCAGCAGGGTCGCGCCGGGGGCCACCCCCTTGCGGGTACCGCCGGATCCGGCGCCGGTGCCGGCCACGGTCGCCGCGACGTGCGTACCGTGTCCGTGCTGGTCGGTGGTGTCCGGGCTGCCGCTGAAGTTCCGGGCCGTCACCTTGCCGGCCAGGTCCGGGTGGGTCTGGTCGACCCCGGTGTCCAGCACCGCCACCTTCACCCCGGTACCGTCCAGCCCCGCCTGCCAGGCGGCCGGGGCGCCGATCTGGGCGACGCTGCGGTCCAGCACCGGCCGGACCCGGCCGTCCAGCCAGATCTGGCTGATCCCGGCACCGAGCGCGGGGGTGGCGGCGGAGCGGGCCGAGCCGGCCGGGGCGGCCGGGCTGACCGCCTGCCAGAAGCCGGCCAGCGAGTCCTTCCCGGCCGCCAGCGCGGCGCCGCCGATGCTGCTCAGCGGCCGGGTGTTCGTCGTACCGGCCAGGGTGCGGGCGCCGGCGGCGGGGTTCTGGTAGCGGACGATCAGCGGCAGGCTGGCCGCGGCGCCGTCCGCGTACCCGTCGGCGATCAGCTCCTCGACGTCGAACAGGTCCGCGTCCAGAGTGCCCGCCGAGACGTACGGCACGACGTCGCTGGGCAGTACCCGCAGCCCGCCGTCCACCTCGATGGTGTGGAAGGTGATCCGTTCCCGGCCGGCCGCCGGGCGGACCGAGGCCGCGTACCGGCCGGCGCCGGCCGGCGAGACCTCGACGACGTCGCCGGTGATCAGGGTGACCCGCGACCCGGCGGCGGCCGCACCGAGCGCGGCCAGCGACCCGGTGCCCGGGGGTACGGTCGACGGAGGCGCGGCGGTCGCCGGTGGTGGCCCGGCGGCGGTGAGTGCGAGTACGGCGGCCAGAACGGCAGCGGTACGACGCAGCGGAGATGACATGGCGGGGTCTCCTTCGACTCTCGCGAAGACGCCGTCAACGGCGACAGTCGGAGTCTGTGGCCGGAGCATTTCCTTGGTCAGCAACCTGCGGTGCCGCAGAGGCGACATGGCGCCAAGTGGACACCCGACCGCCACGGCGGGTACCTCCGGCATTCACCCAGCGGATAGCCTCCCCGGACCAGACAGTACAGCGTTGGATGTACTATCGCGGAGTGGAGACGCTGACGCACGGCGAGGTGCTGGCCCGGTTCGGTCACGCGCTGTCGGACCCGACGCGGGCGCGACTGTTGTTGGCCCTGCGGGACGGGCCCGGCTACCCGGCCGAGCTGGCCGAGTTGCTGGGCACCACCCGGCAGAACCTGTCGAACCATCTCGGCTGCCTGCGCGGCTGCGGCCTGGTGGTGGCCGTACCGGAGGGTCGCCGGACCCGCTACGAGCTGGTCGATGCCCGGATGGCGCACGCGCTGGGCGATCTGCTCGGCCTGGTGCTGGCGGTGGATCCGGCCGCCTGCCCCGACGCCACGGCGAAGGGTTGCTGCTGATGGCCGCGCCGCTGCGACTCGAACCGCCCGGTCCGGCGCCGGCCCGCCGCGCCCTGCTCGCTCGACGGATCCGGCTGCTGGTCGCGGCGACGATCACCTACAACGCCGTCGAGGCGGCGGTGGCGATCACCGCCGGCACCCTCGCCTCGTCGACCGCCCTGATCGGATTCGGTCTGGACTCGGTGATCGAGGTTTCCTCGGCGGCGGCCGTGGCCTGGCAGTTCGCCGGCCGCGACCCGCAGTCCCGGGAGAGGATCGCGTTGCGGATCATCGCGGTCTCGTTCTTCGCCCTCGCCGGCTACGTGACGGTCGAGTCGGTACGCGCCCTCGTCGGCGGCGCCGAGGCCGCACACTCCACCGTCGGTCTCGGGCTGGCCGCGCTGTCACTGGCGGTCATGCCGCTGCTGTCGTACGCGCAGCGTCGCGCCGGCCGCGAACTCGGCTCCCGCTCGGCGGTCGCCGACTCCAAGCAGACCCTGCTCTGCACCTACCTGTCGGCGGTACTACTGGTCGGGCTCGGCCTCAACAGCCTGTTCGGCTGGTCCTGGGCCGACCCGCTCGCCGCGCTGGTCATCGCGGCCGTCGCGGTCCGGGAGGGGCGCGAGGCATGGCGCGGCGACACCTGCTGCGCCGTCCCGCTGACCGCGTCCCCGGCCACCGAGCGGTCCGCCGCCACGACCGCCGACGACGCGTGCGGTTGCCCACCGGACTGCTCCTGCTGTCGGGACTGACAGCCTGCGGCGCACAGGCTTTCGCCGGCCGACAAGGTGCCGGCCGGGGCTCGGTCGCCGTGGCCCGTCCACCCGGACCGGCACTGTCAGGAGGTCCCGTCGCCGCCCGGACGCCTCGGACGGCCCCGACGATCCACTCCACCCCGGGGCTCGTCCACGGCCTCGAAGCTGTCCCCCGGCGTACCTCCGGCCCGGCGCACCTCCTGCTCCGCCTCGTCATGCGGTAGCCCGGTCGTTCCGAGCAGGTCGGTGGCGATAGCGCGGACCTGCGCGACCACCACACTGCCGGAGAAGCCCAGACCCTGCCGGTAGGCGGCGCTCGCCTGCTCCACGGCGCGGCACACCAGTTCCACGGCCCCCTTCGGCATCGAACCGCGGCGAAGATCGCGCTGCACCACCTTCGCCGCCTCCGCCAAACCGCAGAGCGAGGCCACGAGTTCCTTCGGCGCCGGTTCGTCGTCGCGCAGCAGGGTCACCGCCCGCCGGGTCAGCACCCGGGCGTTACGGACGGCGCGCTCGATGTACTCCGCAGCCTTCACGTACTGCTGCAACGCGGCACGGGACCGCCAGCGCAGCGGCGCGATGGTGGCGGCCTCCCGCCCCTGGGGCAGCACCTCGTAGAACTCGTCGAGCTTCTCCTCACCACGCGTCAGCGCCGCCAGCGCCTCCTGCACGGGATCCTGATCGCGCTCCGCAAGGCCCCGGGCGGTCACCGTGAGTCCCTCGACGAGTACGTTGAGAGCCGGTCGAGCGACCCGCGACACCACGGTCACCGGGTTCACCGGCAGCAGCAGGGCCATCACCGCCAGCGCCACGGCGCCGCCGATCAACGCGTCGACCAGACGGGTGAAGTAGATGCCCTCCGTCGGCGGTCGCAACGTGGCCACCAGTACCGACGAGGTGGCGGCCTGGGACACTATCCCCGCCGATCCACCGGCCAGAATCGTTACCGTCATGGCCAGGGCGGCCCCCACGCCGATCTGCCACGATCCCGTCCCGATCACATAGATGAGCCCGTCGCCGACCGCGATACCGGCCGTCACGCCCAACACCAGCTCCACCGCCCGGCGCAGGCGCTGACCGGCCGATATCCCGAGGGTGACCATGGCCGCGATCGGGGCGAACACCGGCTGCGGGTTGCCGATCAGCTCGGCGGCCAGGAACCAGGCCAGCGCCGCCGACACGGCGCTCTGCGCCACCACCACCTCGACCGCCCGCAGTTGGCGCCACCGTTCGACAAGGGCGCCGCGAACTCTGCCGACACGCCGGGTGATCACCACCGCCGCCCGGGCAGTGAACCCTTGTCAGCCTGCACCGCGCGACGCTGACGTACCGCGTCCGACCCTGCGGTCCACCGCGCCACAAGGGGAGGTTGAAGACGGTTCAGTCTGCCGGCCACCACAGTGCCACGATAGGGAGGAACTCCGGATACAGCGGCTGGATCCGGCATATACGGCGTACCACTACGACGTCCTGATTCCGACTGAATCATGCTCTCCGGTGCCTGTGCCTGAACCGGCACCCTGCCACCGACCCGCCGCCGGAGCTGCGGTGTTTCCCACCATGGCCTGTCGGCGAGCGCTTGAAGTGCCCTCTGGCGGGAATGCCGGGCCGGTAGGGCAGACGATCATGGGGAGCGAAGAGTGGCGGCGATCGGAATCGGCCCTTCATCGCAGGTCGCGACGGTGGTCGCCTGCCGCGCACCGCACTGCGGGCGCGCTGCGGCAGGTACGGGCGGTTTCCGGGCGGACCCTCCCAGTACCGAACCAACCGAGAGACGGATCATGGAACGGATCGTCACACCGTACGGGCGGCACTCCACCGCCGCGGAGGTCATCGACGGGATCGACCTGTCCGGACGCCGAGCCATCGTCACCGGAGGCGTCTCGGGCATCGGTCTGGAGACGGCGCGGGCACTGGCCAGCGCGGGCGCGCAGGTGACGGTGACCGCCCGGGACGACAACGCCCGCCAGGCAGTGGCCGACATCGTCGGGTCGACCGGAAACCCCGAGGTACGGGTCGCCCGCCTCGAACTGACCGATGTCTCGTCCATCCGGACCTTCGTCGACGAGTGGGAGGGACCGCTGCACATCCTGGTCAACAACGCCGGTGTGATGGCACTGCCCGAGCTGCGCCGGACCGCGCAGGGCTGGGAGGAGCAGTTCGCCGTCAACCACCTGGGCCACCATCTGCTCGCCGTCGGGCTGCGTGACGCTCTGGCCCGGGCCGAAGGCGCCCGGATCGTGTCGGTCAGTTCGAGTGCCCACCACCTCTCCCCCGTCGTTTTCACCGACATCCACTACCTCTCCCGCCCGTATCACCCCCAACTGGCGTACGGGCAGGCGAAGACCGCCGTGGCGCTCTTCGCCGTGGGTGCGGCCAGTCGCTGGGCCGGGCTGGGGATAACGGCCAACGCCCTCAACCCGGGGGCGATCGCCACCGGCCTGCAGCAGTACATCGGCGGTGACCTCGGAGTTCCCGCCGATCTACAGAAGAGCCCCCAGCAGGGAGCGGCCACCTCCGTCATGCTCGCCACCTCACCGCTGCTGTCCCAGGTGACCGGCCGCTACTTCAACGACTGTGCGGAGGCCACGCCGGTCACCGTCCAGCCCACGGACGAAGCGGAGCTCGCCTCGTCCGTCGCCCACTACGCGATCGACCCGGAGCAGGCAGATCGACTGTGGCGGTTGTGCGACCGGATGGTCAGCTGACCCACGGGCCGGCATCGCGGTCGCCCCGGTGGGCGAGCCGCCGGAGGCGGCCGCCGTC
Organism: Plantactinospora sp. ZYX-F-223; assembly: GCF_039649625.1. Lineage (NCBI taxonomy): Bacteria > Bacillati > Actinomycetota > Actinomycetes > Micromonosporales > Micromonosporaceae > Plantactinospora > Plantactinospora sp. ZYX-F-223. The sequence continues at coordinate 37,470 of NZ_JBDJAV010000023.1, read as the reverse complement.
CAGCATCGCCTGGACCGCGTCCGCCAGTTGATCACCGTCGCGCAGCGGCACCGGAAAGCACAGCCGGATGTCGGAGTCATGGTCGGGATGTTCCAGCCGGAGCACGATGCCGAACCGGTCCAGCGCCAGCGGACGGATCTGGCGTACCCCGTGGAGCCGGCCCGGCGGTACCAGCCTGGACAGCCGCGCGACCGTCTCGGGATGGTGGTCGTTGAGGTGGCAGAGCAGCTCGGCTTCACTGTCGGCCAGCGGATCCGGGCGGGCGACGGCGAACGCCGCCGGATCGATCGACGCGGTGGTACCGGCGGTGACCAGTTCGGCCGTTGCCAGCTCCAGTACGGCCGGCAGCTCCGCATCGGCGTCGGCGACGCCGTCGGCGACGGTCAACCAGCCGGTGAGAGTCGCCCGGGCCCGGACCCGGTCACGCACCCGGACGGGCGCCAGATCGGTCACCTCGACCAGTGCCACCAGCTCGCCCGACTGCCGCAGGTGCCGGGCGAGGCAGCTCACCGCGGGCAACTCGACGATCAACCGCCCGGACGGCAGGCGGTGCCGGCCGACCAGGTCCGCCCGGTGTCCGGGCGTGTGCAGGCTCAGCGACTTCGCCGCGACGAGCAGCGAGCGCAGGCGTTCGGCCGGGGAGCCGGCCAGTACGGGAGCGAGCTGGTTGCCAGACATGAACGCCTCCAGTTAGGTTAGCCTCACCTTACACATCAAGAGGTGATGGATGAACCAGGCACGCCCGAAGGTCAGGCGCTCCCGCGCCCTCGGCATCCCCCTCACGCCCAAGTGCGTGCGCTACTTCGAAAACCGCCCCTTCCCGCCGGGGCAACACGGCCGGGCTCGGCGCAAGGAGAGCGACTACAAGGTCCGGCTGCTGGAGAAGCAGCGACTCAAAGCGCAGTACGACCTGCGCGAGGGGCAGTTGCGACGCGCGTTCGACCGCGCGGTGCACCGACCCGGCAAGACCGGTGAAGAACTCCTGATCGACCTGGAGACCCGGCTCGACGCACTGGTCCTGCGGGCCGGCTTCGCCCGCACCATCTACCAGGCCCGCCAGACGGTCACCCACCAGCACGTCACGGTCAACGGCCGGCGCGTCGACCGACCATCGGCCCGGCTGCGGCCCGGCGACACCATCGTGATCGCCGAACGCAGCCGCCACAAGGCGCCGTTCCTCGCCGCCGCCGCCGGCGCACACGCCCCGGCACGCCCCGCGCCGTACCTCGACGTCAACCTGTCGGGCCTGACCGCCCACCTCAACCGGCTGCCCGCCCGCGCCGAGATACCTGTCATCTGCGACGAGCAACTGATCGTCGAGTACTACTCGCGCTGACCGGCCGGAGCCACCGGACCGGCACGACCCCGTCGACCGGTCCGCCCCGACCTGCGGCTGCCCGCCGGACCGCCGCCGGCGGCGAAGACGCCCGACGGGGATGGCACCGACCGGCGCCATCCCCGTCGCGACTGCTGCTACCTGGCCGTGCAGGTCAGGGTCGGCGCGGTGTTCGTGCCGCTCCAGGAACCGTTGAACCCGAAGCTGGTGCTGCCGTTGGCGCTCAACGCGCCGTTGTGACTGGCGTTCGCGGCGGTGACCGACGACCCGTTCGAGGTTATCGACGCGTTCCACGAACTGGTGATGCTCTGGCTGTTGGGCCAGGTCCAGCTCACCGTCCAGCCGGAGATCGCGGCGTTGCCGGCCCGCACCGTGACCTGGGCGCCGAAGCCACCGGCCCACTCGTTCGTCTTCGCGTACGTCGCGGTGCAGGCACCGTTGCCGGCCGGCGGCGGGGTGGTCGGGGGCGGGGTGGTCGGCGGCGGGGTGGTCGGGTTGCCGCCACCGCCGAAGATCACGTCACTGCACAGGTAGTACGGCTGGTCGAGGTGGCTCGCCTGCCAGATCGTGTAGACGACGTGCCGCCCGGTGCGGTTGCCCGCGTTCACCTGGGCCTCGTACAGCCCGGTGGTCGGGTAGCTGCCGGTGCGCAGCACCAGGTCCAGGCTGCCCCAGGTGAGCGGCTGGGTGGTCGGGTCGAAGCCCTGCTTGGTGATGTAGATCAGCAGGTAGTCGGCACCGTGCCGGGCCCCGTCGGTCAGCGTCAGCGTGAAGTTGTTCGGCATCGGCTTGGCGACCCATGCGCCGACCGCGTCCAGCGAGGCGTACAGCCCGCCCTGGGTGCGGCCGCCGCTGCAGAGCTGCCCGTCCGGGACGGCGGCCTGGTGGTTGCCGCCGACGTTCTCCCGGAACAGGCCGTTCCAGTTCCACATCGTGTTGGGGTTCGCCTGCCAGGCCTGGGCACACATCGGGTCGGTCTGTGCCATGTTGGGGTTGAGGTGGTCGTCACCCCAGCGCTCCCAGCATCCGTAGTTCCGCGACGGCGGGTTGGTGACCGACCCGTGCGCCGAGGCCGGGCTGGCCTGGTTGACGACGACCATCGTGAGCCCGGTGACGAGGACGGCGACCGCGGCGAATATCAGATGGCGGGCTGTTCGTGAGGCTTTCATCAGTGCTCCAGCATTCCGCCGACGCCTGTGTCGCTCGACGGGATGCCCTGGCCCACGAGGAAACACGCGCCGACCAACATGAAGAATCTCGGAAGCGCAGACAAGACGGAGGTGCTGTCTGCGCTGGCTCGGTGGCTCGGTGGCTCGCGCGATGATCCTACAAGGTACATCCAGGGATGTGAATCTCTTCTTGGAGTTCACCAAGGCGTGGGTGCACTGAACGCGCGGGCTTGCCCGATCAACTGGGGTGTGTGTGCAATATATTGCATGCCCGTCCCCGAGAACGCGCCGGCGATCGACCGACGCCTGCTACGCGACGACGTCTATCACCGCCTCCGGGACGTCATCGTCGACGGCAGCCTCGCGCCCGGCGAGCAGCTGCGCGACGTGGAGCTGGCGGCCTGGCTCGGCGTCAGCCGCACCCCCGTCCGAGAGGCGTTGTTGCGGCTGGCCGAGGCCGGTCTGGTGGTGGCCCGGCCGGGGCGCTCCACGACGGTGAGCTCGCTGAACCTGCGTGACGTGCGCGACGCCCGCGACGTGGTCGCGGCAATGCACGAGCTGGCCGTACGGGAGGCGGTGGGAAGCCTCAGTCACGCCGACCTTGAGGCGATGCAGGAGGCGAACCGCCGGTTCGGTGCCGCGATAGGGCAGGGCGACGTCGAGGCCGCGTTGCGCGCCGACGACGAGCTGCACGCCATCCCGGTGACCGTGGCCGCGAACCGGGCGCTGGCCGCAGTCCTCGAACAGTTCACCCCGGTGCTGCGGCGAGCCGAACGGCTGCGCTTCTCCTCGCTGGCCGGACGCGCCTCGCTGGCCCGGCACGACGAGCTGATCCGGCTCTGCGCCGCCGGGGACGCGGACCGGGCGGCAGCGGTCGCCTTCGACACCTGGCGCACCCTACCGACCGCCGAGGAGTGATCGTGGCCCTCTCCGACTTCCCACGCCACCGGCTGACCTTCGGGCCGAGCCCGGTCCACCCGCTGCCGCGACTGACCGCCCACCTCGGCGGCGCCTCGATCTGGGCCAAGCGGGAGGATTGCAACGCGGGACTCGCCTACGGCGGCAACAAGACCCGCAAGCTGGAGTACCTCGTCCCGGACATACTGGCGCAGGGCGCCGACACGCTGGTGTCGATCGGCGGATACCAGTCCAACCACACGCGCCAGGTCGCCGCCGTCGCCGCCTCGCTGGGCCTGAAGGCGGTGCTGGTGCAGGAGAACTGGGTCGACTGGCCCGACAGCGTCAGCGACCGGGTCGGCAACATCCTGCTGAGCCGGATCATGGGCGCCGAGGTCCGGCTCGACCCGGCCGGATTCGGCATCGGGTTCAAGGACTCGTGGATCCGCGCCATCGAGGACGTGCGGAAACGTGCCGGTACGCCGTACCCGATTCCGGCGGGCGCCTCCGACCACCGGCTGGGCGGGCTCGGATTCGCGAACTGGGCGTACGAGGTCGAGCAGCAGGAACGCGAACTGGGCGTCTTCTTCGACACCGTCGTGGTCTGCTCGGTCACGGGCTCGACCCAGGCTGGCATGATCGCCGGGTTCGCCGCCCTGGAGGAGGCCGGTGGCCGGCAACGCCGGGTTATCGGGATCGACGCCAGCGCGAAGATCGAGGAGACCCGCGCCCAGGTCACCCGGATCGCCACAGCCACGGCCGAACTGATCGGCGTCGCCCGGCCGCTACGCGACGACGAGATCACAGTCCTGGCCGGATGGGCCGGCGACCGGTACGGGATCCCGGTGGAGTCGACCCTGGAGGCGATCCTGCTGACCGGCCGCCTCGAGGGCATGATCATCGACCCCGTCTACGAGGGCAAGTCGATGGCCGGTTTGATCGACCTCGTCACCAGCGGCGAAATCCCGGAGCAGGCCACCGTCCTCTATGCCCACCTGGGCGGCCAGCCTGCGCTGAACGCCTACAGCGGCCTGTTCACCCACACCCGCCCGCCGACCGCCTGACGTCGCCACAGCACCCCAGCCGAAGGGCGGACGTCGATCGGGCAGGTCTCCGGCGGCTGGCGCCCGGTGGGACCTACCCGAACAGGCCCTCGGGCGGGAGTAGGCGTCCCTGTTTGACGTGCGAGTAGTCGCGGGCTTCGGCGACCAGGCCCGTTTCGTCGAAGCGCAGCAGGGTGCAGCCGGAAATGGTGAGTGGCTCGCCGTCCGGATAGGTCACCGCCCAGTACTCCACGGACGCCAGATCGCCGTCGACCCGCGGTTCACCGAACCAGACCTCGGCCGGCCGGGTCTCCTCGTCGAAGCACTCCTGGACGTAGCTGCGTAGTCCGGCACGGCCACGGTAGGGACGGAACATCGACGCCCAGTGTTCGCCGTCCTCGGCCTGTAGACCGACGATCCCGTCGACATCCTTCGCCGGCCAGCCCTGGGCCCAGACGGTCGCCCACCGTTTGGCGGCGTCGCGCACGTTCATGGTCGGTCCCCTCCCGTGAGAACTGCTGCGCCGGTTTGTAGCACGCGCGTACGACCATTCCGAGCTGGATCCACCGTCCCCACTGCTCCCGGCCGAGCCAGGCCGCGCCGGCGCACCGCGCGAGGGTCAGCCGCCTCGTCACGCCGCCCGTCCCGCCGGAACTCGTACTGCCGCTGGAGTGCTCCGTACTCCTCGGACCGGTACCGCGACGTCGCACCGTGACGCTCCAGCAGGCTCGGCGAGCGCCCCGCCGAGGAAACGGCGAACCTCGCCGTCCGAGAAGAGCCCGACCAGCCCGGCCAGATCTTCCGGAGCGGGCCGGCGGAGAACCACCCGACCGGCGTCGAGCGGTACGGGCAGCCAGGCGACCGTCCAACCAGGATCGCACTGCCGCTGTTGCCCGATGAGGGCGCCTGCCGAGCGCGCGGAGCCGATCGACATCCGGCCGGTACGCGGACCGAACGTCATTCGATGTAGCCTCGTAGCCTGGATCGTGCCCCGACCCCGGACCACCCCAATAGGTGTCCCCGACTGTCCTGCCGCGTTCCCCCATCGCCCAGGTACGGAGAGGATTTGCCGATGATGAAACGCGCCGTTACGTTCACCAAGCACCACACGCCCAACTCACTGCGTGTAGTGGCGCGACGAGTGATGTCTGAGACCCACAACACCAGACTGCGAATCTCGGTTCCGGTAGAGTCGCGAAGCGAATTTGGAAACATCTACCACTGCACGATCCGCAAGACGGCGAGCCAGTGGGTCAAAGCTTTGTTCAGCGATCCCGTCGTCTACCGCTATTCCGGACTACTCCCCTACGATCCGCGCCCCTACAAGTGGCGTTACCCGGAGGCCCTGCCGCCCAACCGCGTGGTCTCGTCCCTCTTCATCTCCTACAAAGGCTTCATGAACCTTCCCAAGCCCGACCCCTATCGGGCGTTCTTCGTCCTCCGCGACCCGCGCGACATCGTCGTTTCGGGTTACTTCTCCTATCGGAGTTCGCACACCGCCATGGGCGACGTTTTGCAGGTGCGGAAAGTGTTGCAGGAGAAGCCGTTCAAGGAGGGCCTGCTTCATGTGATCGATCATCTCGCCGCGAAGGGCACCTTCCGGTCGCTTCGGTCGTGGGCGACCGCTCCGAAGACGGAAGCCATCGGCCTGTTCCGGTACGAGGACTTGACCGGGGAACAGCAGCTGGAGGAAGTGGGTCGGCTGATGCGCCACTGCGGGATTCCCATCCCGCCGTCCGAGCTCGCCGCCCTGGTGTCCCGATACAGCTTCTCGACCATGCGGCGTCGCGTCGAGGCACCCGGGTCGGTTTCCCACTATCGCAAGGGAAAGTCCGGCGATTGGCGTAATCACTTCGACGACGACGTCTACGAGGCCTTCGCCGCGGAGGTGGGTGACCTCGTCGAAGTTCTCGGGTACCCCCCGTACGATCCGTCTCCAGGCGCGCGGCTCGGCCAGGACTCCTGACTGTTCGGCTCAGGCGATGTCGACGGGTGGGTTCGCTACCGGCTGAGTTCGACACGGAGAGGGGTAGCCCGTGCTCCCGGAGAGGGCGGCGTCATTCCTGCGGAACGTGATCCGCGAGATGTTCGAGGCTCAGTCCGATCGCACGGGCCCTCGGGCGTTCGACGGCGTCTTCGAGTGGCAATTCATGATCGGCTGGGACGACGGCGAGCAACTGACCCGCCTCGTCGTGACGGCGTCCCAGTCGGTCTGGTCCGACAGCTTCGGGGCCAAAGTGCGCCCGGTGGTCTTCGTCGCGGTTGGCAGTGACGCACAACCGCACCCGCCGCATGGCAGACGCCCGACGGTTCCCCGCTTCGAGGACCGGCCGGCGGACGTCGATGGTGTCCCCGTGGAGGAGCTGCCCGCCACTCCGGCCGGTGGTTGGGCCAGGGCCCTGATCGGGCGCTTGGGCGGTGCGGGTGCCCGTCAGTGGGAGCACGGATGGATCAGCTTCACCGTGACCCTGCCCGACGAGCCGCCCTGGGTACCCGAGACGCCCCGGGGCCGCGGCGGTCGTCCGAGCACACCGCACCCGGGTGGCGGGACCTGACCGGCGGCTGTCGTGCCCGCTGCCGCTCAGGAAGCGGCGGGGCGGCCGGGCGCGCGGCACCCGCTCGGTCGGCTCGGTCCGGCGTACCGGGCCCGGCTGGGTCACCCCCGCTCGGCGAACCCGGCGGCCTCCGGCCGGCGTACGATCCGGGCCGGCGGGCGCAGCAGGTGCCGGTGCGGCAGCGCCTCCGGCGGATACCCGGTCACCTCGACGGGTAGCTTCCGTTGCAGGATCGCGCGGTGCAGGGCGGCCAGTTCGGCGCCCGGCTCGATCCCGTACCCGGTGATCAGCGCGACCCGGGCCCTCCGGTACGCGTCGAGCGCCCCCGCCAGGTCTCCGCTGCGGTAGCAGGCCACCATGAGCTGTCCCCAGGCCCGCTCCCGATGCGGATGGTCGCCGAGAAACTCGTGCAGCATCGCCTGGGCCGCTTCGTACTCCCCGCGCTTGACCAGCACGTCCGCGTACTCCTCCACATCGACGGTGAGCCGCACCCGGGACGGCGGGACGAGCTGCCATCCGGAGCCGTCACGTATCAGGTCGGCGCGGTCGGCCAGCCATGCCCGCAACCCGGACAGGTAGCTGCGCAGGTTGGCCGGGGCCGACCGGGGCGCCTCCGGTCCCCACAGTTCGGCCGCCATACTGCTGCGCGACACGGCGCCGCCGTCGAGCAGCATCAGGACGAGGATCCGGCACCGGTTGCCGACCGGCGCCGCGACCGGCTCCCCGTCCTGACGGATGTCCAACGGCCCCAACGGTCCGACCGCGAGTTCCATCGCGACCGCTCCCTCCCCCGCTTGCCGCGGAGCACCGTCTACTCAGGATCACATGGCCGCGGTGGAGGAAGCGTGGAAGGAACGTGGAGAGCCCCCCCCGGGTAACATCAACATCTTCCACTGCCGTGCTGCGAAACCGTCGAAGTGCGAGGTCGGAATGCTGATGGTTTCGGTGCTGGGGCCGGTGCAGGTGCTCCGCGCCGGCGTCCCGGTCCGATTGGGCCCGCGACAGGTCGAGGTGCTGTCGATCCTGCTGGTCAACCGGGGTACGTGCGTGCCGGCCAGCCGGATGGTGGAACTGCTCTGGGGCGATGCGGTCCCGCCCGGCGGCCCCGCCACGCTGCGCAGTCACGTGTCGCACCTGCGCCGGGCGCTGCAACCGGACTCCCCCGGCGCCGCCGACCTCATCAGTGGCGCCGGTAACCCCTCCGGCCGGGGATACCGGCTGGAGCTGGCTCCGGAACAGATCGACGCACACCGGTTCGAGCAGGAGTACGCGCGGGCCCGCCGCCTGCTGCAGACGCTCGACGCCGAGGAGACGGGCCAGGCCGTCGCCGTATTGCACGACGCCCTGGGACTCTGGCGTGGACCGGCCTTCGCCGACGTGGCCGACCGCCCGTTCGCACTGAACGAGACGGCCCGGCTCACCGCGCTGCACCGCTCGGCCCGGCTCGCCCATGCCGAGGCGCTCGCCTCGCTCGGCCGGTACAGCGAGGTGATCATCGCGCTCGCCGGTGTGGTGGCCGAGGAGCCGTACGACGAGGGGCTGCGCCGGCTCCTCGCCGTCGCCCTCTATGCCGAGCAACGGGTGGACGAGGCCGCCCAGCTCTGCCGGGCCGGCCAGGTCCTGCTGCGCCAGCGCGGCATCGACGCCCCCGACCTCCAGGAGTTGCAGCGCCGGATCCTGCGTCGCGACGTCCCGCTGCACGGCCCGCCGCCCCGAGCGACCGGCGCCGTCACGGCCGGGCCGGGCGAAGCCGTCGCCGGACCCATGCCCGCCGCCACCACCCGCCCTCCGACCGACCCAACCCAACCCGCGACCAGCACCGCCAGCTCCACCGCCACAAGCGCCACCGCCACCCCCACCGCCACCGCCAACGGCACCGCCACCCCCACCGCCAACGGCACCCCCACCGCCACCGCCAACGGCACCGCCACCGCCAACGGCACCGGCACCGGCACCGGCACCGGCACCGGCACCGGCGAGCCGATCCCCGCCGGGCCGGTCGCGCCGCACCTGCTGCCGCCGGATCCGGCACGCTTTGTCGGCCGCGCGGCGGAGTTGGCCGACATCCGGCGGCGGCTCGACGACCTGGCCGACCGGGCCGAGACGATGGTGATCACCGGGCCGCCGGGGGTGGGCAAGTCCAGCCTGGCGATCCGGGCCGGGCACGCGGTGGCGGACCGGTTTCCCGACGGCCAGCTGTACGTCAACCTGCGCGGTTTCGACCAGACCGGCCCGGCGCTCGGCCCCGGTGAGGCGATCCGGGGTTTCCTCGACGCGCTCGGGATACCCCAGCAGCAGTACCCCGTCACCGAGGCGGCCCAGGCCGGCCTGTACCGGGCGAGGCTGGCCGGCCGGCGGGTGCTGGTGGTGCTGGACAACGCCCGCGACGCCGACCAGGTACGCCCGCTACTGGTCGGATCGCCGGGCTGCGCCGTACTCGTCACCAGCCGCAACCAGCTCGCCGACCTGGTCACCACCGAGGGAGCGCATCCGCTCGGCCTGGATCTGCTCTCCGAGACGGAGGCCCGGCAGTTGCTGGCCCGCCGCCTCGGCGACGAGAGGGTGGCCGACGAACCGGAGGCGGTGGCGGAAATCGTCAGCCGGTGCAGCCGGCTCCCGCTGGCACTGGCGATCGTCGCCGCCCGGGCGGCCGGCAACCCGCGCTTCCCGCTCGAATCGTTCGCCGACGAGCTACGCCAGGCCGACCATGGCCTGGACGGGTTCCGCGCTGCCACCCCGGCCACCAACATCCGTACCGTCTTCTCCTGGTCCTACCACACCCTCAGCCCGGCGGCGGCTCGACTGTTCCGGCTGCTCGCCCTGCCGCCCGGCCCCAGCATCACCGTGCCAGCGGCGGCCAGCCTCGCCGCCGAGCCGGCCGACCGGCTCCGCCCGGTCCTCACCGAGCTGGCCGCCGCGCACCTGGTCGCCGAGGTGTCACCCGGCCGGTACGCCTGGCACGATCTGTTGCGGGCGTACGCCATCGAGCTGGCCAGCGAGGACCCGGAGCACGAACGACAGGCCGCCGAACGCCGACTGCTCGACCACTACCTGCACACGGCCCGCGCCGCCGACCGGCTGATCTGGCCGCAGCGGGACCCGATCGCCGTCGCGCCGCCCCGCGCCGGGGTGGTCCCCGAGCAGCTCACCGACCAGCACTCGGCGCTGGCCTGGTTCGCCGCCGAGCACGCCGTACTGCTGGACGTGGTCGCGCGGGCGGTCGACACCGGATTCGACGCGCCCGCCTGGCAACTCGCCTGGACCCTGGTGAACTTCTTCGACCACCGGGGGCACTGGGACGACTGGTTGGCCAGCGTCGGGCGGGTGCTGCCGGCGCTCGACCGCCTCGGTGACCGGTCCGCCCAGGCGCACGCCCACCGCCTCCTCGGTGCCGCGTACGTGCGGTTGCAGCGCCACGACGACGCGCGGGTGGCGTACCGGCGCGCGCTGGATCTCTTCGGCGAACTCGGTGACACGGTCGGCGAGGCGTTCACCCACCGCAGCCTGGGCTGGCTGGCCGAACGGCAGGGCGACCCGGCCGGCGCGCTTCGCAGCGATCTGCGGGCGTTGCAGCTCTTCCAGCAGGTGGGGCACCTGGATGGCCAGGCCAGCGCGCTCAACTCGGTCGGCTGGTGCCAGGCGTTGCTCGGCCGGTACGAGGAGGCGATCGAGCACTGCGAACAGGCCCTCCTGCTGCACCGGAAGAACGGCAACCGGGGCGGCGAGGCCAGCGCCCTGGACAGCCTCGGCTACGCCCACCACCTGCTCGGCGACCACGTTTCGGCGATCGGCTACCTGCGGCAGGCGGTCGAGCTGTGCCGGGAACTCGGACAGTGGACCCAGGAGGCGGAATCCCTGCATCGCCTCGGCGACGCGCAGTACGCCGCCGCGGCCGTACCCGATGCCCGCCTGGCCTGGCGGGCGGCGCTGGCCATCCTCGACCGGCTGGGCCGCCCCGAGGCCGAGACGGTCCGCGGCAAGCTCGACCGTGGCAGCCGCGGGGCCGGTCTGCCGACGGGCCACCCGTAGTCCCCGCCGTCCTGACGTACCCGTGGCTTCCGGTCCCGGCGTCGAGCAGGGGCGGCGGGGGGTTGGTCAGCCTGGTTGGACGGAGAGGCCGTGCCGGAACACGTCCTGGGGATCCCAGCGCGCCTTCGCCCGTTGCAGCCGGGGATAGTTGGCCCCGTAGTACAGCGAGTGCCACGGCACGCCGGAGGTGTTCCAGGCCGGGTCGGCGAGGTCGACGTCCGGATAGTTGATGTAGGAGCCGTCGTTGACGTCACCCGGCACCGGCACTCCGCCGGTGTCCGCGTACACGTCGCGGTAGAACTCGCGGATCCACGCGAGGTGCCGGGCATCCTCGGCCGGATCGGCCCAGCCCGCGAGGTAGAACAGCTTGATCACCGAGTCGCGCTGCGCGGTGGCGGTCGCCGCCGGCGGTACGGTGTTGATCTGCCCGCCGTAGGTGTTGAGACTCAGCGACCCGACCGGGTTGTCGTAGTCGGCCCGGGTCAGGTGATGGTATGCGGCGGCGATCTGCCGGTCGGTGAGCCCCCGGCGGAGGTAGCCCGCCTTGGTCTTGAGCCGCCACTGCTTGCCGTCGTCGCCGTTGCCCCTCAGCGCCGTGGCCAGCCACGGCAGGACCTCCTGGCTACGGACCGGCGCGACGCCGACCCCCGCGCCCAGCACGGCGACGTGCTCGTCCAGCAACCGGGCGCCGTCGGCGCCGCCGGCGACCTGGCCGATCAGCGTGTGGTTGCCGGCCGGCCGGCGGGACAGCAACAGTTCGCCGTACAGCCGGGCCTGCGGGGTGCCGGGAGTGCGGTGCCGCGTGCACCAGTCGCCGAAGTTGCGCACCAGTCTGGCGAATCCCCGCTCGTCCATGCCCTGCCACGGCCACTGGACCGTGAAGGTCAGCACGGATGCGGGCGGCCGGGGCAGCAGCCGGCTCGGGTCGTCGCCGGTCGCCCCGGGCGAGCGGAACCAGTACCGGGTGACGACTCCGAAGTTGCCGCCCCCGCCACCGGTGTGCGCCCACCACAGTTCCCGGTTGGGGTCGTCCCGGTCACGGGTGGCGACCACGGTACGGGCCGTACCCGACTGGTCCACCGTGACGACCTCGACGGCGTAGAGGTGGTCGACGACCAGGCCGTGCAGCCGGGACAGCGGCCCGTACCCGCCTCCGGCGACATGCCCACCGGCGCCTACTCCGGGGCACGAACCGCCGGGTAGGGTCACGCCCCAGCCGAGATAGAGGCGGCGATACACCTCGCCCAGGGTGGCGCCCGCCTCGACCGCGAACGCGGACCGCAGCGGGTCGTAGTAGACGCCGGTCATCCCGGACAGGTCAATGACCATCCGGACCTGTGGATTGTCGACGAAGTCCTCGAAGCAGTGCCCGCCGCTGCGTACCGCGATCCGCTGGCCGGCCCGCACTCCGGCCTGCACCGCGGCCCGGACCTGTTCGGTCGAGCCGACCACCCGGACCTGGTCGGGGGCGCCGACGAAGCGCCGGTTGCCCCGGCGGACCAGATCCGCGTAACGCGGATCGTCCGGGCCCACCGCGACCGGCCCCAGCGGTGGCGGGCAGCCGTCGGCCGGAGCGGCGACGGCGGGTGCCGGCCGGTGAACCTGCTGGGCGACCACTCCGATGGCGACCGCGGCGATCGCGGTGGCGCGGAGCAGATCTCTACGGCGGTGTTCGGCCATCTGGCGGGTGCTCCCGTTCTGGTGTTGGCGACGCCGCTCCACTGCGGTCGACGCCCCGGTGTTCGAGGTCGCCAACAACGCTAGGAGCGTTGGCGGGGCCGGGAAATCTTGCTGACCACCGCGTCCGTGAGGGGGCAGGCCCTACCCGGCCGGCGGTCGGCCACCGCTACCGGTGCCCGTCCGCGGCTTCGCCGGCCGCCCGGCATCCGTTGCCGAAACATTTTCGGCGAGGCCGCCCGGAACGATCCCTTCGGTGGCCCCGTAGGCCCCGCCATGGAGAGATCGCATGTTCCAGAGGATTTCCTCACATAGATCTTTGTCGAAGTGTTGCCGAAAAGGTTTTCGTCCGGCAGGGTGGGCGGTGAGACCAAGTGACCCTGCGGCCGGAATGCCGACGCCGCTCTCGCCGCCCGGACGACGCGATCGGTGACCGTCCTGCTTGGACCGTTTCGCTACCGGCGCCGGTCGACGGGGTCCCCGCGATGCCGGAGGGTCGGCTGCGCTGTGCGGCGCGCACGTTCCACCGCCCGCCTCCACCGGCTCCGGCCCTGGCCAACGGAAGGACGAGGAATGAAAACCGAACTGAAGCGGCCACCGACACGGTCGAGATGGCGTGGCTGGCGCGCCGGCATGGCGATGGGCGTGCTGGTCGCGACGGTCCTCACCGGGGCCACCGTCGCCCCGCCGGCCGCCTCCGCCGCCCCGCCGAACGGGACCGTACGGGTCTTCTGGCTCAAGCCCGCCGACGTGGCGTACGACCAGCGCTACCCGGACGGCATCGCGCACGTGATGCGCGAGGCGCAACGGTACTACCGGCAGGAGCTGGGCCGGACGTTCCGGCTGAACGACCCGGTCGTGGAGGTCGTCGACGGAGACCAGCTACGCACGTGGTACGAGAACACTCCGGCGTGCGGGGACAAGTACTGGTGGACCGTGTGCAACATGCAGGCCGAACTCAGGCGCAAGTTCGGCCTGGGCGCACCGGACAGCCGCTGGATCAACGTCGGCGAGATCAGCGCGGAGGGCGAGGGCGCCGGAGGCGGCGGCGGCAACGGCTGGGTCATCCTCAGCGGCCACGACGCGGACGGCGCGGCGGGCATCAACGGAAACATGAATCGCTGGTACGGCGGCATGGTGCACGAACTCGGCCACGCCCTGGGCCTGCCGGACTCCACCTACACCGACGGCACACCGATGTCGGCGTCCTTCTACAACTACCCGAACACCCACTTCAGCCAGGCGCAGAAGGACAGGATCCTCAACGGCCGGTACGGTTCCTTCCTCTCCTGAGGCTTCCTCTCCCGAACAGTGCCGTACCCACGGCTGACCCGGAGCCGACACACGCCGCGAGCCCGCCCCGGCCAGGTGCCGGCGGCGGGCTCGTCGTTGCCGGCGTCCCGCTTGACGCGGTGGTGCAGCACGAACAGCACCACTCGCCGAACGCGAACGGCTGGTGGTGGCCGATCCGGTGGCCGGTCAGGTCGACCTCGTCGGCCGGCCGGGCCAGCAACCCGTACACCTCGTCCGGGTCAGCCCGCGCCGCCACGGACCCCGCCCGGGTCGTACGGACCGGATCTCCGCCGAGGTCAACCTCGGATAGACCGCACCCGCCGCCGGACCACCATCCGATCCGGGTACGCCCACCAGCTCCCCAGGCGCACCACCGCCCCGCCCCGCCCTCCGGGCGGCTCCCGCAACCGACGACATCTGTGCGCTCCCGACGTTCCGAGCCCTGTCGACGGAACCTTTCTCGACCTCCCCTCGCGGTCTGTCGTGGCCACAGGTGGATCCGCGTCGCGTCCCAGCGGGTTATTGCTTGTGTGGTGACAGGTGGGCGCGTTCGCCTTGTGGGCCGAAGAGGGTGAGCAGTTCTGCGGGTTGGGTGTCGGCGCTGCCGATCCAGTGGGGTGTTCGGGTGTCGAATTCGGCGGCTTCGCCGGGGCCGAGGTGGAATTCCTGTTCGTCGAGCACGAACCGGACATGCCCGTTGAGGACGTAGAACCATTCGTACCCGTCGTGGGTCTGTAGGTTCATCGTGGGGGCTCGACCGGCGGGCGGATAGATCACCTTGTACGCCTGGATGCCCCCGGCCCGCCTGGTCAGGGGTACCACGGTCAACCCGGACCGGCGCACGGGCCGCAGGTGGATGCGGGGGTCGCCGGTGGGCGGTGCCGCGACCAGATCGTCGAGCGGGACGCCGTGCGCCCGGGCCAGCGGGAGTAGCTGCTCCAGGGTGGGGCGGAGTTTGCCGTTCTCGAGCCGCGACAGGGTGCTGGCCGTCAGACCGGTCTCGATGGCCAGGTCCGCCAACGTGGCGCCCCGCGCCCGGCGCAGCGCATGCAGCCGCGGCCCGACTCCGGCAAGCACGTCTTCTTCCGCTCTCCCCACGGAACCCATGATGCGGATCCGCAACTTTTCTTGCAACTCCGGAAGGCTGCGGCAACGCTGGTCGCGGAGGTGACAAGCCGATGGTCACAACAACCGGAATGTCGATGACCGGATCACAGTGGTTGCGCATCGTGCGAGCCGTCGAAGTATCCGCGTCCGGCCACTGGCTGCCCCCGGCGTTCGGCACCGCTCGACTGCTGGGCTTCCTCCCTGACGGAGGAACCTGGTGACCGCGCGCGAACCCGACCGGCAGCCGCAGACCGAAGCCGAGTCGTTCTGGGAGAAGCACTACCGCAGCCGGCGGACCTGGGGCGGACGCGCCAACCCCCTGCTCGTCGAGACCGCCGCACCACTACGCCCCGGCGCAGCCCTGGATCTGGGCTGCGGCGCCGGCGGCGACACCATATGGCTCGCCCAGCAGGGCTGGCAGGTCACCGCCGTGGACATCTCCCACACCGCCGTCGAACAGGTACGTGCCCGCGCCGACCAGCTCGGCATCGGCAGGTACGTCACCGCCGAACAGCACGAGCTGACCCGAAGCTTCCCGACCGGAACGTTCGACCTCATCTCCGCGCAGTACTTCCACACCCCCTTCCCGCTGGACCGCAGCCGGATACTGCGCACCGCCACACGTGCCCTGCGCCCCGGCGGTCTGTTCCTGATCGTCGACCACGGCTCCACCGCGCCCTGGTCGTGGAACCAAGACCCCCACGCTCACTACCCCACCCCCGGTGAGGTCGCCGCCGATCTCGATCTCGACCCCGAGCAGTGGCCCGTCCTGCGCGCCGACATGCCACGACGCCGGGCCACCGGCCCCGGCGGCCAGACCGCCACAGTCACCGACAACGTCCTGCTCATCCAACGCACCGGCGAATGAAACACCCACCGAAGCACACACCGGAGAAACTCGATGCCGACCGACCGACCGCACAGACGCAGGCCACGGGCGAAGGACACCGGCCCGCCATCGACCGGCGCCGACGAGAAGGCCACCCTGCTGGGATTCCTCAACTATCTGCGAAACGCGATCGTGGACAAGGTCGCCGACGTACCCGAACCACAGGTCCGCACCAGCGGCGTACCCTCCGGCACCAACCTCCTCGGGCTGATCAAGCATCTGACCTGCGTCGAGCGGTTCTATTTCCTCGCCGAACCGATCGGCAACCTGCCCCGCACCATGCAACCCACCCGCGACGAGACGGTCGACGGCCTGGTCGCCGAATACCGGAGAACCATCGGCCGCGCGAACAAGACCATCGAAACCTGCGCGGACCTGACGCTCCCTGCGCCCCGGCCTCCCGGTCGCGGACTCGCGCCGTCGATGCGGTGGGTCCTGACACACATGATCGAAGAAACCGGGCGGCACGCCGGCCACGCCGACATCCTCCGCGAACAGCTCGACGGCTCCACCGGCCGCTGACCGCATACGCGATCCCGACCACACCCGGCTATCGCACGACCGTTGCCGCTGACCTCGGTACCGGCTCGGCCAGGGCCCTGGACGTCACCTGAAGAGACTGACGGCCTCGGCGCCGCTGGCGGCGACGATACCGCCACCGATGTATTCGGGACGTTCCTTCAGCGGCAACTCCCAGGCCTTCTTCCCGGACGCTATGTCGTATCCGACCGTGAGATACGGTGATTGCGGTTTGTCTTCGATATAGGTGTAGACGAGCCGTAAGCCGTCCGACTCGATCCAATACGGCTCCACCGCGGTGTTCCTCGTCATGTCGATCGGCGACGACATGGGTCCGCCGGTAATGCAGTTGTACACGCGGACGAATTGCGCGCCGGTCGGCTCCGGAAGGCCCGTGGAGTCACGAGGCGTGTCCGGGTCGGCGATCTCCACGATGAGGTGTTCGCCCACCGTCGCGATCTGCGTCGACAACTCCGGCCCGGATATCCGCCACAGCAGGTGTCCGGTCTTTGGATTTGCTCCGGCGAGCGTATGCTCGTCCGGGTAGTGCGGAGCCCTCTCGCCGAGCCGGGCGAGCAGTGGCAGCGGCGAGATCGGCGCATAGCGGTTCTGGTAACGCGCCGGCTCCCAGCCCGCCACGGACGACTGCTTCTCCCCGTCCAGATCGTAGATGTCCGTACCGGTCCAGTCCTGATTCTGGATCGCGATGCCACCCCGAAAGACGTTCCAGCTCAGATCGCGTCTCTCGCTGACCCGAGTGGACCGAAGCACCTCACGGCCATCCGTCGTGCTGACGAACACGACCTCGTCGGCGTCGTAGGCGGTGTCGACCAGTATTCTCTGACTGGCCGCCACGTACATGTCGTCGTGCCCCTCGCGTGTCCAGACCTGGTCGCCTTCGGTGGTGTATCCGACGGCAAACCCGCCCTTCTGGTCGAGCCCTCCCGTCGTGGCGACGAAGCGATCGCCGGCTACCTCTATCGAATGCAGCTCCTTGTTGGGCACCTTCACGGTTTTCAGGATCTTGCCGCTACCGGTGTCGAGGATGAAGACCGTGGAGTCCGACCCGCTGCCGGCGGGCGCCACACACCCGATCCGGTTCTCCCGGACAGCACACGACGCGGCGGCGTCATGCAGATCGATGTAGGGCCAGCGTTGCGCACCCGTACGCATGTCGAGGCCGAGCAGGTACGTGCCGAACTGGAGCATGACGATGGCGGAGTCGCCGCCGACGACGTTGGTGTTGCCACCCCTGATCGGGGTCGTCCACACCGGCTTCGGCGGGCGGAACCCCAGATCAAGGAGTTCGTCGCGCAACGACACGCGGAAGATCGACGGGATCTCCTGTGGATACAGGGTGTCGTCCCATGCCACCAGGTCCTTCGGGCCGGTCAGCCTGGTGACGACAAACACCCCCGCCACCACCAGGACAACGCAAGCCACCAGCGCCGCGGCGATGATTGCCCACCGGGTACGTCCCGGAGAACTCGGCGGGACCGGCTGACCCGGTTGGTAGGCGGGCACGGGTGGGGGCGCGGCCGGCACCGGTTCGGCCGGTCGTTGTCGCGTGGTCACCGCGGGGGCGGGAATGCTGGTGGCGAGGCTCGCCGAGAGTGCGTTGGCGAACTCGCCGCAGGACGAGTAGCGATATTGCGGGTCTTTCGCCATGGCCCGCCCGATGACCGCGTCGACCCCGGGAGCCAGGTGCGGATGAAACTGTCGAACGGACGGCACCGGCTGTCCCAGATGTGCGGCGATGACGGCCACCGGATTGGCGTTCTCGTACGGATCGTGACCGGTGAGCAGGCGGAACACCGTACACGCCAGGGAGTACTGGTCAGAGCGCCCGTCGAGGTGGCCGCCCTGAAGCTGCTCGGGAGAGGAGTAGCGCACCGTATCCAGCGTCACCCCGGCGCCCGCCGGGCTCGCCTCGTCATGCGCCAACCGCGAGATACCGAAATCGGTCAGCGCGACCTGCCCCTGGGAGCTGGTCAGCATATTGGCGGGTTTGACGTCCCGATGGAGCACACCGCAACCGTGGGCGTAGTCCAGCGCGCCGGCCACCGCCACGGCGGCGTGGCTGACCTGCGCGGCGGGAAGTCCCGCAGGTGAACTGCGGAGTGTCTCCGCCAGCGACGGGCCGTCGACGAGATCCATCGCGAGCCACAGTCGCCCGTCGAACTCACCACGGTCGTGGACTGCCACGATGTTCGGATGCCGCAGTCGGGCGACCGCGTCCACCGTCTGCTCGAACCGCTGCCGGTAACCGGACCCACCATCGCGGTCCGCAGCCAGAACCTTGAGCGCATCGCTGCGCGACAGCCGTGGGTGCCGCGCCGCGTACACCTCGCCCGTGCCACCTGACCCGATGAGCCGCTCGACG
Source organism: Plantactinospora sp. ZYX-F-223 (assembly GCF_039649625.1). NCBI lineage: Bacteria > Bacillati > Actinomycetota > Actinomycetes > Micromonosporales > Micromonosporaceae > Plantactinospora > Plantactinospora sp. ZYX-F-223. The sequence continues at coordinate 18,573 of NZ_JBDJAV010000023.1, read as the reverse complement.
GAGTACCCGGCGAAGACCGACCCCTGTTCCAGCGTCACAGACCCTCCCTCCGGGGGAACCGCTCGCCCGAGCGTCCCGACGGTAACCCACGACCTCGCCCGGCAGAGTGAGCCTCCGTACTCTGCTGGCTGCCGGGTGTGCCAACCCGACGGCCGACACGCGCCACCGCAAGATCACCCTCACCCACCCTGACCGTACCGGATCCGGGCATGGGCCTTGTCGATGGCCTTCTGCCGGTAGGGCGGCTTCGGAGCAGGCTGCGAGCGGTTCGGAATGGGTACGGCTATCGAACGCCCAGGGTCTCCGCGATCGCGGACGCGATCTGCTCTGCGTCCAGCTTCTCCGAGTCGAAGGTCTGGCCGGCGGGAATCGTCGGCAGCCACTCTCGGAAGCGGCGGTGTGCGCGGTGGTGGAACCCCGGCTCGCGCGACAGCCCCCGTGCTGGATCGGCCTGTGCGCGCGCGAAGGTCACGGATACCGCAGCGTCGATGACGACCCAGAGCACGGCCGCACCGTCCGGGAGTGTGCGGGTGAGCGCCGCCTTTTCCTGGTCGGTGTGGAATGGTCCGACCGCGACGACGTACTCGACGTTCGAGCGCATCCACTGGCCGACGAGCGCACCGTGTGCCTCGTGGGCCGCGAACCACAGGTCGGCCCGGCCCGCCCCGGGCGGGCCGACCATCGCCGCGACGTCATCGACGTCGGCGACCACGACGGTGCGGCCACGCCCGGTCAGGTGTTCGGTGAGCCTGTCCGCGACGGTGTTCTTGCCCGCCGCGATCGGGCCGGTGAGGATCACGAGTTGGGGCACGGCCCCGATCCTATGGCGGCGACCCTGTCGCCGCCTCGGCTATCGGCCCGGACGGCGTGACCTGGGTCAGCGCTGCATCAGGGCGACGTAACCCCGTCCTCAAGTGACGGTGCCGGCGTACGAGTCATCATCGCCTCTCATTGGCACTGGCTCGACAGGCCGAAAAGACCACCACATTGGTTGAGGTCTTTCGTCGTCCGATGTGCGACATCGCCAACGCTCGATAGCCGGCAGGATGCTGTCACCGGGACCGGCAAGGCTGCCCCGCAGACTCTCCGCCCGGATTTACGCGGCGCCGAGCAGGAATTTGGAGGCACATGAGCCTTCTCGCCGAGGTCGCTGCGGTCATACGCGCTGGCGTGGCCGACCTGAACGCGGTCGTCGCCACGCTGTACGTCGCCCGGACAAAGCTGGACCAAGCCCGTCGACGCCTGGTAACCGCCTCGGAGGGTGCCACCGATAGCCAGCTTCCGTACGCGGGGGCGAAGTTGGCCCAGGCGGCGGGACGGGCCGATGAGAGCGCGACGTTGATTTTGCGCGGCGCCGAGGCGCTGGCTCGCTACTCCACCGACGCCATGGGCTTTCCACTGGCCTCCGACGGCTCGGCATCCGGGGCGGGGGCCTTTGACAACCCGGCCCCACCGGCCGGGGCGGCGGCTCCCCGCTGGGTGGCGAGCATGGCCGAGGCTCTGCTCCCGCTGCTGCCCAGCGGCAGCAAGACCGCTGGCATTCTCGCGACGGCCGATGGCAAGACCCGAAGCAAGCCCATCTGGAGTGGAGTCCAGGGTCCTGGCGCCAATGCTCCTGGCCTACGGCGGGACGACAAGACCAATCAATGGCACCGGCTCAAGTCGGCGGTCGAGCACGTCGAGGGGCACGTCGCCGCGATCATGCGGCGCGGTACCGGCCCCAAGGACGCTGTCCTGGTTGTCTCGCAGCCGCCCTGCCCAGGCCCGTACGGCTGCGCCACGATCCTGCCGGCCTTGTTGCCGGCCGGCTCGCGTCTCGCGGTCTACGTTGTCGGTACGGACGGCAGGACGAGGTACTGGAAGACCTACACCGGTACCGGGGAGGCGACGATCAGATGACCACCTATGAGGTGACCTGGCTCGGCACCGGCCACGCCCTGGTGGAGACCCCGGACGAGGTCGAGGCGCTGTTGATCTCACTGCACGAAGCCGGGCAGCCGGTGGTGGTCGACGTGTTCCGGTATCGGGACGAGAGCCCGGCCGGCGGCGCTCAGGTCGGCGTCGGGCATCCCGAGCGATCGTTCGTGCTGTACTTCGGCCAGCCCGAAGGCGGGTACGCCGTCGAGCCCGGAATTCCCGCCTGGGACGGCGATATCGAGTTCAGCTACGGCGGTCAGGCCACCGACTACCACCCGGCCGAAACAAAGATCACCCCAGCACGGGCATTCAAGGTGGTGTGCGAACTCGTCGGCACGGACGAGCGACCGACGAGCGTGAACTGGGACGAGCAGGCCACGGAGCCGGATGCCGAGTCGGTTACGGCCGACGATCCCTGGACCTGACCAGCGGCGCAGCCGCGCAGTGGAATCAGACGTGGCCGGCCGCACCTCGACCACATGCCGCGACCGGGCAGTGACCTAGGTGTATTTGCCGCTAATGAGGGAGCAAGATGACCGAGCCGTACCGTGACGAGCTCGCCCAGCAGCCGCTGGCGCGCGCCGTCCTCGCGAAGCTCGCCGCGACAAGGAATGCTGAGGACCCCGTCGGCTCCTTCGCCCGTGCCGTGCTCAACGGCGACGCGGGCATGCGTGCCGCAGCCGCCCACTCCTGGCACGGCCAGACGCTCGGCCCGGCATTCGATCAAGCACTCAAGACGCTTCGCGAGCTGCCCGCCGACGAGCGGGACGCCATCGAGCGCCAGGCCCCCAACGGATACGCGACCTCGGAGACGCGGATATCGTCGACGAGGCGATCCCAGGCAACGGCACCGAAGAGGATCAGTGAGCACTTGGAACCGGTGGCGGCTCGCCATCCCCCTGATCGGTTTCTCCGCGCTCTTCTCTGCTGCCTCGCTGACCGGGACGGTCGTCTGGTGGTCACTCAGCTCCCCGGGTGATCGGGCCGTCCGGATCGTGACTTCCGTGCTGAGCGCGGTAAGCCTCGCCGCCAGCATCTCCATCGGTGCAATGCGCACCGTTGGGTGCGCATCGGCGTCGTCGCCGGCGGACTCGCGCTCTGCTGCGGCCTCGCCGCTGTGTTCTGAGCGGGCAGAGGTGCCCGGGGTGACGCTGCCCGGCTAACTGTCACGCCAGCGAACCCGGGTCGGGCGGGCGCCGGTGGTCGCGTACTCCAGGGCGGCGTCACGGACCGCGCCCGGGGTCACGCTGGCCAGCGTCGGGCCGCAGGCGATCGGTTCGCCGCCGTAATCGAACTCGATCTGTTCAACCTCGACCGGCCACGGCGGCAACTCCGGCTCGTAGCCCAGACTGCCGGCTGGCCCGGCCCAGTAGAGGAATCCCCGCACCGGATGCCCGAGCCCGAGTTGCAACGACGGCAGGGCCGGCGGCGTGCCCGGCCGAAACACCGGCTCCAGAAACCTCGGCGGATACAGCCCGACCACGTGCGGCCCGAGCGAGGTCACCGCCAGGCCGGCCAGCAGAGCATCCAACTCGGCAATATCGCTCACCGCCCGCCACCTGCCCTGCCCCCAGACCACCGCCACCATCACCCGGCGGCTCCCGCATCGCCCGAGGACGCGCCACCATCGCCCGGCCTGGCGGATCTCGGCAGGTCGGCGAGCCGGCCGGCCAGGACCAGCCGCTCGTATGCCCACCGCCACTCGTCGCACCGGCTCCGGCCACACCGCACGCACACCCCGAGATCGGGATCGTTGGCGTGCGTCCGCGTCGTGTCCCGGAAGTGTGCCGCCATCTCCTCGGAGACCTCGACCGCCGCTGACGGCCGCCCGAGCTGCCGATCCGGGTCACCCGCTGATCGCACCGGGGGTCGATCCGTCACCGCCGATCACCCCGCCACCGGCCGTCGGCCAGCCGGGCGTTACGGGTCTGCCAACTCCGCAACGCCGCCTTGACCCGGTCCGCGTCAGCGCGAGCCACCCGGACGTCGCGCCGCAGCAGGTCCACCTCGTCGGCCAACCGGGCCAGGAACCCGTACACCTCGTCCGGGTCCAACCCGCGCCGCCACGGCCCCCGCCCGAACCGGACCGACCGGATCTCCGTCGAGGTCAGCCTCGGATACACCGCGCTCACCGCCGACCACCACCAGCCTGATCGGGTACGCCCACCAGCGCCCCAACCGCAACACCACCCCACCCCGCCCTCCGGGCGGTTCCCGCAGACCAAGACACCTGTGCCCTCCCGACGTCGTCCGCGCCTGTCGACTGGATCGGCACCGAGGCGGGCGGGGTCGGCATCCCGCCACGCCGGCATGGCGGAAACCGTTGGCCACAGCACCCGCCCCGGGCCGTGGGTGGATCGTGTACGGGATTAGGCCTGGCCAGAATGACGCAACGTTGGTGGGATATATACGCAAAGCGCATTGGTTCGATAACCTCGTCAGCATCTGCCCGACGCTCAACTGGCAACCCACGTGGGAGTCCTGACATGTCCCGCACATCCCCGCCAGCCTGCGGCAGGTGTGGTGCCCGATTGGCGAAAGACAACCGCACCGGATCATGTAGGCGGTGCAGCAGCCAGACCAGCAGCTCCCTCTTCGCGCCGCCGTCGTTGCCGCCCGAGTTCTGGCAGGCCAGAGAGCTACGGGACGCCTTTGCCGAGCGCCATATCGGCCATGTGATCAGGGCATACCGACACCATCCTCACCACGGTCCACGGCCGCTGTCCCAGGATCTCGTGGCCGGATGGATGAGCCAGACGCAGGCTCAGCTCAGCCGCTTGGAGAACGGGCCAGGGTTACGCGACCTCGATCGGCTGGTCGACTGGGCGCTCCTCCTCGGCATGCCTGCCGAGATGCTGTGGTTCGCGCTGCCCAGCACCGGACAGCCACAGGCGCGGCCCCGAGCTGACGACATCGCGCTCCCCTTCATGCACGCGCTCCGTCATGCTGATCGACAGCTCGGCGGCGCCCATCTGTACGCAACCGTCGCGTCTCATCTCGCCCAGTACCCATACGCGCCGTCGTTGAGTGATGCCAGCCCGCAGACGTCCTCGGCATCAGCACCGATAGCCTGCCTCGCTGAGATGGCTGGATGGATGGCGCTGGAGAGCGGCGCCAAGATGACGGCCTATCGACATCTGTCCCAGGCCAGCGCCATCGCTGCTGCCAGCGGCGATACCCAGCTAGCCGCACAGGTCTGCGCGAGCCTCAGCCATTTCGCCCGCCAGCACGGCGATGCGCGCGATGCGGTGACGCATGCCAAGGCAGGGTTAGCACATCTCTGGAGCGGTCCTCCACATGGCCCGCTTGAGGCTCGACTGCATGCGGTACGCGCATGCGGGTTGGCCGCAAGCGGACGCCCGGTCGAGGCGGTTGCGGCAATCACGGCTGCCGAGATCGCATTCCAGCGCAAGTGTGTCTCCGACTCGCAGTGGCTCAGCCCATTCGACGAGGCATCACTCGCCTCCGAGACAGCGTGGTGCTTTCTCCGAGTAGGCGACCTCGCTGAGGTAGGCAGGCAGGTGGACCGGGCCCTCGCGGGCCGTGAGCCTGGTCGGGTGCGTAGCCGTGCCTTCGCCGAACTCACGCTTGCTACCGCGCTACTCGGTCAGCGACGGCCGGAGGAGGCGTGTGCCCTGATCCGCGAGGTACTCGCGTACACCACAAGCCTCGGCTCAGCCGTACTCGTTGACCAACTCAGGCATGTCGCGTTGCTGCTCCGGTCCTACTCCGAGCGATGCGGCGAGATTCCCGAAGTGATCGAGCGGCTTGACCAGGCGGTGGTCGACCGGGACTGGATCGGGGCTACCGGTGCCTTGCACGAGCCACCAGCAGCCCATCGACCACTATGACCAGCAACGAACGACCGCTCTACGAGCGCGACCGCGCGGCTTGGCATGAGTATCTCGCCGAAGGCAACGCCAAGCAGGCTCGCAAGCGCGTCGGCGCGGATGCTCTCATTCGGAACGACCGGGGCGAGATCCTACTGGTGGACCCAAGCTACAAGCCAGACTGGGACCTTCCCGGGGGCATGGCCGAACACAACGAACCGCCGCGCCAGGCCGCTGAGCGCGAACTACGTGAGGAGTTGGGTCTCGAACTCTCGCTCGGGCCGATGCTGGTGGTCGACTGGGTTGCACCGCACGGCCCCTGGGACGACAGCCTCATGTTCGTCTTCGACGGTGGCATCCTCGATAGCCGACAGATCGATCCGCTCCGTGCAGCAAATCCGGAGATCAGAGCGTTCCGCTTCTACTCGTTGACACAAGCGGCAACGATGCTCAGACCATACATTTGGAAACGCCTTGAGCAGGCACTGGCTGCCACCGTTGACGGAACAGCGCGCTACCTACATACACCAGTGATCGACCAGCCAATCTGATGATCGAGGCGCTGTTCTGGTCCGTGCTTACCTGCTTGTCTGTGGCAGCCTGGCAGAACGCTGCATCAGCGCAACATAACCGTCCTCCAGTGACGGTGCCACCGGCACCGCGTCCGGGCTCGGCCGGGTCGGGCTGACCACCCGGTAGTGGGTACCGTCGGTCCGGCTGATCGCCGAGACCACCACCCCGGTCGTCGGCGCCGGGCCGGAGCTGGTCACCTCCCAGGTGGCGCCCTCGCCGATCCGGACCAGATCGGTGACCATCCCGGTGTACACCACCCGGCCGCCCGCCATCACCGCGGCGTGCTGGCAGGTCTGCGCCACGTCCTCCACGATGTGCGTACTCAGCAGCACCGTACGGTTCCCGGCCAGCCCGGCCAGCAGGGTCCGGAACCGCACCCGCTCCTCCGGGTCCAGCCCGGCGGTCGGCTCGTCCACCACGATCAACGCAGGATCACCGAGCAACGCCTGCGCGATACCGACCCGCCGCCGCATCCCACCGGAGAAGCCCTTCATCCGCCGCCCGGCCACCTCGGTCAACGCCACCAGTTCCAGCAGCTCGTCGACCTGCCGCCGCCGGGCCCTCGTGTCGTCGAGCCCCTTGAGCAGGCCGACGTAGTCCAGGAACTCCCGTGGCGACAGGTCGGGATAGAGACCGAGGTCCTGCGGCAGGTAGCCGAGCCGACGCTGCACCGCCAGCCGGCCGGCCCCGGTGGACAGGTCGTGACCGCCGACCCGCACCTGCCCGCCGCTGGGCGGCAGCACCCCGGCCAGAATCCGCATCAGCGTGGTCTTACCGGCACCGTTCGCGCCGAGCAGCCCGTACATGCCGCCGGGGATGGCCAGGTCGACCGAGTGCAGCGCGGTGACCCTGCCGAACCGGCGGGTCAGACCGGTGGTCTGGATGTCCATACGAAGTGAGCCTTTCTCAAGACGCGTCAGGCGGCGTGCCGGCGGCGGCGGGACAGGACGGTGTGCGCGACCAGCAGGGGCAGCAGGCCGAGCAGGACGAGTAGGGCGACGCTGAGCAGCGCGCTGCCGGCGCCGGGTTCGGGGCGCAGGAAGGAGAGCCAGCCGGGTGCGCCGGCGAAGAACGCCAGCTCGCCCGAGAGCCAACTCGCCGGATAGTCACCGATCGGCGTGACCAGCGTGCCGGTCAGCGACGGCAGGAAGTCGGGGGCGAGCATGTTGCCCCAGAACCAGTACCCGACGAAGAGCACCCGGAACAGCGGCGCGGAGATGGCCAGCGGGCAGGTCAGGGCGAACCCGGCGACGAAGGCGAACCCGGGCAGCATGACCACGGCGAAGGCCAGTACCGCCCAGCCGAGCATCAGCGGCTCGCCCCGGTGCACGGTCTCGTAGCCACCGGCGACCAGCATCGCCAGCAGCGCCGGCAGCCCGGTCGCGGCGAGCCCGCCGAGGTACTTCCCGGCCAGCAGCAGACCCGGCCGGACCGGCAGGCTCTCCAGCAGGGCGGCGGTGCCGAGCCGGCGGTCCCGGACCAGCCGGTCCGCCAGCACCATGCCGAAGCCGAGCGGCACCACGATGCCGAAGATCAACGCCCAGCCGGCCATCACCTCCGGTGCCGTCGCGTCCGCCGGCAGGTAGCGGGGCCCGCGCGGACCCTGGAACAGCGCCATCACCGTCGCCAGGACCAGCGTCGTCAGCCACAGCGACCGCTTGCGGGCCTGCATCCGGAACTCGTACCGGCCGACCGCGAGCAGTTCCGACATGCCGCTCACTCCTCCTCCTCGGACAACAGCAGATGGGGCCGGCGCAGCAGCAGCGCGACCGCGGCGGCGAGCAGCAACCCGGTGAGGGTCAGCACCAGCCGGTTCGTCAGCCAGCCCTCCCCGGTCCCGAGCCGGCTGGTGGTGAACAGGAAGAGCGGGCGGGTCCAGTCGTGGCCGACCAGCAGGGACGCGAAGACCTGCTCGCACAGCCACAGCCCGGCGACCGCACTGGTGGCCATCACGACGCTGCGGGCGAGTACCGCCAGCAGCACCGCCAGGGCGGTGAGCCAGATCGTCGGTGGGGCCCAGACCAGCGGCGAGGCGAGCGGGTCCGGCCCGATCCACCAGCCGGAAAGACCGAGCCCGGCCGAGTAGACCAGCGCGGAGAGCGCGGCGGCCAGCGCCAGCACCCCGAGCCGGCGGCCGAGGGTCCGGGCGTACCGGGTGGGGAGGGCGAGTTGCAGCTCCCGGCAGCCGTCCCGGGCCACCAGGGTCACCGCGGTCATCGCCACCGCCAGCGGCAGCAGGGCTTCCACTCCGGTGAGCAGCAGGTCGCCGACCTGCCGCCGCCCGGCGCCGCCGTTGCCGGCGAGCAGGGCCATCGCCACCGCGACCAGCAGCGTCGCCGGTGGCGCGACGCCGGCCGCCCAGCCGGCGCGCCGCGCCTCGTACCGCCACAGGTGGCGGGACCCGGCCCGCCGCAGTGGAATATGCCAGGAATATTGGGCCATCACACAACTGGGTGGGCCGGCGAGCCGCTGGGGTTCACCGGTACGGCCGGTGACCCGGGCCACATCCGGCGCCGGTCACCGGCCGTAGGCGCGGCGTCCGACTCCGGCCGGCAAGCGCGGCAAGAGTACGACCGTGCCGGCCATCAGCAGCGCCGCCAGCAACAGCAGCGGTCCGCTGGTCCGCCACAGCGCCTCGACCAGCCGGTCCACCGTCCCGTCCAGGGCATTGGAGCCGGCGAGCAGCCGGAGCACCCAGAGGCCCATCGCGACCCCGATCCCGACCGCCGGCCGCCACAGCACCGACAGCGTGAAGCTGACCGCCGAGAGCAGCGCCATCGGCCCGAGCCAGGCGGCGAAGAGCCCCACCGGTGCACCGGCGTCGAACCAGACCAGCCCGAGGGAGGCGACCGAGGCGGCACCGAAGATCGCGCCGAGCACCAGGGTGAGCCGGGCCAGCAGCACCGCGCGTACCCCGGTCAGGCTCGCCGCGACCAGCTCGCCGGCCTCGTCCGTGCCGCTGCCGCAGGCACCGGCCACGCCCAGCGCCGCGACCAGGGGTACCACGATGGCCAGGACCTGCTCGGACAGTCCCGGTGGCGCCCAGCCGGCGAGAGCGGTGCCGGCCGCCAGCACCACGGCGGCGACCGGCCAGACCCGCCGGTCGACCAGGCGTCGCTGGGCGGCCAGGATCCGCACCGCCCGGCGCGCGGCGGCGCCGCCGAGCGGAGCCGCATACCGGGGTACGACCGGTGCGGCGGCCCGGGACGGCGCCAGCCGGGACAGCACGGCGTCGAGCAGTCCGGGCGGCGGCGGGGCGACCGCCGCGACCCGGTCACCGACGGCGCCGGCCACCCGCCGCCAGGCGGTCAGTTCGGCGGCGCAGCCGGGGCAGTCGGCGATGTGCCGAGCCACCCGGTCGGCCCGGTCGGCCGACAGGGTGCCGGCGGCGAACCCTGCCAGCAGCTCACTCGGGTGGGTCATCGTCCCGCCTCCCGTCCGGAAACCCCGACCGCCGCCGCGTCGGGCAGTGCCCGGGCCAGCCCGGCCCGGGCGTGGAACAGCCGGCTTTTCACGGTGCCGACCGGAATGCCGAGCACCTCGGCGATCTCGGCGTGCGCGAGGCCGGCGCCGAACGCCAGGTCCAGCACCTCCCGGTGCGCCGGGGCCAGCTCGGCCAGGGCGGCGGCCACCGCCCGGGCATCGGCCCGGGCCAGGGCCACCGCCTCCGGACCGGGCTCGCCGGCCGGCACCTCGGCAGCGGCCTCCATCGGCAGCGGCGCCGGCCGGCGTCCGGCCATCCGGCTCAGTGCCTGCCGCCGGCAGATGCCGAACAGCCAGGTACGCACCGTGGACCGCCCCTCGAACGAGCCGGCGCCCCGCCAGGTGGCCAGGAAGGTGTCCTGGAGCGCCTCCTCGGCCCGGCCACGGTCGCCGAGCAGGCCCTCGGCGTACGCCAGCAGCGGCTGGCCGTGCCGGGCGTACAGCTCCTCGAAAGCCCGCTGATCCCCGGCGGCCACCCGGTGCAGCAGCCCGTGGTCGACGTCATCCATCCCGTCCTGGGTAGCCCACCGGACCGCCCGGGTTCACTGTCCGGAGGCGATTGTGCCGCTCGTCACAGCCAGACTGGTCGAGCCTCGGACCGAAGGCGGCCAAACCGGCAGCTTCCACTCCGAAAATAGATCGAGTAGCGGCGATTGATCGGGCACGTTCCGAACGGCGGCGACGGGAAATGATCTTGTAACGCCGAGGAAAACCGGAGCTCGCACGATGCCGGTTACCGCCATCCCCCAACTGGAGGTCGCATTGTCCAGCCTTCCGGGTCGGTTCCGGCCGACACCTCGGCGCCTGGCCGCCGTACTGGTTCCGGTCCTCACCGCGGCACTCACCGCCACGGTCGTCTCCGTCGTCAACCGCTCGCCCGCACCGGCGGCGGTGGCGCTGCCCCCGATCAGTGGTGCCGTCTCCGGGGTCACCAGACCGACCGAGATCCGCAGCGTCGCGTACGCCCAGGCGGTGGCCGGGGCCAAGGCGAAGAAGCCCCGGGTCACCGTGATCGGCACCGGCGGCACCATCTCCGGCGTCGCCACCTCCCGGAGCAGCTTCACCGACTACCAGTCCGGCCGGATCGCCATCGGCGACCTGGTGGCCCGGCTCCAGCCGGAGATCGGCCAGATCGCCGACGTCTCGACGGTGCAGTTCGGCAACAAGGGCTCCGGCGGCTACACCATCGCCGAGTTCCACGCCCTCACCCTGGCCGTCGAGGCGGCACTGCGGAAGTCCGACGCGGTGGTGGTGACCAGCGGCACCGACACCATGGAGGAGTTCGCGTACTGGCTGGACCTGACCGTGCAGAGCCGCAAGCCGGTGGTGCTCACCGGCGCCATGCGACCGTGGGCGGCGGTCACCCCGGACGGGCCGCAGGTGATCGGCGCCGACGGTCCCGCCAACCTGTACAACTCGATCGTGCTGGCGGCCAGCCAGTCCACCTACTGCTACGGCACGGTGCTGCTGCTCGGCGACGAGTTCCACGCCGCCCGGGACGTCACCAAGACCAGTTCCTACCGGATGGACACCTTCCAGTCCCGGGAACTCGGCGTACTGGGCTGGGTCGACGGGCCGAACATCAAGGTCGGCCGGGCACCGGCCCGGGTCGAGGACTGCGACGCGAAGCAGCGCTGGTTGACCCCGTTCGACCTGTCCAAGGTCGCCCCCACCGCGGTGCCCCGGGTCGAGGTGGTCTACGGCTACCAGCAGGCCGGTGGGGAGGCGATCACCGCCTTCGCGGACGCCGGGGTGAAGGGCATCGTCACCGCCGGCACCGGCGCCGGCGGCATCTCCTCGGCGCAGAGCAGCGCCCGGACCGCCGCTGCGGCAAAGGGGGTCGTCTTCGTCAGCACCACCCGGACCGGCTCCGGCTCCGTCTACGGCGGCAGCACCACCTCGCCGATCATCGCCGGGGACGACCTGCTGCCGCAGAAGGCGCGACTGCTGCTGATGCTGAGCCTCGCCTTCGCGCCGGCCGACGTGGCCAAGGTACGGACCTGGGTCACCACCCTGGGCAACCCGGAGTGGAACACCGCCCCCAAGGGCAGCCCGAAGGACTGACCGGGGTACCGGCGGTGCCGGGCGGACGACCGGTTGCCCGGAGTCCGCCCGGCCCGCCGCCATCCCGGGGCTCGGCGGTACGGCCGGAAGGCCGGCGGAAGGTGGGTGGAAAGTCCAGTGGCTCAGGCTGGTCCGCATGTCACCGCCACCCACAGGCGGCCTTCGGCTGCGCTTCGCCCTACTCGGTCCCGTCCGCGTGTGGCGGGACGGCCGGCCGGTACGGGTGAACGGCGTCCGGCCACGAACATTGCTCACCGCCCTGCTGCTGGAGCCGAACCGACCGGTCTCCCTCGACCACCTCATCGAACTGCTCTGGGAGGGTCCGCCGCCGGTGTCGGCCATCGCCAACCTGCGCACCTACGCGACCCGACTCCGTACCTCGCTGGGCGGCTCGCCGGAGGCCGGCCGGAGCCGGCTGGCCACCACCAGCGGCGGTTACCTGCTCCGGGTCGGCCCGGAGGAGCTGGATCTACAGGTGTTCGCCGAACGGCTACGGCTGGGGCGTACCGCGCTCACCGCTGGTGACCCGGCCCGGGCCGCGACGCAGTTGGCGGCGGCGCTGGCGCTGTGGCGCGGTGACGCCGCCAGCGACGTACCCCGCAGCCCGGCCCTGGCCGCCCGGCTCAGCGCTCTCGACGAGTCGCGGCAGCTCGCGATCGAATGCCATCTGCGGGCACGTCTCGGCCTCGGCGGCAGCGAGGAACTCGTCAGCGACCTGCGCCGGCTGACCCTGGCCTATCCCACCCGGGAGACGCTGTGGGCGCAGCTCATGGTGGCGCTGTACCGGCGCGGTGACGTGGCACCGGCGCTGGCCGCGTACGGACGCGCTCGCGAGGCCCTGCGCGAGCAGCTGGGCGTGGAGCCCGGACCGGAGCTGACCGCCCTGCACCGGGCCATCCTCAACCGTGATCCGCGGCTCGGCTCGGCACCGCAGTGGCTGCCGTCGGTGCTGGCGGACGACCGGCACTGCGCACACTGCCACCGGCCCGAACAGCCCGTCCGGCCCGGCTGACCGCCGGGACCGCAGCACGGACGCCGGCCCGAAGGCCGAACGCCGAACCGGAGCACGTGCGCGGCCACCACGCCGACAGCGATCAGGTTGGCCGCCCTGCCCGGCCGTCGCAGCGCGGGTACCTGCCGCCGGTGCGGGTGTAGTCCCCCCACCTCCCCTCGCGGCCCGGCGGACCGCACGGTCGGACGCGGTGCGTGAGCACGCGGTTCAGGCTGAAAAGGTTCAACGGTCGGCGGCTGATCGGCCCGACCCGGGCCGACTCCCGCGGCGTGGCCCGACATCCGACCGGCCTGGCGCAACTCTGCCGGAGGCGCCACACGCCGCCCGGTGGCCGCCAGCTCGCCTCCCGAGGGTGCGCGTCAACCCGTCGGCCCGGTCCCGCTGCCACCGGCACCGCGCCGGACCGAAGGATACGGCGAGGACCAGGAATCAGCCCCGGTCGGGTGCGGAAGCCCGCCGGCCGCCCCACGCATGCGGTGCGGCCAGCGACGCCGTCCGTCCGGGAAGTAGTTCGGGCGTGACCGCAACCAACGGACCCCACCAGTTGTCGACCCTGTGGGCCCTAGATGGCCGACATACACCAGACGCTTCTGTCTGATACACAGGGATTGTTGAGCACAATGATGAATTTTCGGATCCTCGGTCCGGTGCGGGCCGAACACCGCGGGGCGCCGGTGGCCGTGGGTCGGCGCCGGGAACGCTGCCTGCTCGGGCTGCTGCTCCTGGAGGCGGGCCGCCCGGTGCCGATCCACCGCCTGGTCGACCTGCTCTGGGACGGTGACCCGCCCGACACCGCTCCGGCCGTGCTGAGCACGTACGTCTCCCGGCTGCGCACCGCGCTCAACGCCCCCGGAGACGGCAGCGGTGAGGCACTGGTCCGGCGCGGCGACGGGTACGCGATCGAGATTGACGCCGAGGCGGTGGACGCGCACCGGTTCACCCGGCTGGTCGAGCGGGCGCGTTCGTTGACCGGGGTCGGCCGGGCCGACCTGCTCCGCGAGGCGCTCGGCCTCTGGCGCGGTACACCGCTGGCCGACGCCCCGGAACCGCTGCGGGAGCGGGTCTGCGCCGGACTGGAGCGGCTGCGCGGCTCGGCGATGCTGCTGCGGATCGAGACGGACCTGGCGCTCGGCGCTCACGAGGAGTTGCTCAGCGAGCTGACCGAGCTGGTCGAACGCGACCCGTCGGACGAGACCCTCGCCGGTCACCTGATGGTCGCGCTGTACCGCACCGGGCGGCGCCAGGACGCGCTCCAGACGTACCACCGGACCCGGCGGCGGCTCGCGGACGAGCTGGGCCTGGACCCGGGGGCCCAGCTCAGCGAACTGGCCCGGGCCATCCTGCGGGGCGATCCGGTGCTGGACCGTGAGCACGGCGACGACGACCAGGCGGAGCCGCCGGCCGACGACCAGTCCGGGACGCATCCCGACGTCCCGGCGGCCCAGCCGGTGGTGCCAGCGCAACTGCCGCTCAACCTGCCGGTCTTCGTCGGCCGGACCGCCGAACTCGACCGGCTCGACGCCATCCTGTTGCCGACCGGCGACTCGCCGCCGGGGCCTCCGGTCGCGGTGATCTCCGGAACCGCAGGGGTCGGCAAGACCGCCCTGGCGGTGCGGTGGGCGCACCTCCGGGCCGCACGCTTCCCCGACGGCCAGTTGTACGTCAACCTGCGCGGCTTCGATCCGGCCGGATCGGCCCCACCACGGCCGGACCAGGCGATCCGCAGCTTCCTGGGCGCGCTCGGGGTTCCACCGCAGCACGTACCGGCGGACCTGGCCGAGCAGGCGGCGCTGTACCGCAGCCTGGTCGCCGGCCGGCGGATGCTGGTACTGCTGGACAACGCCGGCGACACCGCACAGGTCCAGCCGCTGCTGCCCGGCTCCCCCGGCTGCGGCGTCATCGTGACCAGCCGCAACTGGTTGTCCGGTCTGGTGGCCGCGGTGGGCGCCGAGCCGCTCGCCCTCGACCTGCCGCCGGTCGCCGAGGCCCGGCACCTGCTGGCCCGGCGGATCGGAGCGGACCGGGTAGCCGCCGAGCCGGACTCGGTCGACGAGATCATTTCCCGCTGCTCCCGGCTGCCGCTGGCGCTTGCCCTGGTGGCCGCCCGGAGCGCCACCCGTCCCGGGTTTCCACTTCGGGCCCTGGCCGAGGAACTGCGCCGGCCCGACGGCCGGCTCGACGGGTTCGGCGACGGTGATCCGGGTACGGACGTGCGGGCCGTCTTCGCCGGCTCCTACCACACCCTCTCGGCGGGAGCGGCGCGCCTGTTCCAGCTCTTCGGGCTGCACCCGGGGCCGGAGATCGGTGTCGCCGCCGCGGCCAGCCTGCTCGGGGTGCCGCTCGGGCAGGCGCGCCCGGCCCTGGCCGAGCTGGCCCGGGCGAGTCTGCTGGTCGAACGCTCCCCCGGCCGGTACGGCTGCCACGACCTGCTCCGTGCCTACGCCGGCGAGCTGGCGCGCGACCGGGAGACCCAGCCGGGGCGGCAGCAGGCCGTACGCCGGCTGCTCGACCACTACCTGCACACCGCGTACGCCGCCGCCCGACTGACCCACCCGCACCGGGACGAGATCGGCGCCGCCCCGGCCGAGCCGGGGGTGACCGTCGAGACGTTCCAGAGCCCCGAACAGGCGCGAGCCTGGTTCGGCACCGAGCAACCGGTACTGCTCGCCCTGCTCGGCGAGAACTCCCCGGTGGACTTCCCGCACGCCTGGACCCTCGCCTGGACGTTCGCACCCTTCCTCGACGAGCACGGCCACTGGCCCGACCTGGTGGCCGTACTGGAGGGCGCGCTGGCCGCGGTGCGCCGGCTCGGCGACCGGCCCGACCAGGCGTACGCGCTGCGCTACCTCGGGATCGCCTACCTGCGGCTCGGCCGGCACGACGACAGTCACTCGCACCTGCGGCAGGCCCTCGCGCTCTTCGCGGAGTTGGACGACCCCGTCGGCCAGGCACAGGTGCAGCACAACCTGGCCCTGGTCGCCGAGCAGCAGTCCCGGTACCGCGACTCGCTGCGGCACGCCGAGCAGGCGCTGGAGCTGTTCCGGACGGCGGGACACCGGATCGGGCAGGCCCGGGCGCTCAGCTCGGTGGGGTGGTGCCGGGCCCAGCTCGGCGAGTACGAGTCCGCCCTCACCTCCTGCTATCTGGCCCTGGCGGAGCAGCAGGAGCAGGGCGACCGGCCCGCCGAGGCGCACACCTGGAACAGCCTCGGGTACGCCCACCGGCACCTCGGCCAGCTCACCGAGGCGATCGCCTGCTACCGCCGGGCCCTGGAGCTGTTCCGCAGCCTCGGCAACCGTCCCGCCACCGCCGACACGCTCGTCCGGCTCGGCGACGCGCGGTATTCCGACGGTGGAGTGGAGACCGCCCGCCACACCTGGCGGGAGGCCGTGGAGATCTTCGACGACCTCCACCACCCGGACGCCGACCGGGTGCGCACCCGGCTGCGACGGCTCGGCACCGGCCAGGTCCCGTACGGCCCGGCCCGGCTCTGACACCCGGGCACGGTGGGCCGGCGGGATCGGCCGCAGGTCCGGCGAGGCCTCGTCGGCCGGATCCCGGCGGGCGCCGGCGACCCGCCCGACCCTGCCGGGACGGCACGACAATCGTGGACATCACCGCCTCGGGCCGGTTCAATTCGTGCCCATGGGTGAGCCGAGCAAGATTCTGCTGGACGAGTCGGAGATGCCACGTCGCTGGTACAACGTCGTGGCCGACCTGCCCGCCGCGCCGCCGCCGGTGCTGCATCCGGGCACGCTGGCGCCGGTCGGCCCGGACGACCTGGCGCCGCTGTTCCCGACGGCGCTGATCGAGCAGGAGGTCACCGCCGAGCGCTACGTGGACATTCCCGAAGACGTACTGGACGTCTACCGGCTCTGGCGGCCGTCCCCGTTGTACCGGGCGCACCGGCTGGAGCGGGCGCTCGGCACCCCAGCCAAGATCTTCTACAAGTACGAGGGCGTGTCGCCGGCCGGGTCGCACAAGCCGAACACGGCGGTGCCGCAGGCGTACTACAACGCGGTGGCGGGAGTCCGCCGGCTGACCACCGAGACCGGTGCCGGCCAGTGGGGAACCGCGCTCGCCTTCGCCTGCTCCCAGTACGGCCTGGACTGCGAGGTGTGGCAGGTGCGCGCCTCGTACGACCAGAAGCCGTACCGGAAGATCATGATCGAGACGTTCGGCGGAGTCATCCACCCGTCGCCGTCCGAGCTCACCGCGGCCGGCCGGGCCGTGCTGGCCAAGCAGCCCGACTCACCCGGCTCGCTGGGTATCGCGATCTCCGAGGCGGTCGAGGTGGCCGCCGGCAGCCCGGACACCAACTACGCGTTGGGCAGCGTGCTCAACCACGTACTGCTGCACCAGACGGTAATCGGCGAGGAGGCGCTCGCCCAGTTCGGCAAGGTCGGGTTGACGCCGGACCTGATCGTCGGCTGCACCGGCGGCGGCTCCAACTTCGGCGGGCTCGCGTTCCCGTTCCTCCGGGAGAAGCTGACCGGCCGGCTGGAGGTGACCATCCGGGCCGTCGAGCCGGCGAGCTGTCCGTCGTTGACCCGGGGCGTCTACGCGTACGACTTCGGCGACACCGCCGGGATGACCCCGCTGATGAAGATGCACACTCTCGGACACGAGTTCATCCCCGACCCGATCCACGCCGGCGGGCTGCGCTACCACGGGATGTCACCGCTGATCTCGCACGTCTACGAGCTGGGGTTGATCGAGGCGGTGGCAAAGGGCCAACGGGAGTGCTTCGAGGCGGGCGTGCGGTTCGCGCGTACCGAAGGGATCGTGCCGGCCCCCGAACCCACCCACGCGCTGGCCGCCTGCATCGAGGAGGCGTTGCGGTGCAAGGAGACCGGCGAGGAGAAGGTGATCCTGACCGCGTTGTGCGGGCACGGGCACCTGGACCTCGCCGCCTACGGCGCCTACCTCGCCGGCGACCTCGCCGACCACGAACTCTCCGAGTCGCAGCTACGGGCCGCGACCGCCGGGCTGCCGCCGGTACCCGCCGGCCCGGCGTAGTCGGCACCCGCTGAACCTATTTCACCCTGAACCGCGCGGCGCGTGCGCCGGGACCTCCACCTGCGGCACGACGGACCGCATGGGGGGGTGGCAGAGGTTCAGCGGCGGCGGGCGCTATCCGGTCACCGCGGCGGCCGGGTGGTCGAGCGCGGCGACGAGGCGGCGGGCCTCGGTTGACAGCCGGCTCGACCCCCGGCGGGCGGCCACCTCGGACAGCCCGGGGACGGCGATCGGGACGCCGGTGGCGGTCGCCGTCTCCGCCGCCAGGGTCAGCAGGTCGGATACGCCGGAGCGCGGCTTCGGCGCGGTCAGCAGGGCCGGCAGGGCGGCGGCGAGCAGCCGCCAGGTGCTGAGTCGGGCACCGGCCAGGGCCAGATCCCGGAGCGGCTCGACCGTCCGGGTCAGGGTCACCATCCCGCCCGACGCCAGCTCCCCGAGTTGCCGACCCACGGAGGCGGCATCCAACTCACCTGCGGCGGCGAGCGCCAGCAGGGCGTCGACCGCGGCGACCCGGTCGGCCCGGTGCCGGGCGCCGAGCCCGTACGCCAGGGCCAGGTCGAGCGCCATCCCGCCGTCCCCGGTGCTCTCGGCGAGCAGCGGCAGTATCTCGGCACCGCCCCGGAGGTCCTGGTCGGCGGTGCCGGCGATGTCGTTCGGCGCGTACGCGGCGACCAG